>NZ_JCAHRB010000001.1:0-358037 GCF_059429395.1 Agrobacterium sp. K11 | reverse complement strand
TAAAGGACGCCGCGCAACGGACAGGTGGCCCGGCGCCCAAACATCAACCTAGCGGTCTCAGTTGCAGGCCTTGACGGATCCGGCCTTTACACCCTGGCAGGCCGTTTCCTTCTTGATCCAGCCGGCGTCGATGACGACGTTCAGATTGTCCTTGGTAATGGCGATGGGCTTGAGGAAGACTGACTGCATCGTCACTTTTTTCGGACCGCCATCAAAAGCGGCAACGCCCTTGATTTCCGTCATCTTCTTGCCGCCCGCAAGTTCCAGCGCGATGCCGGCAGCTTCCTTGCCGAGTTCGCGGCTATCCTTCCAGACAGATACCGTCTGCGTGCCGAGGGCTACGCGGTTGAGCGCGGCGAAGTCCGCATCCTGACCGGATACGGGAACAGAACCTGCGAGGCCCTGCGCGGCAAGAGCGGCAATTGCGCCACCGGCCGTTCCGTCGTTCGAGGCGACGACCGCATCGACCTTGTTGTTATTCTTGGTCAGGAACTGCTCCATGTTCTTCTGGGCATTTTCCGGCTTCCAGCCATCGGTATAGGCTTCGCCGACATTCTTGATCTTGCCCGCGTCGACAGCGGCCTTCAGGACTTCCTGCTGTCCGGCAAAAAGAAAGTCCGCATTCGGATCGGAAGACGAACCCTTGATGAAGACGTAGTTGCCTTCCGGCTTGACCTTGAAGACTTCGGCGGCCTGAAGGCGACCGACTTCCTTGTTGTCGAAGGTGATGTAGAAGGCGTTCTTGTTTTCGATCAGGCGGTCGTAACCCACCACCGGAATACCTTCAGCGACGGCCTTTTCAACAGCCGGGCCAATCGCGTCGCTGTCCTGCGCAAGAATGATCAACGCATTGGCGCCCTGGGAAATCAGCGATTCCACGTCAGTCAGCTGTTTTGCGGCGGACGACTGCGCATCGGCGGAAATATACTTCGCACCGGCCTTGTCGAGAGCTGCCTTGATTGCCGCCTCATCCGTCTTCCAGCGCTCTTCCTGGAAATTGGACCAGGAAACGCCAACGACGAGATCAGCAGCAATGGCTGCGGTGTGCAGGGAAACGAGTACAGCTGTACCCGCCAAAAGCTTGGCAAACGAATTCATGATGTCCTCCCGGTAAGGGCGAAGCCTGCACCTCCATGCAGGGAAAACGCCCGGAAAAAGCTGTCGGGCTCTGTGATTTCACAATTTTCTCGACAGTCGAGAAAATTAATGTCAGAGATTCCCCATGCTGTCAACAACGGCTGCGGGCAGCATCCGGGTGCCTTGATCTTGCTCGTGGCGTGCGCCATCAGAGGGGATAAGCACGACAGGAAAAAAGCCGTTCAGGGAGCATACCCCAGCCCATGTCCGCCATTGCAAGCACGGAACTGGTGCGCCAGAAAAACAGCCTGTCGGTGATGGCAGCGCTGCGCCTTCATGGCAGCCTATCCCATACGGACATGTCCTCCTTCACCGGGCTTGCCTCCGCCACCGTTTCCGCAATCACCATGGAACTCGAGCGGGCCGGCCTCATCCTGCGCAAAGAGCAGCTGGCCGCCGCCGGGCGCGGGCGGCCGCGCATCCTCTTTGGGCCTGATGGTGCTTTCTGCCACGTCGCCATCGTCATCATTTCGTCCGACAGCGTGCAATATTCGTTGGTCGACTATGCCGGCAAGCTGGTGGACCGCTTCACCGAGCAGAGGATCACGGCTGAAAAAGGGTCATTCGGCGGCTCGATCCTCTCCGGCCTTGCACGGCTTGCGGACCGTTCGCGCATCGACCGGCACGACATTCTTCAGGTGTCGATCAGCAGCAAGGGGCTTGTGGACGCGGCAGCGGCGGTGCTCGTCTGGTCGCCGGTGCTCGGCACCGAAAAGATAGATTTCCAGCAGCTCATTTCTCAGGACGGCCGCATCCGCGTGACGCTGAACAACGAAACGCTGCTGGCCGCAAAAGCCATCTGGATGCAGGAGCAGGCAAAGGACGGCCCGAAACCGGAGGCACTTGTCACCCTGTCGCTCGGCCACAGCATTGGCCTCGGCATTGCCCGCGCCGCGGGTGGCGGGATAGAGGTTAGCGCCCCCAATTTCGGACATATGCTGCATCTGGCCGATGGCGCCCTCTGCCGCTGCGGCACCAGAGGCTGTATCGAGGCCTATTCAGGGTTTTATGCAATCCTGCGTTCGGCATTCGAGGCCCCGCCGCAGGCGGAACCGGCAAAATTCGTGCCGATTGCCGAAGTGGACAAGATCGCCGCTTCCGCCCGCGCCGGCGGGCGCATGGCGCGGCTTGCCTTCCGCACAGCCGGGCTTGCACTCGGCAACGGCCTTTCACGTCTGTTCAGCCTGCACGGCCATATGCCGGTCTTCATCACTGGCCCCGGCACACGCTACTTCGATCTTCTGGAAATCGGCCTTCACGATGGCCTTGCGCAATCGCAGTCGGTACGCTTCGGCGGAATGCCAAAAATCGGCATCGCGCCCAACGAACCGGAACTGGTGTTCGAAGGGCATATGGAACACGCTCTGTCCGCCGCCGACGACTATATATTGAGCGCCGATGGCCCTGAAAGAGCGGCAAGGAACTCGGGGAACTGACGGGACAACTCGTAAAAGCTCAGGCCTGCTCCGTCACGGCTTCGCCCTTTTCCTTGACACCAGTCAGCGTGGAAACGAATTCATCCAGAGCGGCAGCCTCGTCCCTGCTCAACCGCAGGCCCTGTTTAGTGCGCCGCCAGAGAATATCCTCGGCTGCAAAGGCCCATTCGTGTTCCACCAGCCAGCGCACTTCGCATTCGTAAAGTGTGCCGCCGAAATGCCGGCCGAGGCCGGAAACATCGGTGGCGACACCGAGCAGTTCCGCAGCCTTCGTGCCGTAGTTTCTGATGAGCCGCTCGGCATGGCGTCCATCAAGGAATGGGTAACGGGAGACAAGCGCCCTCACCTGGGCGTCATATCTCTCCGCCCCGAAGTCACCGCCCGGCAGATACGATCCCGCCGTCCAGGGCTTGCCCTTTTCTCCGATGGCTGCGCCGATCTTTTCCAGAGCATGTTCCGCCAGCCGCCGGTAGGTAGTCAGCTTGCCGCCGAAGATATTGAGTAGCGGCGCTTCGCCCTCTGCCTCTTCAACCTTCAGCACATAGTCGCGTGTGGCTTCCTGCGCCTTTGAAGCGCCATCATCGAAAAGCGGGCGCACGCCGGAATAGGTCCAGACGATATCATCCGGCTTCACCGGCTCGCTGAAATATTCGCTGGCGGCATTGCAAAGATAGGAAATCTCTTCCTCGGAGATGCGTACCTTGGCCGGATCGCCCTTGTAGTCGCGGTCCGTGGTGCCGATCAGCGTAAAATCTTGCTCATAGGGAATGGCGAAGATGATGCGGTTGTCCGGGTTCTGGAAGAAATAGGCGCGCGGATCGGAAAACTTCCTGCGCACGATGATGTGGCTGCCCTGCACGAGACGAACATTGCGCACATCGTTGCGGCCGAACACGCCGGACAGCACGTTATCCACCCATGGGCCAGCGGCATTCACCAGCATGCGCGCTCTGTGCGTGGCTGAACGACCGGTCTTTTCGTCCAGCGTCACGATAAGCCACAAGCCGCCTTCGCGCCGTGCGGAAACGACCCGCGTGCGGTTCATGATCGTCGCACCGCGATCCGCCGCGTCACGCGCATTCAGAACCACGAAACGGGCATCGTCCACCCAGCCGTCGGAATATTCGAAAGCCTTGGCAAAGACCGGCTTCAGAGGTTTGCCTGCCGGGTCTTGCCGAAGATCGACCGTGCGCGTCGGCGGCAAAAGCTTGCGGCCGCCGAGGTTGTCATAAAGAAAGAGGCCAAGCCGGACCATCCATGCCGGACGCACGCCGCCTTTCTGGAGCGGCAGGACGAAGCGCATGGGCCAGATGACGTGCGGGGCCATGGCCCACAGAATTTCACGCTCCATCAAGGCTTCGCGCACCAGACGAAACTCATAATGTTCAAGATAACGCAGGCCGCCATGGATGAGCTTGGTGGCTGCCGAAGACGTACCGGAGGCAAAATCGCCCTTTTCCGCAAGCGCCACGGAATAGCCCCTACCCACGGCATCGCGGGCAATGCCGCAACCATTCACGCCACCGCCGATGACAAAAAGATCGAATATGTTTTCGCCGGACATAGGGCCTCCCAAGACAGCGCCGGGGACCATTTTCCCCTACGTTGAAAGATTATCGTCATAAAAACGAAAACAAAACGAATGTCAAAAGAAAACAAACGAAACCCATGTTTTCAGCACAAGCGAACGGCAACTGCCGCCGGTGAATCACTTCGCCAGCGTGTTTCGGGATGTCGGTACGGGGTCTGTGTTTCAGACGTGTGTCGGAGTGACCTGCTCAAGCTCGTAAAGCACGCCGCCCATATCCTTTGGATGCAGGAAGAGAACGGGATTGCCATGCGCGCCGATCTTCGGCTCGCCATCACCTAAAATGCGGATGCCTTTTTGGACGAGATCGTCTCGCACGGCCAGAATATCCGGCACCTCAAAGCACAGATGATGCGTGCCGCCGCCCGGATTTCTTTCGAGGAAGGCGGTAATCGGGGAGTTCTCTCCAAGCGGATGAAGAAGTTCGATCTTGGTATTGTCAGCCTGAACGAAAACCACTGTCACGCCGTGTTCGGGCAGGGATTGCGGCTCGGAAACTTGAGCGCCAAGCGCCCTGTATCGCGAAACCGCGGCATTAAGATCGGGCACGGCAAGGGCGACGTGGTTCAATCTTCCGAACATGGCCGTATTCCTCTCACGCGTTGCGCCGGATGCCTTCGAGCAGATCGAGAACCTTGTTGGCCGCATCCATGACATTGGTGCCGGGTCCGAAAATCGCCGAAACGCCGTGGTCCAGCAGGAACTGGTAATCCTGGCGTGGGATGACGCCGCCGACGACGACGATGATGTCCTGGGCACCCTTCTGTTTGAGCGCCTCCACAAGCTGCGGCGCGAGCGTCTTGTGGCCTGCGGCAAGCGACGACATGCCGACCACATGCACCTTGTTCTGAACCGCAAGATCGGCTGCCTCGGCAGGCGTCTGGAACAGCGGCCCGGCCAGCACATCGAAACCGATATCGCCAAAGGCCGATGCGATCACCTTCGCGCCGCGATCATGCCCGTCCTGCCCGAGCTTTGCGACCATGATGCGCGGTTTGACGCCGAGCCGTTCTGCCACGCCGGAAAGCCGCGTAGCGAGCGTGGCAAGCTCCGGCTCGTCCTTGTAGGCCTCGCCGTAAATATCCTCCACCACTTCCGGCACGGCAACGTAATCGCCGAAGACAGCACGCAGCGCATCGGAAATCTCGCCGACGGTGGCGCGGGCGCGGGCGGCGACGACTGCCGCCTCGAGAATATTACCCTTGCCGCTGCGGGCAATCTCAGACAATGCCGCCAGCGCCTTCGAGACGTCCCCGCCGTCGCGGCGACGTTTGGTGTCCTCAAGGCGGCGGATTTGCGCGGCGCGTACGGCGGCGTTGTCGATATCGAGAACGTCGATATCCTCCTCGGTTTCCAGACGGTAGCGGTTGACGCCGACGATGACTTCCTCGCCCTTGTCCACGGCCGCCTGCCGACGCGTGGCCGCCTCCTCGATCAATCGCTTGGGCAGGCCTTCGGCCACCGCTTTGGTCATGCCACCAAGCGCCTCCACCTCCTCAATCAGCGCCCAGGCTTTTTGCGCCAGTTCATCAGTCAGGCTTTCGACGTAGTAGGAACCGGCCAGCGGATCGACGACCTTGGTGACGCCGGTTTCGTGCTGGAGAATAAGCTGGGTGTTGCGGGCGATGCGGGCGGAAAATTCTGTCGGCAGGGCAATGGCTTCATCAAAGGAATTGGTGTGCAGCGATTGTGTGCCGCCCAGCACGGCGGACATGGCCTCGAAAGCGGTGCGGACAATGTTATTGTAAGGGTCCTGTTCCTGAAGAGACACACCGGATGTCTGGCAATGGGTGCGCAGCATGAGCGACGACGCCTTTTGCGGCTTGAACTCTTCCATGATGCGCGACCAGAGGAAGCGGGCGGCGCGCAGCTTTGCGGCCTCCATGAAGAAATTCATGCCGATGGCAAAAAAGAACGACAGGCGGCCGGCGAAATCATCGACATTCAGTCCCTTGGCAAGGGCGGCCCGCACATATTCCCGCCCATCCGCCAGCGTGAAGGCAAGCTCCTGCACCAGCGTGGCACCTGCCTCCTGCATGTGATAGCCGGATATCGAAATGGAGTTGAATTTCGGCATCTCCTTCGCCGTATATTCAATGATATCAGCAATGATACGCATCGAAGGCTCGGGCGGGTAGATATAGGTGTTGCGGACCATGAACTCCTTGAGAATGTCGTTCTGGATGGTGCCGGAAAGTGCGGCACGCGAGACACCCTGCTCTTCCCCCGCAACGATGAAATTGGCGAGCACCGGAATGACGGCCCCGTTCATGGTCATGGAGACGGAGACCTTTTCGAGCGGTATGCCATCGAACAGGATTTTCATGTCCTCGACGCTGTCGATCGCTACGCCCGCCTTACCGACATCGCCTTCAACGCGCGAGTGGTCGCTGTCATATCCGCGATGAGTGGCAAGATCGAAGGCGACCGAAACCCCCTGTTGGCCGGCGGCGAGCGCCTTGCGGTAAAAGGCGTTGGAAGCTTCGGCAGTCGAAAACCCGGCATATTGGCGGATCGTCCATGGCCGCCCGGCATACATGGTGGCGCGCGGGCCGCGCGTGAAGGGTGCAAAGCCCGGCAGGCCATCGAGATGTGAAGCCTTTTTCAGGTCATCGGCCGTGTAAAGCGGTTTGACGTCAATGCCTTCGGGCGTATGCCAGACGAGTGCATCCGGTGAACGCTTCAGCTCTTTTTCGGCAAGCTGCAGCCAATCCCGCACCGTTTTTTCACCCGACATGCATATCTCCCCTTCTGCATTTCATTTTCAGTACTGTGACTGGTGATCGTGACCGAAATCCAGCCTACCCCGTAACCCGCTCCGCCCCTCATCCGTTCCTCAAAAACGGTATCAAGCCCTATTCAAATTCGAGGATGACCTCATCCACGGCGAGGCTATCGCCCGGCTTTGCCGACACTTTGGCGACCCGGCCGCGTTTTTCCGCACGCAGGATGTTTTCCATCTTCATTGCCTCCACCGTCGCCAGCGCCTGACCGGCTTCCACCTCGTCCCCCTCGCCAACCGAGATCCCGGTGATGACGCCCGGCATCGGGCAGAGCAACAGTTTCGACGTATCGGGCGGCAGCTTTTCCGGCATCAGCAGCGCCAGTTCCGCCACGCGCGGGCTACGCACATGGGCGAGAACATCCATGCCGCGCCAGCGCAGGCGCACCGCCGCACCGGCAAGATCGACCTTGGCGGCGATCACCTCGCCCGCCACCGTGAACAGGCCAAGGCTGCGGCCGGGAAGCCAGCCGGTAGCGACCGTCAGCGCAGCACCATCCTCAAAAAGGATTGCCATGCCTTCAGCACCGGTTTCCACGCTGACGCTTCGACGGGATTGACCAAGCGAAACCACCCAGTCCTGACCGACAATGCGACGATGATTGCCAATGGTACCGGAAATTTCGACCGCACGGTCTTGAAGCCGCTGGTGGATAACGGTGGCGATGGCTGCGAGCTTGCGCGCGGAGGCCTCATCGGGCTCGACCCCGGAAAAGCCCTCCGGAAATTCCTCGGCGATAAAACCCGTCGTAAGACGGCCGGCCCGAAAACGCTCGTGCTGCATGACAGCCGAGAGGAACGGCAGATTGTGGCCGATGCCCTCCACTTCGAAACGATCCAGCGCCTGCCCCATGGCATCGATGGCGGTTTCACGATCCTTTGCCCAGCTACAAAGCTTGGCGATCATCGGATCGTAATACATCGAGATTTCACCGCCTTCGAAGACGCCGGTATCGTTGCGGATCACGGTGCCGTTTTCCTGCTCGCCCTCTTGCGGCGGGCGATACCGTGTCAACCGGCCGATGGAGGGCAAGAAATTACGATAGGGGTCTTCGGCATAAAGCCGGCTTTCGATTGCCCAGCCGTTCAACTTTATATCGGTCTGCCCGAAGGACAGCTTTTCGCCTGATGCCACGCGGATCATCTGCTCGACCAGATCAATGCCTGTGACGAGTTCCGTTACCGGATGTTCCACCTGCAGGCGCGTATTCATTTCCAGAAAGTAGAAATTGCGCTCGCCATCGACGATGAATTCCACCGTTCCGGCCGAATGGTAACCAACTGCTCTCGACAGAGCCACGGCCTGCTCGCCCATGGCCTTGCGCGTTGCCTCATCAAGAAAGGGCGATGGCGCTTCCTCGATGACCTTCTGGTTGCGGCGCTGGATAGAGCACTCTCGCTCGCCAAGGTAAAGAATATTGCCGTGTTGATCGCCCAGCACCTGAATTTCGATATGGCGCGGCTGGGTGACGAATTTCTCGATGAAGATGCGGTCGTCCCCAAAGGAAGATTTCGCCTCGTTTTTTGACGACTGGAAACCCTCGCGCGCCTCCGCATCGTTAAAGGCGATGCGCATGCCCTTTCCGCCGCCGCCGGCCGAGGCCTTGATCATCACCGGATAACCGATCTCGGAGGCGATCCTCACCGCCTCATCTGCATCCCCAATCAGCCCCATATGGCCGGGCACGGTGGAAACACCGGCTTCCGCCGCTAGCTTCTTGGAGGTGATCTTGTCGCCCATGGCCTGGATAGCGCCGACCGGCGGGCCAATGAAGATCACACCCGCCTTCTCCAGCGCCTCGGCAAAGGCAGCGTTCTCCGACAGGAAGCCATAGCCGGGATGCACCGCATCAGCCCCGGTCTTCTCGATCGCAGCAAGGATTTTATCGATGACGATATAGGACTGCGACGAGGGCGCCGGACCGATATGAACGGCCTCATCCGCCATCTTCACATGCAAAGCATTGGCATCAGCATCCGAATAGACGGCAACCGTCGCAATGCCCATCTTCTTCGCCGTCTTGATGACCCGGCAGGCGATCTCGCCACGATTGGCGATGAGGATTTTCTTGATCACGCGGTTATTCTCCCCTCTTCCCCTCACGACAAATGCCGTACGCCGTCCTCAAATCTCGAAAAAGTTCTCGAAGGATTCCGGGAAATTCTGCCGGGCGACGCGCTCGTCGATGACAAGCATCGCCTGGTAGGAAAGCGGATCGAAATTCTTTTCCGCCGGCAAGACCTCGCGGCCGAACAGCAGGCTGAGGCGGGCCGCGTCGAGATTACCACGCTCGAACGGCTCGGGACCAAAATGGTGCCAGAGCGAGTGCAGGAAGGCCGCATCGATGCGGTGTTCCTTGGAATCGTCCCGCGCCCTTCGGGGTATCATCTTGATGGGCGTTACCCCTTTTGGATTGGCGCGGCGGATGGTGAACTGGATGCCCGTGCTCGGCATGCCGGAGGGAAATCCCTTGTGTTTGGTCATTTCGGGCAGGTTCGCCATCTTTTGTCCTTCCAGAAGCATTTCCATTAAAAGCAGGTCCGCTTTTACGTCCGGATATGCGTAAATTCAAATAATTAGAGCGCTTTCATGGTCCTATTAAAACCAGAAGCGCTCTAGTCTTTTCGTTATGCCTTGCCGATTTTGTCCTGCGTCTTCTGCTCGAAGTCGGAGGCATCGTGGCGTTCATGCAATTGTTCGGACGGATCGCCCGAAGTTTTGTTGACGATCACGCCGCGCTTGACCGCAGGTCGTTCGCCGATTTCAAGCGTCCAGCGCATAAGGTTCTTATAACCGGCCGCTTCAAGGAAAGCACCGGCATCGCCATAAGCCTGGCCGAGCGCGATCTTGCCATACCAGGGCCAGACGGCCATGTCGGCAATCGTATATTCCGAGCCCGCCAGATAACGGTTGTCGGCCAGATGACGGTCAAGCACGTCAAGCTGGCGTTTAACTTCCATGGCGTAACGGTCTATAGCATATTTGATCTTGATCGGGGCGTAGGCGTAGAAATGGCCGAAACCGCCGCCGAGGAAGGGGGCGGAACCCATCTGCCAGAACAGCCAGTTCAGCGCCTGCGTGCGGGCATTGCCCTCTTTCGGCAGGAAAGCGCCAAATTTTTCCGCGAGGTAAACGAGGATCGAGCCGCTCTCGAAAACCCGGGTCGGCTCGGGCGTCGAATGATCCATCAGCGCCGGGATCTTGGAGTTCGGATTGACGCCGACAAAACCGGAGCCGAACTGGTCGCCTTCGCCGATCTTGATCAGCCAGGCATCATATTCGGCGCCCTTGTGGCCAGCGGCCAGCAATTCTTCCAGCATGATCGAGACCTTCTGACCATTCGGCGTTGCCAGCGAATAAAGCTGCAACGGATGTTTGCCGACCGGCAATTCCTTGTCATGGGTGGGACCGGCGATCGGGCGATTGATATTGGCGAACTGGCCGCCATTACCCTTGTCCCAGGTCCAGACCTTGGGCACTTCATATCCGGCGGGAAAATTATCTGCGGAGGAGTTCTCGGCCATAAAAATCAGTCCTTGTGCGTTTCGGGAGGGCACCGAAGGTCGGGCGCCTGAACATCATTATAGTAAGGTGGCCAAAGTATTTTTCCAGCCCCAGAGCAGGTCAGAGCGGAATGGTATCGTGCTTTTTCCAGCGGGTTTCGACGTTCTTGCCCCGCAGCGAAGCAAAGGCACGGGCGATGCGGCGGCGCGAGGAATGCGGCATGATGACCTCATCGATGAAACCACGCTCTGCCGCCACGAAGGGATTGGCGAAACGCTCCTCATATTCCCTTGTGCGCGCGGCGATCTTGTCCGGATCGGAAAGCTCCGAGCGATAGAGGATTTCCGCTGCCCCTTTTGCGCCCATGACAGCGATTTCCGCAGTTGGCCAGGCATAGTTCACATCAGCGCCGATATGTTTCGAGGCCATCACGTCATAAGCGCCACCATAGGCCTTGCGGGTAATCAGCGTCACCATCGGAACCGTCGCCTCGGAATAGGCAAACAGCAGTTTCGCGCCGTGCTTGATGACGCCGCCATATTCCTGCGCCGTTCCCGGCAGGAAACCGGGCACATCCACCAGTGTCAGCAGGGGAATGTTGAAGGCATCGCAGAAGCGCACGAAGCGGGCGGCCTTGCGTGAGCTGTCAATATCCAGACACCCGGCCAGCACCATCGGCTGGTTTGCGACGACGCCTACCGTCTGGCCTTCCAGACGCATGAAACCGGTGATGATGTTTCTGGCAAACGCCTCCTGCAACTCGAAGAAATCGCCCTCGTCGGCGAGCGCATGGATCAGTTCCTTCATATCGTATGGCTTGTTGGAACTGTCGGGGATCAGCGTATCGAGGCGCGCTTCCAACCGTGCGGGATCGTCATGAAAAGGCCGGACCGGCGGTTTTTCCTGATTATTCAGCGGCAGGAAATCGAAAAGCAGGCGCACATGCTCAAGTGTCTCGATGTCGTTTTCATAGGCGCCATCGGCAACGGAGGATTTTTTGGTGTGTGTGGAGGCGCCGCCCAGCTCTTCCGCCGTGACGATCTCGTTGGTCACGGTCTTCACCACATCCGGCCCGGTTACGAACATGTAGGAGGTATCGCGCACCATGAAGATGAAGTCGGTCATGGCAGGCGAATAAACGGCACCACCGGCACACGGCCCCATGATGACAGAGATTTGAGGCACGACACCGGAGGCGATGACGTTGCGCTTGAAAACGTCGGCATAACCGCCGAGCGAAGCAACACCTTCCTGAATGCGCGCGCCGCCACTGTCGTTGAGGCCAATCACGGGCGCGCCGTTGCGCACGGCCATATCCATGATCTTGCAGATTTTCTGGGCATGAGTTTCCGACAGCGAACCGCCGAGCACGGTAAAATCCTGGCTGAAAACATAGACCTGCCGGCCGTTGATGGTGCCCCAGCCGGTAACGACTCCATCGCCCGCCACCTTCTGTTCGGCCATGCCGAAATCCACCGCCCGGTGGGTAACGTACATGTCGTACTCTTCGAAGGAACCTTCATCCAGCAACACATCGATGCGCTCGCGCGCCGTCAGCTTGCCCTTGGCATGCTGCGCCTCAATGCGCTTGACGCCGCCGCCGAGCCGCGCTTCGTCGCGGCGCGTCTGCAATTGCTCCAGAATGCTGGGCATGTTTCCTCCATGCGTTTCCTCAAAATCAATAGCTTAGAAAACATTCGCCTAGAAGCCTTGATCGTGCGCGTATGCGTGGCATAAATATTTGCAATAATTAATTTTGCAAAGTTGCAACATGGCGACGGAAAAGCTCTTCATCGGCCGCAAGGTCCGCGGCCTTCGCGAAAACGCCCGCGCTACGCAGGCGCAGTTTGCCGAACGGCTCGGCATTTCGGCCAGTTATCTGAACCAGATCGAAAACAATCAGCGACCCGTTTCCGCCAGCGTTCTGGTGACGCTGGTGGAAAAATTCCAGCTCGACGTAACGGAGCTGGCAACCGGCGAAAACGACCGGCTGGTTTCCGCTGTGCGCGAGGCCCTGAAAGACCCGCTGTTCCTGAATTACGAGCCCGGGCTGCAGGAACTGAAGCTGATTGCGCAGAACGCACCGGGTTTTGCCCATGCGCTTTTGCGCGCCCACCAGGCCTACCGGCAAAACAGCGAGCAGCTGGTGCAGCTGGATGACAGGCTGGGGCGGGGAACCGCGCAGGTGGAAAGAACACCTTACGAAGAGGTCCGCGATTTCTTCCACTTCGTCGACAATTACGTTGCCGAGATCGATCTTCTGGCGGAAGAACTTGCATACGAACTGGAGATAGAGGGCGGCGAGACCTACGGCATTCTCGCGGCCCATCTACGCAGCCGCTTCGGTGTCCATATCACCAGAACGGAGGCGGCGGGCGGATTGATCCGGCATTTCGATCCGGCCGGCAAAACGCTGGCGCTCAGTTCCTACATGGCAGCACCGACCCGCTGTTTTCAGCTTGCGCTTCAGATCGCCCAGCTTCATGCGGGAGCAACCGTGGACAGAGTGCTGGCCGGCGCCGGTTTCCGTAGCGCCGAAGCCGCGGAAATCTGTCGCATCGGCCTTCACAACTATTTCGCCGCCGCGCTGATCCTGCCATATGGGCAATTTCACCGGGCCGCGCAGGAATTGCGCCACGATCTGGAACTTCTGGCCGTGCGCTTCGGCGCAAGCCTTGAACAGGTGACCCACAGGCTCAGCACTTTGCAACGCCCTGGTCAGAAAGGCGTGCCGATCTTTTTCGCCAAGATCGACCGGGCTGGCAACATCACCAAACGCCACAGCGCCACAAGACTGCAATTTGCCCGTTTCGGCGCGGCCTGTCCGCTCTGGAACATTCATCAGGCCTTCGAAAGCTCCGACAGGATAGTACGCCAGCTGGCGGAAACACCTGACGGCGTGCGCTATCTTTCCATCGCCACGCAGATCGAAAAAGCCGGCGCCGGTTTCAACACGGACAGGCCACGTTATGCCATCGCGCTCGGCTGCGAAATTTCCCATGCGCAGAATTTCGTCTATGCCGATACACTCGATCTCGCCAATGCCGCCTCCTTCAAGCCCATCGGCGTTTCCTGCCGGGTATGCGAAAGGGTCGATTGCGTGCAGCGCGCCGTACCGCCGCTAAAACGCAAACTACATGTCGATCATCTCTCACGCGGAGCCCTGCCCTACCGGATCGCGGACTTCTAGCGCCGCGCGGCCATATCAGGGTAGCGGCACCATCGCGCGCCGCATGATATTTGCATAGTAGCCCCAGAACAGCCGGGCGGCGACGGAGCGCCAGGGCGTCCAGAGTTCCGCCCGCGCCGCCAGCCATTTCGCATCCGGCCGTGCCTCGAGCGAAAGCGCGTGGCCCACCGCAGCCCGCAGCGCCACATCGCCAACCGGAAAAATATCGGGGTGGCCGCCGCAGAACATCAGATAGACTTCCGCCGTCCACGGACCAATGCCGCGAAGCGCCACCAGCTCCGAAAGGGCCACATCTGCTTCCTTGCGACTGACGGCATCAAGATCGATGCGGCCATCCGCAACCGCGTGCGCCAACCCTTCCAGCGTTGTTGCCTTGGCCCGGGAAAGGCCGAAAGTGGCGCGCAATTCTTCCGGCACCGCCAGATAGTTTTCCGCCGTCACCGCCCCGCCCGTGCCGGCAAGGATACGGACCCATATGGCGTTGGCGCTGGCGCGCGACACCATCTGCGACACGACGATATGGGCAAGGCCCGCAAAGCCGGGCTCGTGAATACGCAACTCCAGCGGACCGGCTTTTTCGATAACGAGGCTAAGAGCCGGATCGAGGCGGGCAAGATGCGCCAGACCTTCGCTGATATCGTCGAGGCCCCTGATGATTTTCATGTCTGCACAGCCCATATTCACGTTGGCCCGGCACCGGGTGGCGAGGCGCTTCAAAACATGGCAGAAGAAACCATGCCTTCGCCCGTCCGTCAAAAACCGGTTTATCGTTTTGCGCCCAGCCCCAATGGCGCCCTGCATCTGGGCCATGCGCTTTCCGCTTTTCTGAACCACGACATGGTGCGGGAAAACAGTGGCCATTTTCTGCTGCGCATCGAAGATATCGACCAGACGCGCTGCACTCCGGAGCTGGAGCAGGCGATCTATGATGATCTTGGCTGGCTGGGACTGGAATGGGAAAAGCCGGTGCGGCGGCAATCGGAGCACTTCGATGAGTATCGCACAGCACTCGACAGGCTGGTCGAGGCCGACCTCGCCTATCCCGCCTTCTTAAGCCGGGGTGAGACGAAAGCCATTGTCAGGGCCTTTGAGGCAGAGGGAAGGCTCTGGCCGCGCGATCCCGACGGCGCGCCGCTTTACCCCGCAATAGATCGGCAAAGGCCGCAGGCGGAACGGGCCGAACTTCTGGCATCGGGCAGGCAACACGCCTGGCGGCTCGACATGGAAAAGGCGGTCCGCACCTTGCACAGCAAGCTGTTCTGGCGCGAGAGCGGCGACGGGCAGACCGGGGAAATCGAAGCTTTGCCGGCGCTGTGGGGCGATGTGGTGCTGTCGCGCTCCGACGCCCCCTCCAGCTATCATCTTTCCGTTGTGGTGGATGACGCGCTGCAAGGCATCACCCATGTGGTGCGCGGCATGGATCTGTTTAACGCAACCGCCATTCACCGGCTGCTGCAACAATTGCTGGACCTGCCGCCACCCGCCTATCACCACCACCGGCTGATTTTGGGTGCTGATGGGCGCAAGCTCTCGAAAAGCGAAGGCAGCACCGGCCTTTCAGCGCTTCGGGCGGAAGGAAAAACGCCGTCAGATATCCGCCGGCTTGTCGGGCTCCTCTAGCACCTGCTCGCGGCGCGCACTGTTGCCGGAGATATTGCGGCGGATGATCTGCCGGACTTTGTATTTCATCAGAGCGGCATTCACTTCCGCACCCAGCATGAAGATGACACCCACCATGTAAAGAAACACCAGAACCACCATCACCGAGGCCAGACCGGCATAGGTGGCGGCATAATTGGCGAAGGTGGAGAGGTAATAGGCAAAGATCGCCGCGCCGATGACCCAGAATATCATTGTCAGCAGAATGCCGGGCCAGACATCCCAGATGCGGCGTTTGCCGGCCGGAAGCCACAGATGCGCCGCCACCAGCCCGACCGTCAGCACGACGATGGTGCCGTAAAGTCCGAGGCTGGAAACCGTGTTCAGCGCATCCGTCAGCCAGGGAAACCGCTGCTCGGCAAAGGACGTTGCGACAGGCACCGCAACAAGCACGATGCTGATGCCGGTAAAGACTACCACTGCGATCAACACATAAAGCAGACTGAGAAGACGGGTGATGTACCACCAGCGCGTCTCCGTGACGCGGTAGGCGCGGTTGAGCGAGATTCGGAGCGCCTCGACGCCGTTGGAGGCAAAGTATGCGGCCGCCAGCACCGAAATCGTCAGCAGTCCGCCGCGCGGAATGGTCAGGACCTGCTGCACCTGCGCGGCAAGCGGACCTGCGATCGCTTCCGGCCAGGTGTCAAAAATCAGATGCACCGCCGTCTCGGAAAACTGGTCAGCCCCCAGAAAGCCGGCCAAAGCCGTGCCGAAAATCAGGAACGGGAACAGCGCCAGCAGGATGGAAAGCGCCATGTGGCTCGCCATCGCCCAGCCGTCATCCTCGGCAAAATGAGAATAGGCATCGAAGGCAACCTTGCCTGCCAGGCGCACTGCGGCAACCATGTCGCCTCCATTCATCGGCATTTCATTTGTAACTTCGCCCCGAATATGGGAAGTCAGCTCTACTTTGTACAGCGCACAAGCCCGCCTTTCGGTTCCCGCAGGCATACAGATTTTGCGCAATACAATTTTCACAGGCCGGACCATCGGGCCAGCGCAACATTCGGCTTTCCGGAGCGGCATAGATGCCTGAAAAACCCGTCATCATAATTACCGGATGTTCCTCGGGCATCGGAGCCCATTGTGCCGGCGCGCTTCACCGCGACGGCTGGAGGGTGTTTGCCACCGTGCGTCGCATCGTCGATATGGCCGCGCTCGAAAATCAGGGCATAGAAACCCTGATCATGGACTATACCAAGCCCGAAACCATCGCGGCTCTCGTGGATACGGTTGCGGCCAGAACCGGAGGCCGCATCGATGCGCTGTTCAACAACGGCGCCTATGGACAGCCGGGTGCTGTGGAGGATCTGCCGGTGGAAGCACTGCGGCAGCAATTCGAAACCAACGTCTTCGGCTGGCACGATCTGACGCGGCGAGTCATTCCCTTCATGCGCCAGCGCGGTTCAGGGCGCATCGTGCATTGCTCCTCCATTCTCGGCCTCGTTCCCTATCGTTATCGCGGCGCCTATACCGCATCGAAATTCGCCATCGAGGGCCTTGGCGTCACGCTGCGCATGGAACTTCAGGACAGCGGCATCCATGTGAGCCTGATCGAACCGGGGCCGATCACGTCGAAATTCACCACGACGGCGCTTGCCCACGTCAGGGACAAGATCGATCTGGAAAACTCGGCCCATGCTGTGGAATACAAGCGTCAGTTGGCGCGGATGGATGGGTCCGGCCCGGTCAACCGCCACAAGCTTGGCCCCGATGCCGTTTACGCCGTGCTGAAACACGCCCTGACCGCCGCAAAGCCAAAACCGCATTATCCCGTCACCGTTCCCGCCAAACAGGGGCTGTTGCTGAAACGGCTCTTGCCTGCCGGACTGTTCTATCGTCTGCTGCGCAGATTCGATTGAGGAGGAGTACCCCCTAAATGTCCGGCTTCACCACTGTTCTGGCCCTTATCGTCATGGGCCTCGTTGTCATCGTGCTGATACGAGGCCTTTTCAACATGCTGAAGGGCCAAGACGCCAACCGTTCCAACAAGTTGATGCAGCTTCGCCTCCTGTTGCAGGCCATCGCCATCGTGCTCATCATGCTGACCCTTTGGCTCACCGGCGGCGGACGCTGACATGGTGAAACTGAACAAGATCTACACCCGCACCGGCGACAAGGGCACGACGGCGCTGGTGTCCGGTCCCCGCCGCCTGAAGCACGATCTTCGCGTCGAGGCCTATGGCACGGTGGACGAAACGAATTCGGCGATCGGCGTGGCGCGGCTGCATACCGCCAATACTGATATTGCCAGCATGGAAAAGCTGGATGCCATGCTGTTCCGCATCCAGAACGACATGTTCGACCTCGGCGCGGATCTCGCGACCCCGGAAACCGGCGAGCCGCCGGCCTACGAACCGCTGCGCATTGTCGAGAGCCAGGTCACGCGGCTGGAAAACGAAATCGACGACCTCAACTCCGCAATTGACCCTCTGACCTCCTTCGTGCTGCCGGGCGGCAATGCGGCGGCGGCCAATCTGCATCTGGCGCGCACGATCTGCCGACGGGCGGAACGGCTCATGGTGGAGCTTTCGGTTGCTGAAAACGAGATCGTCAGCCCGGAAGCGCTGAAATATGTCAACCGCCTGTCCGACTTCCTGTTCGTTGCCGCCCGTTTTGCCAATGACATGGGCAAGGCTGACATATTGTGGGTTCCCGGCAAGAACCGCTAAAGCCTATCTCTCGCACAAACGAAGGGCATTCGATGTTCATACCGCTGCACGATGCGAATTCCCTCAAACATATCCGGCTGCAATATGTCACGATCGGCCTGATCGTGGTCAACGTGCTGGTATGGCTATTTACCGGCGTGCTTGCCAGTGACGTCCAGGCCAATGCCGCAGCGCTCGGCCTCGGTTTCATCCCGGCTGTGGTGTTCGATTACGCTTACCTGGAGCCGGCCTTACAGGTGGTGCCGGATGACCTGACCGTCGTCACCTATGCGTTCCTGCATCTGGATTTCTGGCACATGGCAGGCAATATGCTGTTTCTGTGGGTCTTCGGCGACAACGTCGAGGACGCGCTCGGCCACTTCCGTTTCCTTATCTTTTACATCGCCTGCGCCATAGCCGGCGCGCTGTTGCACGGCTTTGTCGCACCCATGTCGGAAGGGCCGCTTATCGGTGCATCAGGCGCTGTTTCTGGCGTCGTCGCGGCCTATTTTCTCCTGCATCCCAAGGTGCGCGTCTGGGTTCTGGTGTTCATGCGCATTCCGTTGCCCTTGCCTGCCTTCATTCCGCTGGCGTTATGGATCGGACAGCAATTTCTGATGCTGGCACTTGGCCTTGAGGAAAATGTTTCCTGGGGAGCACATGTGGGCGGCATATTGGCCGGGGCTGTGATGGTAATTTTCATGCGCCGGCCGGACGTTCCCCTGTTCGACCGCACGATTGTTCCGCCAAGGGCGGCGCAGTTCAAGAATCCGTCGCAAACGGCGGGGTTGTCGCAAATCGAACGGGGCTATGACGGGAGCAGATGAGCCGTTGACGAAGAGATAAATTATTTACGTTAACGTCAACGTAAGGTATGCCTTGCGTGCATGTGATAATGAACATTGCTCCGTTGTATTTGCGGGAAAAATGCTTATCCATGTCGCCAACCTGTTTTTGGAGGTCCGCGCGGTCTTGTCGCCTCGCGGACAGGAGTTTGAGGAAAACCGCCGATGAAGATCCTTGTCCCTGTCAAACGAGTTGTTGATTACAACGTCAAGATCCGCGTGAAGTCGGATGGTTCGGGCGTTGAACTCGCGAATGTTAAGATGTCGATGAACCCGTTCGACGAAATCTCGGTGGAAGAGGCTCTGCGGCTGAAAGAAGCCGGCAAGGCCGAAGAAGTCGTGGTCGTGTCGATCGGCCCTGCCAAGGCGGAAGAGACGCTGCGCACGGCGCTCGCCATGGGTGCCGACCGCGCCATCCTGATCGAGACCGACGAGACGGTCGAACCGCTAGCCGTCGCCAAGCTTTTGAAGGGCGTGGCGGAAGCCGAGCAGCCCGGCCTCGTCATCGTCGGCAAGCAGGCGATCGACGACGACAGTAACCAGACCGGTCAGATGCTGGCCGCCCTTCTCGGCTGGGGCCAGGGCACCTTCGCCTCCAAGGTCGTACCGTCTGATGGCAAGGTCGCTGTGACGCGTGAAGTCGATGGCGGCCTGCAGACGGTCGAACTGAAACTTCCCGCTGTCGTGACCACCGATCTTCGTCTGAACGAGCCGCGTTACGCCTCGCTGCCGAACATCATGAAGGCAAAGAAGAAGCCACTCGACAAGAAGACCCCGGCCGATTTCGGCGTCGATGTCACGCCGCGTCTGAAGGTGTTGAAGACCGAGGAGCCCGCAGGCCGCAAGGCCGGCATCAGGGTCGGCTCGGTGGCTGAGCTGGTCGAAAAGCTCAAAGCCGACGGCGTCCTCTAAGGTTTCGGAAAAGGGAGATTACATTATGGCCATTCTTCTTCTGGCAGAACACGACAACGCAACCCTTTCCGACCTGACGGCGAAGACGCTGACGGCGGCAACGCAGATTGGCGGCGACGTCCACGTGCTCGTTGCCGGCTCCGGTGCGAAGGGTGCCGCCGACGCGGCGGCGAAACTGTCCGGCGTTGCCAAGGTACTGCTTGCCGACGACGCAACCTATGCCAACGCGCTTGCCGAGCCGCTGGCGGCGCTGATCGTCTCGCTCAGCCCTTCCTATGACGTCATCATCGCACCGGCGACCGCTTCGGCCAAGAATGTCGCCCCGCGCGTCGCAGCCCTTCTCGATGTGGCCCAGGTCTCGGAAATCATCGAGGTCGTCAGCCCGGATACTTTCAAACGTCCGATCTATGCCGGCAACGCCATCCAGACGGTGCAGGCAAGCGACGCCAAGAAGGTCATCACCGTGCGCCCCACCGCGTTTGCGGCAGCCGCTGAAGGCGGTTCGGCACCGGTGGAAACCATCGGCGCTGCCGAGAACCCCGGCGTTTCTGTCTTTGTGTCCGACGCGCTCGCCTCTTCCGATCGTCCGGAACTGACCTCTGCGAAGATCATCATCTCGGGCGGTCGCGCACTCGGCTCCTCGGAAAAGTTCCGCGAAGTGATCCTGCCGGTTGCCGACAAGCTCGGTGCAGCCGTCGGCGCATCGCGCGCAGCCGTCGATGCGGGTTATGCACCGAACGACTGGCAGGTCGGTCAGACCGGCAAGGTCGTGGCACCGCAGCTTTACATCGCTGCCGGCATTTCGGGCGCCATCCAGCATCTGGCCGGCATGAAGGACTCGAAGGTCATCGTAGCCATCAACAAGGACGAGGAAGCGCCGATCTTCCAGGTTGCCGATTACGGCCTCGTCGCAGACCTGTTCGAGGCTCTGCCGGAACTCCAGAAGGCTCTGTGATTTTAAGCCTTTAGCCAAAGGCGGCGCGTTTTTTGAACGCGCCGCCTTCTCTTTTTCGGCGATATGCGTAACATCGCCGCAAATGACGCAGATGAAATCCCATGAGGAGACCAGCATATGACCGCCCCCTTTAAAAACATCGGTATCATCGGAGCCGGTCAAATGGGTTGCGGCATCGCGCATGTTTCCGCCTTGGCCGGTTACAAGGTGCACATTTACGATCTTTCCAAGGACGGAATCGAAGCCGGCCTTGCCACGATCAACGGCAATCTTGCCCGTCAGGTCACCAACGGCAAGCTCTCCGACGACGCCCGCAAAGATGCACTCGCGCTCATCAGCGGTTCGACTGACGTCAACGATCTGGCGCCCATGGATCTGGTCATTGAGGCTGCTACCGAAAACGAGGAAATCAAACGCAAGATCTATGCGCAGATCTGCCCGGTACTGAAGCCCGAAGCGCTTTTGGCCACCAACACATCTTCCCTCTCCATCACCCGCCTTGCGTCCGCCACCGATCGTCCCGAACAGTTCATGGGCATCCACTTCATGAACCCGGTGCCCGTGATGAAGCTGGTGGAGCTGGTGCGCGGTATCGCCACCAACGAAAAGACCTTCGATGCGGCGAAGGACTATGTGCGGACGCTGGAAAAGGCGATCACCGTCGCCGAGGATTTCCCCGCCTTCATCGTCAACCGCATCCTGCTGCCGATGATCAACGAGGCGATCTACACGCTCTATGAGGGCGTCGGTTCGGTGGAAGCAATCGACACCGCCATGCGGCTCGGCGCCAACCATCCGATGGGACCGTTGCAGCTTGCCGACTTCATCGGTCTCGACACCTGTTTGTCGATCATGCAGGTGCTGCATGACGGGCTGGCCGACAGCAAATACCGCCCCTGCCCGCTGCTGGTGAAATATGTCGAGGCCGGCTGGCTCGGCCGCAAATCTGGTCGCGGTTTTTACGATTACCGTGGCGAGACACCTGTTCCGACGCGCTAAGGCGCAAGAGATATTCCTCGGATATCATTCGAGGTGACGGGAGGAAAATCCCTCCCGCACTGGACAATTATTTAGCCTTCACTGCCGATACCAACGCCTTGGCATCTTCGCTGTCCCAGGCTGCCGGACCGTTCATGGCGGCAATCAGGCAGCCTTTTTCGTCCAGAAGAAGCGTGGCGGGAAGGCCGAAAGCCAGCCCTTCCTTTTTCAGAACATTGAAGACGCCCATGGAGCTGTCGCGGTAAAGTTTCAGCGCGTCGATCTTGTATTCGTCAATGAAGGCTTTCGGTTTTTCGTCCGCGCCGGTGTCGATATTGACCGCAACAACCTCAAAGCCATCGCTGCCCTTTTCCTTCTCCAGTGCGTTTAGCGCAGGCATTTCCTCCCGGCATGGCACGCACCAGGTGGCCCACAGATTGAGGAGAACCGCCTTGCCCTTGAGATCGGCAAGCGACATGTCCGACCCTTGCGGACCCTTGAAAGACAGCGGGATGACGCGCGGCGTATCCGTGGCCGACATGGCCGCCACCTGGCCCTTCAGGAGGGGTTTCAGCGAGGCGATGCGGTTTGCCGCACCTTCACATAAACCGGCCTCGGCAACCGCTGCCCCTTGAACCGGGCTCTCAGACCCAATATGCCTGAACCAGACCGCACCCGCGCCGAACACGACACCGGCAACGGCAGCAATTGCAACCAATCTGGCGGAAGGAAGCCTGAACGGCCTTTTTTCTGTCATCGAATACTCCAGGGCACGCAGAACATGGCTGACGGCACAGATCAGAAATCCTCCAACCAGATGTGGGGCGGACGTTTCGCTTCCGGGCCATCAGCCATCATGGAAGAGATAAATGCCTCCATCGGCTTCGACAAGAAGCTTTATGCCCAGGACATCCGCGGCTCTATAGCGCATGCCACCATGCTGGCGGAAAAAGGCATTATTTCGCAGGAAGATAAAGACAAGATCGTTCACGGCCTGAACACGATCCTGTCAGAAATCGAGGCTGGCAGCTTCGAATTCTCGCGCAAGCTCGAAGACATTCACATGAACATCGAGGCGCGACTTGCCACCCTCATCGGCACGGCGGCAGGGCGCCTGCACACCGCCCGCTCGCGCAACGACCAGGTGGCGCTCGATTTCCGCCTCTGGGTCAAGGAAGAGCTGCAGAAGACGGAAGGCATGCTGACCGCGCTCATCGCCGCCTTCCTCGACCGCGCCGAGGAAAATGCCGATACGGTCATGCCCGGCTTCACCCATCTGCAGACGGCCCAGCCCGTCACCTTCGGCCATCATTGCATGGCCTATGTGGAAATGTTCGGCCGTGACCGCGCCCGCGTGCGTCACGCGATCGAACATCTGGATGAAAGCCCGATCGGTGCAGCAGCGCTGGCCGGCACCGGTTATCCTATCGACCGCCACATGACGGCTAAGGCGCTCGGCTTCCGCGAGCCGACCCGCAACTCCATCGACACCGTTTCCGACCGCGATTTCGCACTGGAGTTCCTGTCGATCGCCTCAATCTGCGCCACGCACCTGTCGCGCCTCGCCGAAGAAATCGTCATCTGGTCGACGCCGCAATTCGGCTTCATCCGCCTGTCAGATGCCTTTTCCACCGGCTCGTCGATCATGCCGCAGAAGAAGAACCCCGACGCCGCCGAACTGGTGCGCGCCAAGACCGGCCGCATCAACGGCTCGCTGGTGGCGCTTCTGACTGTGATGAAGGGCCTGCCACTCGCCTATTCCAAGGACATGCAGGAAGACAAGGAACAGGTTTTCGATGCCGCCGAAAGCCTGGAACTGGCCATCGCCGCCATGACCGGCATGATCCGCGACCTTGAGGTGCGCAAGGACCGCATGCGTGCGGCCGCCGGTTCGGGCTATTCCACCGCCACCGATCTTGCTGACTGGCTGGTGCGCGAGGCAGGCCTGCCCTTCCGCGACGCCCACCATGTGACCGGAAATGCGGTGGCACTGGCGGAAAAGAAAGGCTGCGATCTGGCCGATCTTTCGCTGGAAGACCTGCAGGCGATCCATCCGGCCATTACAAGCGGCGTTTTCGACGTTCTTTCAGTCGAGGCATCAGTTGCCAGCCGCACCAGCTTCGGCGGCACGGCTCCTTCCGAGGTCAAGAAGCAGATCGCCTGGTGGCGTGGACGCAACTAACGCATCGGACCGAAAAGTGTGAAGCGGTTTTCGGAAAATCCGATGCGCAGACAAATTAAAATGGGCGGCGGAAACGATTCTATTTTTCTCCGCCGCCCTCATAAATCTGCGTTACGCTGCGATCACAAGAAACAGGGTGCACAAGCGCCCTGTTTTTCGTTATCAGAGAAGCACATATTTCCTTTGGACAGGCTCATGCTTTCAAAAACCGCGCGCAATCTCATCGTTCCCATCGGCATGACGCTCGCCGTCAGTCTTGCTCTCAGTGCCTGCGGGCGAAAAGGCGATATCGATCCGCCGAGCACGCCGGTCGAAATGCGCAACAAGCGCAATGCCGACGGAACCGAGACGAAGCCGGCAACGGCGGAGCGGCCGTTCATCCTCGACAAGCTTCTCTGACGGGAAAAAGCCTGTGAACCATTTTGGCTATATCGACGGCGTGCTTCACGCCGAAAACGTGCCCGTGCCTGAGATCGCCAAGGCTGTCGGCACGCCGTTCTATGTCTATTCGACCGCGACGCTGGAGCGCCACTACAAGGTGTTCTCAGGCGCTTTCGCCGATGTGGACGCCATGGTCTGTTACGCCATGAAGGCCAATTCCAACCAGGCCGTTCTGAAGACGCTGGCAAAGCTTGGCGCGGGTATCGACGTGGTATCCGGCGGCGAATTGCGCCGCGCGCTTGGCGCCGGTGTACCGGCAAACCGCATCATGTTCTCCGGCGTCGGCAAGACGGTGGCGGAAATGGATTACGCGCTGGAAGCCGGCATCTACTGCTTCAACATCGAATCCGAGCCGGAGCTTGAGGTCCTCAACCTGCGCGCCGTCAAAGCCGGAAAAAGGGCGCATGTGTCCTTCCGCATCAATCCGGATGTGGATGCGCGCACTCATGCCAAGATTTCCACCGGCAAAAAAGAGAACAAGTTCGGCATTTCCTATGAGCGGGCGCGTGCGGTCTATGCCCATGCCGCCACGCTGCCCGGCATCGAAGTCACCGGCATCGACATGCATATCGGCAGCCAGATCACAGAATTGCAGCCCTTCGAGGATGCGTTCCGCTTGCTGCGCGAACTGGTGGAATCCCTGCGCGCGGATGGGCACACGATCAGCCACGTCGATATCGGCGGCGGCCTCGGCATTCCCTACCGCGAGGACAATAATCCGCCGCCGCTGCCGGATGCCTATGCGCATATCGTCAAGAACGAGCTGAAGAGCCTCAACTGCAAGATCATCACCGAACCGGGACGCCTGATCGTCGGCAATGCCGGCATTCTGGTGACGGAAGTGATCTATGTGAAGGATGGCGGCGAAAAGAACTTCGTGATTGTCGATGGCGCGATGAACGACCTCATCCGCCCGACGCTTTACGAGGCCTATCACGGCATCCGCCCGGTCGTGCAGCCCGCGGTGGACGCCCCTCGCATCAAGGCCGATATCGTTGGCCCCGTCTGCGAAACGGGTGACTATTTGGCGCTGGACCGCGAGATGGCCGCACCGCAGCCGGGTGATCTGATTGCCGTCAGCTCCGCCGGTGCTTACGGCGCCGTGCAGGCAGGCACCTATAATTCGCGCCTGCTGGTGCCGGAAGTGCTGGTAAAGGGTGACAAGTTCCACGTCATCCGCCCGCGCGGAACCTATGAGGAGCTGATCGCTCTCGATTCAGTACCCGCCTGGCTCGATTGATCCGCCATATATCCGGCTTGGTCGATCACAATTGAGCGAAGCTGCCTAAAAAATGGGGGTGAGCATCCGCTTGCCCTCGTCTTCGCCACAAAGAATGTTATCCTTGCTTCTCATAATACAAGCAGCTCGCCGTTCCGGGAATGGCGTTTGACGTGGCCAGAACCGGGAGAACGGATTGATGACCACAGCCGGAGAGGACAGGACAGGCAGAAAGCGCCCAACCGGCGCATTCGCGCAGCGGCCGGATCTTGCCCGCCGGGTTGCGGCTAAACGCTTCTTCGCAAAAATCGTGTTGTTTTCGGAAAGAGTAGCACCGAAGACGCTGTGGCCGCTTTCCATCGCCGCCGCGTTTCTGGCGCTCGCATGGTTCGGCCTCTACCGGCAAATGCCTGACTTCGTACGGCTGGGCATCGTTTTCCTGCTGGTTTTTGGTTTCATCAGCACCATCCTGCCAATCGTCCGGCTGAAATGGCCGACAGACAACGACGCGTCCCGCCTTCTGGAAGAACGCAATGGTCTCGCTCACCAGCCAGTCGGCGTGCAGGAAGACGAACCGGCGTTGGACACCCCCATTTCCCGCGCCTTGTGGAAAGAACACCAGATCCGTATGGCGGAACGCATCGCCGCGCTGAACGCCGGCCTGCCGAAGCCCGATATCGCCCGTTACGACCGCTCGGCACTACGCGCCATTCCCGCCCTTTTTCTAGTTGTCGCCTTCGGTTTTTCCTATTCCAATGGTGCAGGCACGATTGCAGATGCCTTCCGTAGCCGGCCGGCAGCCGGTCCGCTCAATCCCGATATCCGTCTCGACGCCTGGGTCACGCCGCCCGCCTATACCGGCCGCGCCCCGATTTTTCTGACAGGGCGCGATGCGACTGGCCACGACGCGGTGTCCGTGCCGCAATCCTCCAAACTGACGATCCGCATGACCGGTGGCGATGGCGGCGAGGAAGTGACCTTCGAGCCTGAGACCGCCGGCGCCCTGCAGAAGCTTGCCCCCGAAGCGGCGCACGCCGACAGCGCAAGTGGCGATGTGGCCGCACAGACAGAAAAACGCCCGCCGGATCAACCTGTCACGCCGCGCACCTTTGCCATGGATGTGACCGAAAGCGGCATGATCACCGCCAATGGCGAACAATGGGTGTTCAACGTCATTCCTGACCAGCCACCGAGCATCGGCTTCGACAACATGCCGCGCCGCGCCGTCAATGGTGCGCTGGAGGTGGGTTTCACCGCCAAGGACGACTATGGCATCAAGGAAGCCCACGCCATCATAGAGCCGCTTGGCGTTGCGGAGGGTGCAACAGCACTTTACCCGCCGCCGGAATTCAAGCTCGACCTGCCGCGGCAGAACAACCGCGAGATCAAGGGGCTGACCAGCCGCAACCTGACCGAACATCCCATGGCAGGTAAGCGCGTGCGCATCACGCTGGTGGCAACAGACGGTGCCGGCCAGACCGGCCGCAGCCCCGCGCATGAAATGGTGCTGCCGGGCCGCAATTTCTCTGAACCGCTGGCGGCTTCGGTTGCCGAACAGCGGCAGATATTCTCACTCGACACGCGCCAGATGCCAAAGGCGATCGCCTATAACGAGGCGGTTGGTCTGCGTCCGGAAGAAACCATTCCCAACACCACGCACTATCTCCTGCTGCAATCGGCGCAGACCCGCATGCGGCTCGCCTATAATGAGGAGATGCTGAAGAACACCGCCGATTATCTCTGGGAGATTGCGCTCGGCATCGAGGATGGTGATCTTTCGCAGGCGGAAAAACGCCTGCGTGATGCGCAGACAGCGCTTTCCGAGGCGCTTCAGCGCAATGCCTCCGATGAGGAAGTCGCCAAGCTGATGCAGGAACTGCGTGAGGCGATGCAGCAGTTCATGAGCGAGCTTGCACAGCGCATGCAGAATGCGCCGCAAGCCAACATGAACCAGCAGGCACAAAACGTCTTGCGGCAGCGCGATCTCGAAAACATGATGAACCAGATCGAAAACCTCGCGCGCTCCGGCAACCGTGACGCAGCACAGGAAATGCTCTCGCAGCTGCAACGCATGATGAACAACCTGCAGGCGGGACGGCCGCAACGTCAGGGCCAGCAGGGGCAGCAGCAAAGCAGCAAGATGCGCCAGCAGATCGACAAGCTGGGTGAAATTCTGCAACAGCAGCAGAAGCTGATGGACGAGACCTTCAAGCTCGATCAGGCGCTGCGTGACCGCATGCAGCGCGGCGACCCGCAGGATGGCGGCGAAGGTCAGGACCCGCAGACGGGTGAAAACGGTGAATCACCGCAACAGGGCCAGCAGGGCGAAAACGGCCAGCAAGGCGGACAACCGAGCGAGCAGATGACCGCCGAACAATTGCGCGAGGCGCTGAAAAATCTGAGGGCGCAGCAGGACGCGCTGGGCAAGCAGCTGGGCGAATTGCAGCAAGGCCTTCGTGATCTCGGCATGGAGCCGGGCGAAAACTTCGGCAAGGCGCAGCAGGAAATGGAAGGCGCCGGCGAAGCACTCGGCAAAAGCCAGGGCGAACAGGCGGTCGAAGGTCAGGGCAATGCGCTGAACGCGCTGCGACAGGGCGCGCAGGATATGATGGGCCAGATCATGCAGGCCATGCGCCAGCAGGGACAGCAGCAAGGACAGGGGCAGGAAGGCATGGCGGGCCAAGGCGGACAGAACGGCCGCGATCCACTCGGCCGTCCGCGCAGCACAACCGGCCCCGATTTCGGCGACCAGGTGAAGGTGCCTGATGAGATCGACGTGCAGCGCGCCCGCGAAATTCTCGAGGCTATTCGCGAAAAGCTCGGCAACAACCCGCCGGGTGAAATCGAGCGGCGTTATCTGGAGCGGTTGCTGGATATACGGTGAGGATGGAGGCCGCCATTCCTAGCGATCGGGCATATTTAACCTCGCGCATTTTTGAGGAAAGGCCAGCTTATCAAACACTCAACGTCATCCTCGGCCTTGTCCCGAGCATGACGGCGGAGAGAGTTGACAACTCCACAACAAAAAAGGCGGCCCAAAAGGCCGCCCTTTCTCAAATCTCTGTAGCCTTATCGCTCAGGCCGCAAGCGCCCGCGCAACAGCTTTGCGGATATCCGGAAGCGCAAAAGGTTTTGAAACCACGTCCACGATCTTTTCTGCCAGATCATCAGCACGTTCGCGCTGTTCGGCATAACCCGTCATCAACAGGATGCGCATGGCCGGGAAGCGTTCGGCGGCGCGGTGCGCCAGCTCGATGCCATCCATGACCGGCATGCGGATATCCGAAAGAAGGAGATCGAAATTGGTTTCCTGAAGCTTCTCCAGCCCCTGCTCGCCGTCTGCCGCCTCATGGGTCTCGTGACCGTCGAGACGCAGCGCACGGGCAACGAAAGCCCGCAATGCATCCTCATCTTCGGTAATCAGAATCTTCGCCATTAATCATTGCTCCTGGGCATCATTTCCAGCCGTGAGCAACATCGCAGGCTCCTCTTTTCAAGAGGTAAACACCCAGGGTTTCGCTGGGTGAATGGTTAATGAGGCGTCTCCGGCATGTCCCATCCCGGCACGGCAGAAATCGTCAGGCGTCGCCCGTGACGACGCCTACGAAGGGCAGTTCGCGGAAGGCGTAAGCCACATCCATTCCGTAACCGACAACGAAATAATCGGGACATTCGAAACCGACATAGTCGGCCTCCAGATCTTCCTTGCGCTTGACCTTCTTGTCGAGCAGCACGGCGATGGTGACGTGACGGGCGCCGCGTTCGTAAAGCAGTTCCTTGGCGAAACGCAGCGTGCGGCCGGATTCGAGAATATCGTCGATCAGAAGAACATCGCGGTCCTTCACGTCGCTGTCGATATCCTTGACGATCTTCACCCCTTGCGAAACGGTGCCGGCACCGTAGCTCGAAAGCGTGATGAATTCGACTTCGGGGGCAAGGCCGCTGTCATGCAGCGCGCGGATGAGATCGGCCGCGAAAATGAACGATCCCTTGAGCACGGCGATGACCAGCAAATCCTTGGTCGGGCCGCTCGCTATATGCTTGGCCATGTCGCGATTGCGCTCGGCAATCTGCTCGGCGGTGTAAAGCGGCTCAATGTTTTTTCCACGGACGACGGGCATTCTTTCTCCTGTGCTGCGCCTTGCCGATTTTACCTTTCAGTAAAAATACGAAGACCACGCGTTAGCACAGTCAACGTTCGGAAGCACCCGCTTCGACGAAGGAAAGCTTGATCTCAGGCGTTTTTCCACCGGGATGGCGCAACTTTGCCGAAAATCCGTGGCTGAAACCGGGCTGCATCTGCCTGACCGGCGGTTCAATGACCATGCTGGCGACCAGTTGCCCCTTGGCAACGAAGAGGTCGGCGCGAAGTGCCGGCACCTCTTCCAGAGCGGTACCGTTGTTCTCCACAATACCGTTGATGAGCAGGACATCCATGCCGCCAGCCTCCTGCGGCGTGATGGTGACATGGGAAATGGCAAGCGGGTTTGCGGCCGCAACGACCGGCTTTTCCGGCACGACCACCGACAGGCCGCCTGAGCAGATGAAAACAAAAATGACGAGCGCCGCAACCAGCGCCGAATAGGCATCCACAGACAGGCGCGACAATTTGCGGTCCACCCAGCCGATGAACGCGTAACCAAGAGCACTGGCGGTGACGGGCGGTTTTTCCATCTGCCGGCGCATCGCGCCGCGATTATCGTTTCCGGGCTGACGGACACGGTTTTCCTTGATGGTGACAAATTCCGCGTCTACCACATCGGGGCCGGTGTGGGTTGCCCGCGCCGTCCGGCGCACTGGCGCTTCCGGCATCAGGAGGTCGAAATCGAATGCCGCTTGCCGGCGAGATGAACGGAACATAGCCATAGAATTCCTTGGGTGAGGTTTTCCGGCCCGCAAAACTGGGCATTGCAACGAATCCTGCCAAGTTTTAAATTTAATTGGTTAATGCTTCGCAAAAACGGCTCGCATGGCCACCGGAACCGGGTTAAACGGCGCATCCGGGCATCACGCGCCAGCGGTTTGCGAACCACCACGAAACGAAGAGACTGGAAGTCCGTTGATCCATTTCGAAAATGTCGGGTTGCGTTACGGCATGGGCCCCGAAATCCTGAGGGACATGACCTTCGACATTCCCAAGGGTTCGTTCCAGTTTCTGACCGGCCCTTCCGGTGCCGGCAAAACCACGTTCCTGCGCCTTCTGCTTATGTCGCTGCAGCCCACACGCGGCAATATCCGCATGTTCAACCGCGATGTGTCGCGCATTCCGCGCAGCGAGTTACCCATGCTGCGCCGCCGCGTCGGGATCGTCTTTCAGGATTTCCGGCTGCTCGATCATCTGACGACCTATGAGAATGTCGCCCTGCCGCTGCGTGTGCGCGGCAAGGAAGAAAGCGCCTACCGCAACGACGTCATCGAGCTTCTGAAATGGGTCGGGCTTGGCGAGCGCATCAATGTGCTTCCGGCCATCCTCTCCGGTGGGGAAAAGCAACGCGCCGCCATTGCCCGTGCATTGATGGACCAGCCGGAAATCTTGCTGGCCGACGAGCCGACCGGCAACGTCGACCCGCCGATGGCCAAGCGCCTTCTCAACCTCTTTCTGGAGCTCAACCGGCTGGGTACCGCTGTGGTCATCGCCACCCATGATTTTGGCCTGATGGACCAGATCGACGCACGCCGGATGATCCTCACCGAAGGGCGGCTCGACATCTATGAATGAGATCAACCGCAAACAGTTAAGACCAGAGGCGACCGCACCGAAGCGGCCGCCGATGCGTATCCGCCCGATGGCACCCATTCTGCCGCCTTCCAACATTCAGGGCAATGCGCTGATGGTGGTGATCGCCATCATGGCCTTTCTCGCCTGCCTGACGCTTGGTGCCGTTTCCATGGTGCGTGCCACCGCCGCCACCTGGCAGAGCCAGATTTCCCGCGAAATCACCATTCAGATCAAACCCGAGGACGGGCTGGACATGAATGCAGCGCTCACCAAGGCGCGTACTCTGGCGCTCACCTTCGTCGGCACGCGGGATGGCACGATCCTCGATGACGCCGCCACCGCGCGTCTTCTGGAGCCGTGGCTCGGCAGTGGCCTCGATCTTTCCGAACTGCCGGTGCCGCGCCTCGTCGTGATTACCATCGATGAAAACCACCCGCCCGATTTTCAGGCCATGCGCGATATGCTGAAAGCTGAAATTCCACAGGCGTTTCTGGATGACCACCGTACGTGGGTCGACAGGCTCGTCTCCATGGCCAGGACCACTGTCATGATCGGCGTCGGGGTTCTGATTCTCGTCTTCACCGCCATGGTGCTGACGGTGGTGTTTGCAACGCGCGGCGCGCTTTCCGGCAACCGGCACATCGTCGAGGTGCTGCATTTCGTCGGCGCCGAAAGCAGCTTCGTGGCGCGGGAATTCCAGAAGCACTTCCTGAAGATCAGCCTGAAAGGTGCGGCAGCGGGCAGCGCCCTTGCCGCGGCGGTTTTCCTTGCCGCCGGTTTCTGGCAATCGAGCACGGTTGCAACGCCGCAAAGCGATCAGGCAAGTGCGCTGTTCGGCTCCTTTTCCGTTGGCCTCAGTGGTTATATCGGCATCGCCACGACGATGATCATCATCGCGCTGCTCACCACGATCACCGCGCGTGTGACCGTCATCCGCACGATCGACGATATCGACCGCGTCCGTTCCGATCCGTCTAAAAGCGACGGTGTCGCATCGTGACGCCGTCTCCCGGATCTCGCGAGGAAACTGCACCCTTCACACGCCGGATGTAACTTGCGGACGGTGGACAAAAATGCCTGTTCCTTGCCTTAATCGGCGAGTATTCAGGAGGAATGTTTGTGAGTCGGACGGGCCATGATCAGGAGCAGACGACCACGCGACAGGCAAAAAAGGGCCTGTTGTCGCGGCGAAGTCGCCTGCGCCGTTTTATTCGCGGTCTCATCCTGCTTTGCGTCATTACTCTCGGGGCTTTTTCCGGCGGTTTTTTGTGGTTCGCAGATTCGGTCGCCTCCATGCGTCCGCCCGAAGGCGCCAAGGGCGACGCGATCATCGTTCTGACCGGCGGTTACCAGCGCATCGAACAGGCGGTCGGCCTGCTGCGGGACGGCGTTGGCAAGCGCCTTCTGATTTCCGGCGTCAATCCGGCCACCACCCGCACGCAAATCCGCAAGATGACGCAAGGCTCTTCGGACATGTTTTCCTGCTGCGTGGACATGGGCTACAAGGCCATAGACACCATCGGCAACGCCAATGAGGCGGCGAGCTGGATACGCGACCACGGTTATTCCTCCATCGTCGTCGTCACCAACAATTACCATATGCATCGCAGCCTGCATGAATTGCACAATGCCAGCCCGCAGACCCAATTCATCGCCTATCCCGTTATCAGCGCCGACCTTGCCCGCACCAACTGGTTCGCGGAGCCGGATGTGGTCCGGACCATGCTCTACGAATACATGAAATTCGTGATTGCAGCAGGACGCGACCTGACCGGGCTCGGCAAGGGCGACGGGTTGCGCAAGGCGGGCGCCGATCACCCCACGATCAAGGCGGCAACCTCTTCCCCGTGAATGGAAAGAACGGAGAGAACACGCTTGCTGCGGAGCCTTGTTTTCGTGTAGGCGTCTGGCATCGGCATCCGGCATCGAGGCGCGCCTGAGCTTCGGAACGGCTGCAACCCGGGAATTCTGTCGATGCTCAAGCTGCGCTCTTTTCTTTTCAATACGCTGTTTTATCTCAATCTGATTGTCCGCATGATCGTGCTCACGCCGATCTATTTCATCCTGCCGCGCAGAATAGCCTATGAAATCCCCAAGAACTGGGCGCGATCCAACCATTGGCTGATGAAGACCATTGTCGGCACCACCTTCGAGATCGAGGGGCTGGAAAACATTCCCGAAACCGGCTGTATCTTCGCCCCCAAACACCAGTCCTTCTGGGACACCTATGCGCTGCTGCCCAATCTTCCCGATCCGGTCTATATTCTGAAGCGCGAGCTTTTGTGGATCCCGCTGTTCGGCTGGTATGCGATGAAGCAGCGCATGATCCCGGTCAACCGCGCCGCGCGCGGCAAGGTGATGCTGAAGGTCATGGAGCGGGCGAGAGAGGAGATGGCGGCTGGCCGCGAACTCATAATCTATCCCGAAGGCACACGCCGGCCACCGGGCGCTGAGCCCGAATATCGTTATGGCATCGCACGTCTTTACCGCGACCTCAAAGTCCCCGTCATTCCGGTCGCCATGCATCCCGGCCTCTTCTGGCCACGCCGCTCGACAATGCGTTATCCCGGCCATTTCAAGGTGCGGATCTTGCCGGCCATCGAGCCGGGACTGGACCCGGACGTGTTTTTCAAGACATTGATCGAGGTGACGGAAAAGGCGAGCGACGAGTTGCTGCTGGAGACCGCGCGCAACAATCCGCACCTGCCGCTGCCACCGACCGCCGTGAAGCGTATCGCAGAACTTCAGGGGCAAGACACTCCCGCCGGCTAAACCGCGATCGTGCCGACACTGGCGGCAATGCTTTCCAGCAGCGTGTCGCGAATACCCATATCCTGCAGATGCTGCACGGTATTGAAGACGTAATCGGTATTCGGGCCGGACCGGCCCGATGCGGCAGCCACGATCGTGGCCGCTTCCGCGACACCCAGACCACCAATATACTGCTCGTGGGCGGGATCGGCCACATAGGTCACGGCACTGCCGCGCGTGCCATCGGCGAGCGCAATGGCAACGACGCGTTCCTTGTAGACATTCGTTACCAGCTCGCGCTCGCGCAGATAGGCCATGACCGGACCATGGTCCGCTCCGCGCACGCGAAAGGCAACGCCGAGGCAGGAGCCGCCGCGCTCCAGACCGAGAACAAGGCCGGGCTTCTCCTCAGTGCCGCGGTACACATTTGAACTGATGCAGAGGGAGCGTCGATAACCGTGCAGCCGCGCCTGCTGCCTTTCCTCAAAGGCAAAGCCCGGGTTCCACATCAACGAACCGTAGCCAAAGACCCAAAAATCGTCCATATCCCAAGCCAAATCGAATTTATCTGAAGTCTGTTCATCGGAGATCAATATGGCATCGTCAAGCCAATCCGGCACGGTCAAAAAATTCCTCTGGCTTGGTATCGCCGTCGTGCTGGTTATCGGACTTTACACGGCCGGGTGGTTTTATGCCGCCGACAAGCTGAAGCAGACGGTTCTGAACGTCATCTCGCCTTCGCAGGCCAGAAACGTCAGCGGCGAATGCGGCGACATTGCCTTCAAGGGTTATCCGTTCCGCATCGGCCTTTTCTGCTCCAAGGTAACGGTGGACGACAAGCAGAATGGCGTTTCAGCCTCGTTCGGAGAATTGCGTTCCGCAGCGCAGGTCTACAATCCCGGCCACATTGTCTGGGAACTGGATGCACCGGCTGAAATCCGCACCGCGCATGGCCTCACGGTTTCGGCCGTCTGGCAGAACATGCAGTCGAGCATCGTCACCAAGCTTAGGGGTATCGACCGCACCTCGCTTGTCATCGACGGCCTGAAGGCTCAGGCGGTTTCCACCGTTACCGGCCAGACGATCGATTTCGATGCCGCCAAGACGGAAATGCATCTGCGCCAGAACGGCGCCGATCTAGACGGCGCGATAACGTTGACCGACTCGTCAACCGTCATCAAGGATTGGCCGCAACTTCTGCCACGCCTCAACGCTATCGCCGATGTCACCCTTGCCGGCAAGGCGGGTATGGTAGACGGCAGCGATACGGCCGGGCTTTACGGTGCGAGCGGCGAGCTTCGCCGGCTGGTCGCTGATATCGGCGAAGGCCGCACCATGCGTATCAGCGGCCCCTTCTCCTTCGATAACGAGGGCTATCTCTCCGGCCAGTTCAAGCTGGAGATCGAAAAGCTTGACGCCTGGTCGGACAATGCCAAGCAGGCGTTTCCGCAGCTGCAATCCACCATCGATACCGCCCGCAAAATGCTCCGCGCACTCGCCGGCGGCGGCGACAGGGCATCCGTCGACCTCGTGGTGGATCGCGGCCGCGCCACCGTCAGCGGTTTCATTCCGCTGGGGAAGATCCCGCCGATTTAACAGAGAGCTTTTGTAAAAAACACCTCAGCGGCATCCTGAATTTTTGAAAGATGCAGGATGCCGGCTTCTTTGTATCCATTGCGACGATGCCACATCTGCGGTTCCCGCTCGTCCTGCTGGCTGGACGTCATCACCAGTGAGGCACCCTGCTCACGCATCAGAGTTTCCCAAAAAACTGTAAGCGTTGCGCCGACGCCATGTCCCCGAAACTCGGGAACGACGCGGATCATGTCCATGTAGGGAATCTTACCCCAGAACATCGAGAACCGCAGAAAACCGACTAGAATCGTATCTTCTTTCGCGACGAGATATTCGCGGCGTCCGACGCAACGCCGCAACCAATCCTCATCGATCCATTTGTCTTCCCGCAGCAGCCATTCGATATCGTCATCCGTCGCCGCCGATATCAATATCACTTCAGCGCCCTACTTCTTCTGATCCAGCGCGTGACGCCCAAAGTCAGGCGTATCGACGTCCTGACCAGCCTCGATGATGGAGCGGCGGATGGAGCGTGTGCGAGAAAACAGTTCGAACAACTTGTCGCCCTCCCCCCAGCGGATCGCCCTTTGCAGCGAAGCAAGGTCTTCCGAGAACCGTGCCAGCATTTCGAGGATGGCATCCTTGTTGTGCAGGCAGACATCGCGCCACATGGTGGGGTCCGAGGCGGCGAGACGCGTGAAATCTCGGAAGCCGGAAGCGGAATATTTGATGACTTCCGACTCGGTTACCGTCTCCAGATCGTCCGCCGTGCCGACGATGTTGTAGGCGATGATGTGCGGCAGATGCGAGACGATCGCCAGAACCTTGTCGTGGTGTTCGGCATCCATTTCATCCACACGCGAGCCGAGCGCCCGCCAGAAATCCTTGAGCCTTTCCAGCGCCTCCGCATCCGTGCCCGGCAGCGGCGTGAAGATGCACCAGCGCTCGCGGAAAAGACCGGAAAAACCGGCATCCGGGCCGGATTTTTCCGTACCCGCCAGCGGATGTCCAGGAATGAAATGCACATTGTCAGGCATATGCGGCGCCATCTGCGCGATGACAGAGGCCTTGGTAGAGCCGACATCGGTGACGATGGCGCCGGGCTTCAGATGCGGCGCGATCTGCTCGGCAACCGCCCCGGATGAACCGACCGGAACTGAAACGATGACAAGATCAGCATCCCTGACCGCCTGCGCGGCGGATGTCGTATACTCGCTTCCAAGCGCCAGTTCCTCTGCCCGCTTCAGCGTTTCCGCGCTGCGGGTGGAAATCGTGACATGCCGGGCAAGACCCAGTTCCTTGATGTCGCGCGCAATAGACGAGCCGATCAGGCCGATGCCAACAAGCGCGATGCGCTCAAACATGATCTCGCCCATTACGCCTGCCCCATGAACTCGGTGAGCGCGGCGATGACGCCAAGATTGGCTTCTTCCGAACCAACCGTCATACGCAAGGCATTGGGGAAACCGTAACCGCGCACGGCACGCAGGATATAACCGCGGCAGCTCAGGAACTCGTCCGCATCTGGTGCACGCTTGCCATCCTGTTCCGGGAAATGAATGAGAACAAAGTTGGTGACTGATGGCGTGACCGTGAGGCCGAGACCGGTGAAGACCGTCGTGAGTTTCTCCAGCCAGAGCGTGTTGTGAGAGATCGCCTTTTCCAGGAATGCCTGATCGCGGATGGCCGCGGCACCCGCTGCGATCGCCGGCGCGCTCATGTTGAATGGACCACGCACCCGGTTCAGCGCATCGATGATGGCGGCCGGACCATACATCCAGCCGACGCGCAGTGCGGCCAGACCATAAACCTTGGAAAAGGTGCGCGTCATCACCACGTTGCGGTTGCCAGACACCAGCTCGAGACCGGCCTCGTAGTCGTTCTTGCGTACATACTCGGCATAAGCCGCATCAAGCACGAGCACGACATGTTTCGGCAGACCAGCCTGAAGGCGGCGGATTTCCGCGACCGGAACATAGGTGCCGGTGGGATTGCCGGGATTGGCGATGAAAACCATCTTCGTCCTTTGCGTGACGGCGGCAAGAATCGCGTCCACATCGACGGCGCAATCCTTTTCCTTCACCGTCACCGGCGTTGCGCCCGCACCCATGATCTGGATCTTGTAGACGAGGAAACCGTGTTCGGTGATGATCGCCTCATCGCCCGTACCCAGATAGACGTGGCAGAGCAGGCCAAGAAGCTCATCCGAGCCGTTACCGCACATGATATTCGCTATGTTGAGGCCATGCACGTCTGCAATCGCCTGACGCAGCGCAATCGCCTGTCCGTCGGGATAGATTTCCAGATGGCTGGCGGTGGCGGCGAATGCCTCGATCGCCTTCGGGCTTGGCCCGAGCGGCGTTTCGTTGGAGGAAAGCTTATAAACCTTCGCGACGCCATCCACATGTTCCTTGCCGGGAACATAAGCGGCGATATCCAGAATACCCGGACGCGGACGAGGTTGGCTAAGCTCTGCACTCATTTGATCGACCTTCGGAAATGCGCCGGGGAGCCCGGCAAAAGCAATGCCGGAGGCATTAGACTGGAATGGCCCCTTTGTCGAGGGTCAGCGCGGCTTTCCGTGCTTTGTGGCGGTGCGGGTGGTGGGCACACCCTGAGGCGCAAGGACCGGCACGAAAACCCGGCGTGAGGCGCGCTGGGTAACGGGCAATCCCTGATAGAGACGTTTCTGTGCCTCAACCACGATAACGCCGGAAAACAGCGGCCAGAGCCTGCGGCCGGTAAGCTCAAGGTATCGGCGGAATTTCAGTACCGGGCGGCTGGTGGTGGGCGGAAAGAAAAGCGCTTCGGCGCTTGCCCCCGGCGTAAAATTGGTCTCGCGCAGAAGCGCCGTCAACTGCCCGCGCGAATAGGGCCGGCCCGAGCCGAAAGGTGTGTGTTCCATGCGTGCCCAGACCCCACGCCTGTTCGGCACCACGATCACCAGACGCCCGCCGGGCGCCAGCACCCGCCAGAGTTCTTTCAGGGTTTCGCGCGGATTTTCGGCAAATTCCAGAGCATGCACCATCAACACCCGGTCTATCGACGAATCGGGTAGCGGCAGCTCCTCGTCAAACACCAGCGCCGTGGAGGAAAGCTCGCCTGCCGGCCAGTTCACCGCTCCCTGCCCCGCCGGCATGAAGGCAAAGGTGCGCTCCGTGTCATGACGGAACCGCTCCAGAAACGGCACGGCGTAACCGAGGCCGACCAGCCTTTCCTCCGGCAAAGGCGGCCAGAGCGATGAAAGCGCCATGGTGATCGCCTGCTCGGCCGAGCGGCCAAGCGGGGAATGATAGAATTCGCGCAGATCGACGATATCGGTGTTCATGGGCGAGAATGTAGCATCAGGCGGTTGGACTTCAAGGCGTCTGCGCCTACATTGAAATTCAGGCGGACAAATGCGCCGGCTAAGGTCGGCAAATGGAGAGGACCACGATGAAACCTTTGGAAATAGACGTCTTTCTTTGCCGCAGTGATAATTTTGGCGTTCTGCTGCACGATCCAGAAAGCGGGGCGACCGCCGCGATCGATGCGCCGGAGGAAGGCCCCATCCTGCAGGCTCTTCATGGGCATGGCTGGAAGCTCACGCATATCTTCACCACCCATCACCATCAGGACCATGTGGAAGCAAATCTGGCGCTGAAGGACAAATTCCAGTGCGAAATACATGGCCCACATGATGAGGCGATTGCGATCCCCGGTCTCGACCGGTCCCAGGCCGATGGCGACGAGTTCGAATTTGCCGGACGGCGCGTTCAGGTCATTGCCACACCCGGTCATACGGCGGGGCATATCTGCTACTACCTTCCCGATGACGGCCTGCTGTTTGCAGCCGATACGCTGTTCGCCATGGGTTGCGGTCGCCTGTTCGAACGTACGGCAACAGATATGTGGCACTCTTTCCAGAAATTAATGGCGCTGCCGGATGACACGAAAGTCTATTTCGGCCACGAATATACACTTTCGAATGCCCGTTTCGCGCTCACCGTCGATCCTGATAACGCGGCTCTAATCGAGCGCTCCGAAAGCGTCGAAAAGGCGCGGCAGGCGAATGAATTCACCATTCCCACCACCATCGGGCTGGAAAAACAGACCAACCCTTATATGCGGGTGGCCGATGCCGGCATCCGCAGTCATCTTGGCCTTGAAGGCGCAACCGATGCCGAAGTCTTTGCCGAAATCCGCACACGCAAGGACAATTTCTGATGGGCGCCGATCTGTCTTCGGCAGCGATCATTCGCGAACTGGAACTGGAGCCGCACCCCGAGGGCGGCTTTTACCACCAGACATTTCGCGACAAGGCAGGTGGTGAGCGCGGCCATTCGACGGCGATCTATTATCTTCTGGAAAAGGGGACGCGCTCGCACTGGCATCGCGTCACCGATGCGGTGGAGGTCTGGCACTATTATGCCGGCGCTCCGATCACCCTGCATCTTTCCGAAGATGGCAGGGAGGTACAGACCTTTACCCTCGGCCCCGACATTCTGGAAGGCGAGCGCCCGCAGGTGATCGTACCTGCCAATTGCTGGCAATCGGCAGAAAGCCTCGGCGACTTCACCCTCGTCGGCTGCACCGTCTCGCCGGGTTTCGCCTTTTCAAGCTTCGTGATGGCCGAACCCGGCTGGTCGCCGGGTGATACGCCGTAACTGCATCAACCGCCATATTTGGTGGCGGTGATGTAGACTTGGCCTACCCGCGTCGGAATGACGGCGTAGACCGGGGCATAGACATCCATATTGTCGGATTTGGCGAACCAGATCTCCATGGAAATTGATTTCAGGTATTCGATATCCTTGCGCCCCTGGCGATAACCCGACTTCGGCACGTAACGCGCCTTGCAGACCACGGCATCGCCGCTGAAGCCATTCGTCTTGAAGGGCTTGGTGCCGCTGGGGCTCAACACCAGATCCAGCCGCGATTCGCCGTCATAGATCGGCAGGCGCGACGGGCAGATGCGGCCGCCGGCGGGAATGATGAGGCCAGAGATTGGATCGAGGACGGAGCGCAGGTCGCCGTCCTTCACATTCACCCAATTGTCAGGCCGCGCCTTCGGCTCCGGTTTCACCGTCGTCGATGTGACGTTGCCGTTACGATAGACCACATCATAGGTCCGCACCCGCTTGCCGTCCTTGTAAACAAGCGAATATGTGTTCGCCTGCAGCCGATGGCCGCGTTTGGCACCCGAAATCGTCGTCTTGCCGGAAATATCCGCCAGAACGCTTGCAAGCCCTGCTGAGCTGAAGGAACCGGAAATCGAGTAGTTCGGGCCGTTCATGCGAGTCGAAAAACTCGCCTTGGCAATTGGTAGAATACCGAGATTGATGCTGTATTCGCTTGTATGGCGGGCTTCGGCGGCGAGCGAGGGAGATACGCCTGCAAACGCCATTGTCACAGCCATGAAAATGCTTTTTCCTCTGGCAATCATTTGGATATCACCTTAAAAGAGGCGCGGAAGCGGCCTTATGGGGCGATCATATACGCCGACTTGTGGCAATAAAAAAGCGGATGCCGGTTGAAAACGCCGGAATTTCCTTTCATTTGCTCGCGAGCGGCTTGACTGTTAAGTCCCGTCTGACTATAGAACCGCAACTTTCCAATCATGGCCAGTTGGATTGCCACCACGGTTTTGCCGGTGGCGAGCCAGTGGTGAAACAGACAAACGAAATAGGTGTACCCATGTCCCGTGTATGCGAATTGACCGGCAAGGGCGTCCAGACGGGCAACAACGTCAGCCACGCCAACAACAAGACCAAGCGCCGATTCCTTCCGAACCTCTGCCAGGTTACGTTGATCTCCGATGCTCTCGGCCAGCGTTTCCGCCTGCGTGTTTCCGCAGCAGCTCTGCGCTCCGTTGAACATCGTGGCGGCCTCGATGCCTTCCTTCTGAAGTCCGGCGAAAACGAACTGAGCATGCGCGCTCGTCTCCTGCGCCGCCAGATCGCCAAGAAGACGGCCGAAGCTGCTTAATTAGCGGTTTCGACATCACTGATATTCAGAAGGCTTGAATGGCTTTTGCCGCTCAAGCCTTTTGCTTGTTCTAATTCGGCTCCAACTGGTGGCATCACCCAGGATAAAAAAATGCCCTACCTGCGCTACACGCTCATTTACGTTCTGCTGATGACACTGGTGGTCGTCGCGTCCAATATTCTGGTGCAATACCCGCTTTCCGGATCGCTGTTCGGCGTCAATCTCGGCGATCTTTTGACCTGGGGTGCCTTTACCTATCCGGTCGCCTTCCTCGTCACAGACCTTACAAACCGCCAGTTCGGCCCGTCAGTCGCGCGCCGCGTCGTACTTGCCGGTTTTATTGTTGGTGTCACACTGTCCTTCTGGACCTCGATCCCGCGTATCGCCGTTGCCTCCGGCACCGCCTATCTGATTGGCCAGCTGCTCGATATTTCCGTATTCAACCGCCTGCGCCGCCAGCGCTGGTGGCACGCACCTCTTGCCGGCTCCATGCTGGGTTCGGTGCTGGATACCGCGCTGTTCTTCTCCATCGCCTTTGCTGCGAGTTTCTCCTTCGTCGGTCCCAACGATGCCTTCGCCATTGAAAATGCCCCCGTGCTCGGCATCTTCGCTCTGGAGGCACCGCGCTGGATTTCCTGGGCGCTCGGCGACCTCTCGGTGAAGATCCTCGTCGGCCTCGTGATGCTCCTGCCCTACGGCGCACTGATGAACACGCTGAAGCCGATGCCAAAGGTCGCCAAATCGGGCTGACACCATTGCCATCCAGGTTTAAGGCTGGGGTGGGAGCGTGGATCGAATCGCGCTTGCAAACCAGCCGACTGCGTTGCAGTCTGCGGTCCGTGGCACAGCTCAGAGGCAGGCAGATATGCAGATCAATGACGTTATCGATATTGTGGAGGCCGCCAGCGCCACGCTTTCAGGCTCCACCTTCAACGACGTCAATCTGTCGGGTACGGTGTTCAACGACGTCAATCTCGCCGGAACCAGCTTCAACCAGATCAACTTTTCCGGCGCGTCATTTACCGACAGCAACATGTCCGGCTGGTCGATCGACGATGTTAATCTTTCCGGTCTGAAACTGAGCAACGCCAGCCTGTCCGGCGCGCAGATAACAGGATGCCGAATGACAGGGATGAAGATCGACGGCATTCCCGTCGAGGATCTGATGGCTGCCTACAAGGCGGCGCAGCAGGTGTGAACCCTCACTCCACCAGCTTGAATTCCAACATCAGATTGCGCTGGAGAAATGAGTGATTGTCATCGGAAACGATGATGAGGCGTGTGGAACCATCAGGCCCCTTCACCACATCCATGCCTTCCATATTATCGATCTGGTAGACCATGCCCGCTTCCAGCAGGATTTCGCCATCCACCACCGCGCCTGGCCTGATATCGGCAGCCTTGATGCGGCGGATGCGCATCCCCACCCCTTCAGCGAAATTGAAGCGGCGCTCCAGAAGCAGCAGGTCGCCATTGGGCAGGAAAGCACCGTCCGTCACGTCGAATGAGGGGTGATGGGTGACCGCGAATGTGCCCTTCAACGGGCCTTCCAGTATGGCGGCGAGAAGATTGCCGTCGGCATCGATGCTTTTCTCAGCCACCACGACAAGGGCACCGGCAAGCGGCGAATCGGCCGGCGAGACCGCAAGGGCCTCCATGCCGCCATTGTGGCGCAGTTCGCTGTTGGGAATGAGATGAGGCAGGCGGCTGAGCGGCTTTGAGGTCTCGAACCCCGGATCGGGATAGGCATCGATCCTATGCCGCTGCTCGTAGCTGACGAATACCTTGCCATCCCGTAGCGCCAGACCTTCCGCATCCATTTCCATCTTGCGGGAAGGTTCACGGCCGCTGGCATCCAGCATGGCAGTGATACGCACGTCAGCCAACCCGGACAGCGCGCCCGACGGGCCGCGTGCGATCTTGCCCGTGAGCCAGTGGCCGGTATCCAGCACAGCAACGAATTCCTGCCCGTTTGGGCGAAAGCGGATGGAGGATATGGCACCGAACAGTTTTTCCGGCGTGCTCATTACCATGCCGCCGATAAATTCCAGCTTTCCGAAACGCTTGGCGCTGGTGCCAACCTCGAAGCCTGACAACAGACGAACGCTGACCGGAACATCGATGGTCGATGCGCCAATGGGAACCGGAACAAGCGCTGCGACCGCAAGAACTGCAGCCATCGCCAGCGATTTACAGGAAAGAAAAGCCCGGCCCCGCTTATCCCGCACGGCGAACCTTGCGGGACGAGCTGGCGGTATTGGTATCCTCGAAGAGAGCAGCAAGCTGTTCGGTCATCGCGCCAGCCAGTTCGTCCGCATCCACGATCGTCACGGCGCGACGATAATAACGCGTCACATCATGGCCGATACCGATCGCCAGAAGCTCCACCGGCGAACGTGTCTCGATCTGTTCGATAACGGCGCGCAGATGCCGCTCCAGATAATTGCCCGCATTGACCGACAGCGTCGAATCGTCCACCGGCGCACCGTCCGAAATCATCATCATGATCTTGCGCTGCTCGGGGCGGCCGATCAGGCGGTTATGCGCCCACATCAGCGCTTCGCCGTCAATGTTTTCCTTCAGCAGGCCTTCACGCATCATCAGGCCAAGATTGCGCCGTGCACGCCGCCAGGGTGCATCCGCCGACTTGTATATGATATGGCGCAAATCATTAAGCCGACCCGGCGAGCCGGGTTTGCCGCTGGCCAGCCATTGCTCGCGCGACTGACCGCCCTTCCACGCCTTGGTGGTGAAGCCGAGAATCTCCACTTTCACACCCGACCGTTCCAGCGTACGCGCAAGAATATCGGCGCAGGTGGCCGCAACCGTGATCGGGCGACCACGCATCGAACCCGAATTGTCGATGACGAGCGAAACCACCGTGTCGCGGAACTTGGTGTCGCGCTCCTTCTTGAAGGAGAGCGGCTGCATGGGATCGATGATAAGCCGCACGAGGCGAGCCGGATCGAGATAGCCCTCTTCCAGATCGAAATCCCACGAACGGTTCTGCTGCGCCATCAGGCGGCGTTGCAGCCGGTTCGCCAGACGTCCGACGGCGCCCTGAAGATGGGCGAGCTGTTTGTCGAGAAACGCGCGCAGGCGGTCAAGCTCCGCCTCGTCGCACAGTTCCTCGGCGTGGATTTCCTCGTCGAATTCCTGGGTGAATATGCGGTAGTCGACCTTCTCGTTGAAATCGTCGAAGGGGCTGTTGGGGCGGCGGGTCTCGCCGGGCGTCTCGGAATCCTCATCGAGATCGTCGGACATTTCCTCGTCCGACATCTCGGCGCCGTCCATCTCGCCTTCTTCCATCTCCTCCTGCGAGGCCTCGCTTTCATCAGCGGGCGTCGCATCGGAACCGGCTTCTTCCTCGACCTGTTCTTCTTCGGTCTCGTTAGTGCGCGGCTGCTCCTCGTCGGATTCTGCCTCCTGGCTTTCCGGCTCGTTATCGTCGTCGCCGAATTCCTCCGCCATCTGCATGGAGGTCAGCATCTTGCGCACCAGCCGCGAAAAAGCCTTCTGGTCGCCAATCACCTTGGAAAGGTCGCTCAGGTCGCCGGCGGCCTTGTCCTCGATGAAGTCGCGCCACAGGTCGAGAACCTTGCCGGCACTGGCCGGTGGCTTTTCGCCGGTCAGCTTCTCGCGCACCAAAAGGGCGACGGCTTCGGCAAGCGGTGCATCGTCCTTCGTGTTGATGCCCGAAAAATTCGCCTTGGCATATTTTTCCGTGTTCATGGCCTGAATGTTGGAGGCCATGCCCGGCATGCGCAGTGCACCGATGGATTCCACCCGCGCCTGCTCAACAGCGTCAAAGATCAACCGCGCCTCGGCACCTTGCGGCGACATCACCGCATGGGTGTCGGCGTCATGGCAGGCAAGGCGAAGCGCCATGGAATCGCCAAGGCCACGGGTGACGGCGATTTCCTGCGCGGTGGGTTTCTTGGAAATTTCCGGCAGGCGCATGCGCTCTCCGGCAAGGCCAGGCCGCTCATTGGCGAAAACGACCTCAACCTCTGCATCGCCGGCAACCGATCGCACACATCCGGCAATCGCCTGACGCAACGGTTCGGTATCGACCGCCGTACCCGGTTTTGCTCTGGAATTGTCGCCGCGCGCTGCCATTGTCTTTCCTGTCAGTTGTCGACGCTTCGGAGCCGCCCATCCAAGGATGCGCGGCCCGCCGGCGTCTTCAAGTCATCGGTGATGTTCTCCGGACAAGCCGGGGAAGATCAGGCGCTGAGAACGATGTTCGCAGCACTTTCCTTCAGCTCGACGCCGAAAGCCCGCTGATATTGTTCGGCAACCAGCGTGCGCTCCAGTTCGTCGCACTTGTTGAGGAAGGTCACGCGGAACGCAAAGGCGAGATCGCCAAAGATTTCCGCATTTTCCGCCCAGGTAATGACGGTACGCGGGCTCATGACCGTGGAAAGGTCGCCATTGACGAAGGCCGAACGGGTAAGATCGGCCACACGCACCATCTTGGAGACGGTTTCGCGACCCTTCGGATTGTTGAGGCTCTTTACCTTGGCGGCAATGATGTTCACTTCCTGCTCATGCGGCAGGTAGTTCAGCGTGGTGACGATGGACCAGCGGTCCATCTGCGCCTGGTTGATCTGCTGCGTGCCGTGGTAAAGTCCCGTCGTGTCGCCGAGGCCGACCGTGTTGGCGGTCGCAAAAATGCGGAAGGCGGGGTGAGGACGGATAACGCGGCTCTGGTCGAGCAGCGTCAGGCGGCCCGAGGATTCCAGCACGCGCTGGATGACGAACATCACGTCCGGGCGACCGGCATCGTATTCGTCGAAGACCAGCGCAACATTGTGCTGGTAGGCCCAGGGCAAAATGCCGTCCTTGAATTCGGTGACCTGCTTGCCGTCTTTAAGAACGATGGCGTCCTTGCCGACGAGGTCGATACGGCTGACGTGGCTGTCAAGATTGACGCGCACGCAGGGCCAGTTCAGGCGGGCAGCTACCTGCTCAATGTGGGTGGACTTGCCCGTGCCGTGAAAGCCGGAAACCATGACGCGTCGGTTGTGAGCAAAACCAGCAAGAATAGCGAGCGTCGTATCGCGGTCGAAAAGATAGTCGGGATCAAGGTCGGGCACATAGGCGTCGCCCTGCGAATAGGCGGGAACCCGCAAATCCGTATCAATGCCGAAAACCTCCCGCACGGACACCGTCGTGTCGGGCAGGTTGGAAATATCAAGGTCGATTTTGCTCATCACGTCTCCAAGGCGGGCGGCGGCCACCCGGCCACATCATCAATCAGGCGGTAAACACGAACGTTGGCTTAGCAGAAACCTGACTGCTTTAACAATTGATATGCTTGAACAACAGCCCGAAAACGTTCTTCCGAGCCGCGATCGCCACCATTAGCATCAGGATGGTGCTTTTTGACAAGCTCCTTATAGCGCCTTTTTATCTCTTCCTGCTTTGCACCCGCAGAAAGGCCGAGCGTATCGAAGGCTTTCGCCTCCAGCGTCTTCAACTTGCGGTCCTGCTGCAGGCGCTGGCCGCCGGCCTTTGCCCCGTTTGCAAAACCATTCGTGAAGCCAAAAGGATCGCGGATGCGGGCATTGGCCGCGCCCGCCGCGCCGGAACGCAGCGTGGAGTGCAGCGGGCTGTCGCGCGCAGTCTTGTTCACGCCAACCGTCCAGGTGGGACGATGGCCGGTGATCGCTTCCTTCTGGTAACGGGCGATCTCGGTGTCAGACAGCCCGGAGAAATAATTATAGCCCTTATTGTATTCCTTCACATGCTCGAAACAGAACATGAAGAATTGCCCCTCGGCATTGCGGCCGACAGGTGCACGGTGAGCGCCCGGCTTGTCGCATCCGTCCCACTGGCAGGTCGGGGCCTGAACCTCAGGTTCCCTGTCCCTTTTTCTGCGTGTACGGATGCGGTCGAAATATTTCGAATCCAGTTTCATGATGCCCTGATTATGGGGTGCGAAAAGGCGCACAACAAGAATTGACAAAGCGGAATGTTGCAGGCTTTTAGGTAGCCCCTTTTAAAGACCAGCCAACACGATTGGAGCCCATCGCATGTCCCTGCGAGAACGCATAGAAACAAAGCTTCGGCAGAGCTTTTCGCCGGAACGCCTGGTGGTGATCGATGAAAGCCAGATGCATGCCGGCCATCAGCCGGACATAACCGGCACCGGCGAGACGCATATGCGTGTTCAGATAGTGTCTGAAAGCTTCGCAGGCAAGTCACGCATTGAGCGCCACCGGGCGATCAATGCACTTTTGAAACCGGAACTCGACGCCGGGCTGCATGCCCTCGCCATCGAGGCGGCGGCGCCGGGGGAGCCGACGCGGTTCTAGGTAACGCGCGCCTTAAGCCTCAGCCAGGATGCTTTTCCGACAGGAAAGACTGCACCTCGGACGTCGCGACATCGTCGGCCACGAAGGACTGGCCGATGCCGTGGGTGAGGATGAAGGTGAGCTTGCCGCCCTTGACCTTCTTGTCCTGCGCAATTGCCGCCATCAGCATCTCGACCGGCGGCAGTTCACCCGGAATATCCCTCATTGACACTGGTAGACCAACCGCCTTGAGATGCCCTTCGACGCGCGCGGCATCATCAGGGCTTGCAAGGTTGAGGCGGGCGGAAAACTGGTGCGCCAGCACCATGCCGATGGCGACACCTTCGCCGTGCACCAGCCGCTTGCTGTCATAATTCGTTGCTGCCTCCAGCGCGTGGCCGAATGTGTGGCCGAGGTTAAGAAGGGCGCGTACGCCGTTTTCCTTCTCGTCGGCCACCACCACATCGGCCTTCGCCTGGCAGCTTGTGGCAATCGCCTGGATGCGGGCGGGACCGCCGGTGCGGATTTCATCCCAGTTCTTTTCCAGCCAGAAGAAGAATTCCGGCTTGTCGATCAAGCCGTATTTCACCACCTCGGCGTAACCGGCGCGGAATTCGCGCTCGCTCAGCGTATCGAGCACCGCCGTATCGGCCAGCACCAGATCGGGCTGATGGAAAACGCCGACAAGGTTCTTGCCTTGGCGGGTATTGATGCCCGTCTTGCCGCCGACGGAGGAATCCACCTGCGACAGAAGCGAGGTCGGTATCTGCACGAAACGCACGCCGCGACGCACGATGCCCGCCGCAAAACCGGCGAGATCGCCGATAACACCGCCGCCAAGCGCAATCACCGCATCGTTGCGCTCCACCCGTGCGGAGAGAACGGCATCGCAAACAGTGACCAGATGTTCGAAGCTCTTGGTCTTCTCGCCCGCAGGCAAGGTCAGCGAAACGGCCTCGATGCCATCCGTCTGCAGGCCGTCCATCAGGCCTTCGAGGTAAAGCGGTGCAACATGCTCGTCAGTGATGATAGCGGCACGCCTGCCCTTCAGCCGCGACGAAATCTCGCCGCCCGCCCTGCCGATCAGGCCCGGTCCGATCAGAATGTCGTAAGCGCGCTCACCGAGCGGCACATGGACAAGACGTTCGTCGGTGTGGATTTCGGAAGGCGTCATGATGCTCAGTCTTTCTGTTCAAGGCCGGCGATGGCGGCCAGCACTTCGGTCACGATGATCTCCTTGCGGACATCGCGGGATTCGATGGTCAGATCCGCTTCCGCATAGATCGGATAACGTTTCTCCATCAGGGCCGCCAGCGTGGCCTTGGGGTTTTCGGTCTTGAGAAGCGGGCGATGATCGCGCTTGTTGACCCTTTCCCACAAAACCTCGATATCGGCCTTCAGCCACAGCGACACACTGCCGCGCGTGATGTGCCGGCGGGTATTGTCGTTGATGAAGGCGCCGCCGCCGGTAGAAATGACCTTGGGGCCACCACGCAGCAGCCGCTTGACGACCCGCGTTTCCAGCGCCCGGAACTCCTCCTCGCCATAGGTGGCGAAAAGTTCGGCTATCGTCATGCGGGAAACACGCTCGATTTCGACATCCGTGTCGATGAAGGAGACCTTGAGCTGCTGGGCGACCATGCGACCGATCGCGGACTTTCCAGCCCCCATCAGTCCGACAAAGACGACGTTGCGCCCGGCGAGCTTGGCCCGCGCTTGCTCCCCGAGTGTGACCGGGACAGATAAATTCTTTTCATTCATAAAATTGAAAGCCCGTTTGGCATGGATATCTGCAAATGTTTACGAAGCGTCAAGCCAAATTGCTGACTGAATTGCGTTGAATCACATTCATCGCCGCATGCGGCAGCGGCGGACTACCGCTTTTTGATCTTGTCGCCGCTTTCGCTGCACCGCATATACATTCAGACTGCCACCCTCACGGAGCCGCCATGCCAACCCTCTTCCGCTTCACGATGATACTGGCAACCATCGCGGGGCTGATCTATGGCGGCATGGTGCTGCTGGTCATGTTCGTCAAGCCCAATGATCGCGAGGTGACGGTGCGCATTCCTTCCGAGCGGCTGAACCCGCCGTCGGCGGAGCCGGCAAGGCGCACCCCATGAATAGCAAAGAGATGAGCGGGCGGGACGGCGCGCGGCTCGAAAGTTTTCTGGAAATGATGAGCGCCGAAAGGGGTGCCGCCGCCAATACGCTCTCTTCTTACGAACGCGACCTTTCCGATCTGCGTGAATTTCTCGGTGGCCGAGGCCAGTCCTTGATGGAAGCCGCAACGGCAGACCTGTCGGCCTATCTGACCCATCTTTCCACTCAGGGCTTTGCAGCCACGTCGCAGGCAAGACGCCTGTCTTCCATGCGGCAATTCTACCGGTTCCTCTATTCTGAAGGACTTCGCGGCGACGACCCGACCGGTACCATCGATGCGCCCAAGAAGGGCCTCACCCTGCCCAAGACGATGAGCGTCGCGGACGTGACAAAACTTCTTGGCATCGCTGCTGAAGAGGCCGCCTTAACCGGCCCCGGCCAGCTTGCCCGCATCCGCATGCATCTCCTGCTCGAACTTCTCTACGCGACCGGCATGCGCGTCAGCGAACTCGTTTCGCTGCCGGTCAAGGTTTTGCGCCAGGAGGGACGCTTCCTGATGATCCGCGGCAAGGGCAACAAGGACCGTATGGTGCTGCTGTCTCGCGCGGCCATCGAGGCGATGGAAAAATACGACGCGGCCAGGAAGTCGCTCGTACCTGAGAAAAGCAGGACGCCCGCGTCCCCCAAAAAGGCTGACAGTCCGGAAAGTCCGTGGCTGTTTCCTTCAAACAGCAAGGAAGGTCATCTGCCGCGACAGGTTTTTGCCCGCGACCTGAAGGACATTGCCATTCGAGCGGGCCTCAATCCCTCGGCGGTGTCACCGCATGTCCTACGCCACGCCTTTGCCAGCCACCTTCTGCAGAACGGCGCCGACCTGCGCGCCGTGCAGGAACTGCTCGGCCATTCCGACATTTCCACGACACAAATCTATACACATGTGCTGGAAGAACGCCTGCAAGAGCTGGTACAAACACATCACCCCCTTGCCAAACAGGGCAAAAACCTTGATTAGAGCGACCGGAACCGCCGGATAATCCGGCTCAAACCTTGCGCAAAACGATCGGAAACGGATCTCATGCACAATTATCTCGACTTCGAAAAACCTATCTCGGACCTTGAAGGCAAGATCATCGAGCTGAAGAAGCTTGCCGATGAAGACGAGAGCATAGACACCTCGGAGGAGATCAATCGCCTGGAATCACGCGTCAATGACGCGATGCAGGATATCTATTCCAAGCTGAACGCCTGGCAGAAAACGCAGGTCGCGCGCCATCCGCAGCGCCCGCATTTCGTCGATTACGCCAAGGCGCTGTTCACGGATTTCACGCCGCTTGCAGGCGACCGCAAATTTTCCGAAGACGCTGCCATCCAGGCGGGCCTTGCCCGCTTTAATGGCCAGCCCGTCGCCATTATCGGCCAGGAAAAGGGCAATGACACCAAAAGCCGCCTGAAGCACAATTTCGGCAGCCCGCGTCCGGAAGGTTACCGCAAGGCGATCCGCGTGCTGGAACTGGCTGACCGCTTCTCGCTGCCGGTCGTGACCCTTATCGATACCGCTGGTGCCTATCCCGGTGTCGGCGCAGAAGAGCGCGGTCAGGCAGAAGCCATCGCCCGCTCGACGGAAATGTGCCTCAACGTCAAGGTGCCTATCGTCTCCGTCGTCATCGGCGAAGGCGGCTCGGGCGGCGCAATCGCGATCGCCACGGGCAACCGCGTCTACATGCTCGAACATGCGATCTATTCGGTGATTTCGCCGGAAGGTGCCGCTTCCATTCTCTGGCGCGATTCGACCCGTGCCAAGGAAGCCGCGACCAACATGAAAATCACCTCGGAAGATCTGAAGTCGCTTGGCGTCATCGACGGCATCATTCCCGAGCCGATGGGCGGCGCGCATCGTGATCCGGCGGCCGTGATTGGTGCCACGGGCGACATTATCGCCAAAGCGCTCGCCGATCTTTCGCAGCGCTCAGGCACGCAGCTGCGCGCCGAACGCCGCCAGAAGTTCCTGGATATCGGCAGAAACCTTTAAAGCGTTTCCAGTAAAAGTGCGCAGCGGTTTACGTCCGGAAAATGCGCAAAAAGAGGGAGTTAGATTTTTTTGGTGGATCGAAGAAAAGCCAAAACAATCTAGCTCCAGCCTTATTTTCCTTGAATCTCGCCCCAACTCGGTCATAGTCCGGTCACATCAACAGATGTATCGGCGGCCGCAGGGGCAGGTCCGATTTGAGTTAAGAAGATGTAAACGGTTAATACCGTATTTAAAATACACGCGGGACGGTGTAGAACTCCGTCGCCCGTGCCATCGTCTTTCGGATCAGATCATGCGTTTGACACATTTTGCACTTCTCGCCTGCACCGCGCTCATTCTCAGCGGCTGCAACGATACGCTCGAAACCGTCGAACGCGACGTCTCCCACGTTAAAAACAAGGTTGATTACCCGCTTTCTCCGTCCATTCTTGCCGAGATCGACAAGAAGAACATGGATCGCACCTCGCCAATCATGATCCGCATCTTCAAGGAAGAAGGCGCGTTGGAAATCTGGAAGGCCAAGCGCGACAACCGCTTCGACAAGATTGCCGAATACCAGATTTGCGCCTGGTCCGGCAAACTCGGCCCCAAGGTGAAAGAGGGCGACCGGCAGGCGCCGGAAGGTTTCTACAACCTGACGCCCGCGCACCTCAATCCCAACTCTAAATATTACCTCGCCATCAACACCGGCTTTCCGAACCGCTACGATGCCGCCAACGGCCGCAACGGCACCAACCTGATGATCCATGGCGCCTGCTCGTCCTCCGGCTGCTATTCGATGACGGACGCGCAGATTCTTGAAATCTACGGTTTCGCCCGCGACGCCTTCAAGGGTGGCCAGAAGACCGTTCAGCTGCAGGCCTTTCCCTTCCGCATGACCGCGGAAAACATGGCCCGCCACCGCCAGAGCGAACATCTCGATTTCTGGAAGATGCTGAAGGTCGGTTACGACAATTTCGAAGTCACGAAACGCCCGCCAGAAGTGAATGTCTGCGAGAAGAAATATGTCTTCAACCAGCAGACCGAAGGCGGCACGTTCAACGCATCTGCGCAATGCCCCGCCATGAGCACGCCGCCGGCACTGGTGAGCGCACTTTCTAGCTACGAAAAGACCTATGATCTCGCCTATGAAAAGGCGATGAAGAAATATGACGGCATGGCCTGGTACGACCCGAGCGAGGCGGAGCGCAAGGCGCTGGTTGCCGAAAAGCGCAAGGGCCGCGAACCCGCTTATGCTCCGACCGGCTCGGCGCTGAAAGCCGGCAAGCTGATGAAGGAAACGGAATATGCCGCGCTGATGGAGAAGAAGGCGCAGCAGGTGACCTCGTCTTCGCCGGCGACCACCGCAACCGCGTCTTCTCTGCGGACGCCGCATCCTTCGGCAACCCAGCCCGCGGCTCCGCAATCGAACCCTGCCCCGGCGGCCCCGACAATGGTTGCCGCTGCTACGCCTGCGGCTTCGGGGCCGGGTCAGAACGGAACTGCCGCCCAGGTCCCTGTGCCGGCCATGAACCCGCTCGCTTTTTCCGCAGCACCGCCAGCGGAAGCGCCGGAAAAGAAGCCGTTCTGGAAGTTCTGGGCCAAGGAATGACCGACACGGCTGACATAGTTTTCGACTTGAGGGGGCTTAAATGCCCCCTTCCGGTTTTAAGAAGCCGTAAAAAACTCTCTGGCCTGCAGGCGGGCGATGTTCTTGTTGTAGAGACGACCGACCCGCTGGCGGTTATCGATATTGCCCATATGTGCAACCAGGATGGGCATAGCCTGGTTGAAACTACGACGTTGACCAAAGGACACCGATTCAGGATCGTGAAGGGAGCGTAATTACCCTCGCTGCCGAGAATACTCCACTCGATCTCCCCCTTGAGGGTGAGATACTCGACAAGGTAAAGGGGTGCCCCGCCCGCGGGTTTCAACCACCGTTTTGCGACCTAAAACCTCAACCCCGAAACCGCCAGCGGATTGTCCGTCATCGCCTGCCTGTCCGGACGGTCGATGCCCGGCGTGCCGGTGAACGCAGCAAACAGGTCCTGCACGAACGCCTCCGGCAAATCCTTGGTAATCAGCACCATGCGCGTGCGCTGGTCAGATGGGTCCGGCCATGCCGCGAGGCGCTCGGGTGTGTGGAAAATGTTCTGTACCCCGTGCAGCACAAGGGGTCGGTCCGGATTGTCCGACAGCTTGACGACGGCCTTCATCCGCAACAACTTTTCCCCATGCGCCGAACGCAGCAAGTCCACGAACATGTCGATCGCCATCGGGGCTATCGGCTGGTCGTGAATGATCGAGAAGGAACGGATCGACGCGTCGTGCCGGTTCGCATCGTGGTGGTGATGGTGGCCATCGTGGTCGCCATGATGGTGGTGGTCATGGTCATGATCGTGGTCGTGGTCGTGGTGATCGTGTTCCGCCTCTTCCCCCAGCCAGCGGCCGACATCGGCGTTTTTGCTGCCGGGATCGTAAAGACCGTTATCCAGCAGTGCGGCAGCACTCCAGTCGGCCCGGTCACCATCCTCGATCGTCGCGCGCGGGTTTAGCGCCTGAAGGCGGGCCGTCAGCGTGGAAATTGTGGAAGCATCAGCAAGCGCGCGCTTCGTCATCACCAGCCGGTCGGCCACCGCCGCCTGCTTCACCGCTTCCTCGTGATTATCGAGTGTGGACAGGCCGTTCACGGCATCCACAACCGTAATGATGCCGTTCAGAACGAAATTCTGCGCAATCACCGGGTTGCCCATGACAGACTGCATGACGGGAGCGGGATCAGCAAGACCGGTGGTTTCGATCACGACCCGCTTCACCGGCTTCAGCTTGCCGGTCTGGATGCCGTCCATCAGTTCCGCCAGCGTATCCACCAGCTCGCCGCGAACGGTGCAGCAAAGGCAGCCTTCCGCCAGTTCGATGATGCCCTCGCCTGCACTTTCAACCAGCATATGGTCGATGCTGACATCGCCGAATTCATTGATAATGATCGCGGCGTCGCTCATATCGGGGTCTTTGAGAAGCCGGTTGAGCAGCGTCGATTTTCCGGCGCCGAGAAATCCGGTGATGATGGAAACCGGTATGCGATCGCGAGACATGTCTTGCCTGTATGTTGATGGCCGCTCCGGCAGATCGTTGGACGAGATTAGATCCGGAACCGCGCAATAATCACAAAAAATCGCCCGGGGCCTGAAGGCCACGAGCGACACTGTAATATCATAACAAACCGAAGCTGCGAATACAGATTCCGCGCAGCGTTCAGGCTTCGCGCGCGCCCTCATCCATAAAGAGTGCGGTTAGGCGAAATCAGAATGTCGGACGCGGGATGGGAATCGGCACGTTGGCCACTTGTCCCTTGGCGCTTGCACCCTTGGCGGTGTTGACAGCCACCGTCTCACTGCCGGGAATGAGGCCCGCGAAAGAATATTCCGGCGGACGGGTCATTTCCGTAACGTAGGGCGAATGGATGACCATGCGGCCGGTCTCGTCGCGGCTTTCGCTGCGCACCTTGGCCGCTTTCGGATTGCAGATTTCAGCACTGACGTCGTTTACCTCGGCGGTATCGCCATAGGGTGCCAGCGAGGCGAGTGAAACGCCTTGGCCCGAGGGCGCCGTCAGTCCCATCTGCAGCAGATCAGCGGACTGGTCGGTTCGCCCGGCAAGGCTATCTGCCCCCAGCACCACAGTTATGACCGAACGGCCGTTGCGCACGGCGGAGGACACCTGGTTGAAACCGGATGCACAGATGAAGCCGGTCTTCATGCCATCTGCGCCATCAAAGCGGCCAACAAGCATATTGAAGTTGGCGTAGTCCTTCTTGCCGGTGGTGACACCTTCCAGCGAAAAATAATGGGCATATTCCGGGAATTCCCGCTTGATGATCAACGCCAGAAGCGCAAGGTCACGCGCCGTCGTATATTGGCCCTTGCCGGGCAGGCCGTTGGCGTTGATGTAACGGGTGGAGCTCATGCCCAGCCGCTGCGCCTGCGCATTCATCTGCGCCACGAAATTATCGCTGGTGCCGCCGATGGTTTCGGCAATCGCCACGGCGATATCATTGGCGGATTTGATGAGCAGCAGCTTCAGTGCGCTGTCCATCGTCAGTTTCTGGCCGGGCTTGAAATACATTTTCGAGGCCGGCTGGTCGGCCGCCTTCTTGCTCATCACCACTTCCGTCTGCGGGCTGAGCTTGCCGGCCTTCATCTGCGAAAAGGCGATATAGGCGGTCATCAGCTTGGTCAGCGAGGCCGGATACCACTTGCGGAACGCTTCCTGGTGGGAAATCACCTTGCCAGTTTTGACATCGACCACCATTTTCGGATTGGCATTCGCCACGGGTGCAGCGGCAACAAGGCCGGCGGTCATGATGGCAATGGCTGCGGAGAGCCGCCGGGCGGCGTTTGGCGATTTAAGATTCTGTGGCAAGGCTTATCCTCGAATTCCCGTCTTCAGTCAGGGAATGGCAATATTCACCATATATGTCCTAGCAATGGCAAAGTACATTGATTACGTCAATTATGCGGCGCACTATCCACCGCGGAGGATAGGCTTTTACGCCATGCCGCACCGATGAACCCAGGAATGAACGAATGCCGATTTTGAACAGAGCCGCCGAACTTCAGCAGGAAGTCAGCGAATGGCGGCGTCACCTGCATGAAAATCCCGAGATTTTGTATGATGTCGACAACACCGCAGCTTTCGTTGCGGACAAGCTGAAATCTTTCGGCGTTGACGAAATCGTGACCGGTCTTGGCCGCACGGGCGTGGTCGGCATCATCAGAGGCAATATTCCGGGCAATCGCACCATCGGCTTTAGGGCGGATATGGATGCTCTTCCCATCCTTGAGGAAACCGGCAAACCCTGGGCTTCCAAAACCGCAGGCGCCATGCATGCCTGCGGCCACGACGGCCACACCGCCATGTTGCTTGGCGCCGCCAAATATCTCGCGGAAACCCGCAATTTCACCGGGTCCATCGCGGTCATCTTCCAGCCCGCCGAAGAAGGCGGCGCGGGTGCGCTCGCCATGGTCGAGGACGGCCTGATGGAGCGGTTCGGCATCGATGAGGTCTACGGCATGCACAATATGCCGGGTATTCCGCTCGGCTCGTTCGCCATCCGCAAGGGCGGTATCATGGCGGCACCGGACAAGTTCTCGATCACTGTCAAAGGTCGTGGCGGCCATGCGGCCCAGCCGCACTGCACGATCGACCCGATCACCATCGGTGCACAGATCGTCGGCAATCTGCAGATGATCGCCTCGCGCAATGCCGATCCGATCCGATCCGTGGTTGTGTCCGTCACCCGCTTTCACGCCGGCTCCAGCCACAACATCATTCCCAACGACGCGTTGATTGCCGGCACGGTTCGTAGTCTGGACGAGACGGTGCGTGATCTCGCGCAGGATCGCATCAAGCAGATGGCGGAAGGCATAGCGCTAGCAAATGGAGCGGAAGCCGAGGTCGTCTATGAGCGTTATTGCCCGGTGACCTTCAACCATGCGGACGAGACCGACCACGCCATCCGCGTCGCCCGCGATGTGGCTGGTGAAAAGAACGTCGACCCCGATGTCGACCCTTCCATGGCGGGCGAGGATTTTTCCTTCATGTTGAAGGAAAGGCCGGGTGCCTTCATCTTCATCGGCAACGGCGATTCGGCCGGCCTTCACAACCCTGGATACGATTTCAACGACGACGCCATCGCCTACGGCATTTCCTATTGGGTGAAACTTGCCGAGCAACGCCTGACGAACTGACTGCCGGGATACAAAGAAAGCAGAGGAACAGATCGACCGCGATAAAGAACGCGGTTGATCCGCCGGCTACGGCAGGTTAAAGAGCAATTCAGTGTCCACGTAGCTCAGCAGGATAGAGCACAGGATTCCTAAGACAAATTGGGGGTTGCGCCCGGAAACGACGCAATCGATCTGCTCAAAGTCGGGGAAAGCTTCGCTGGTCTTCCAGCATGCCAATCCCGAGCCAAGCTCCGGAGAAATCCGGTGAAGGTGTAGAGACTGGATGGGCAGCACCTAAAAGCCGAAAGGCTCACGGTGAAGGGACAGTCCAGACCACGAACGTCCTATCCAATGGAGATGGGCGGCGGCTAAAGCCGAAGTGGTATGAATCCTGGGGTCGGAGGTTCGAATCCTCTCGTGGACACCATTTTCCTGTAAATTCAGTTTAAAACAATAATATAAAAAAGAGCGGAATGTCGTGACCCGCTTCACTGCTCGCCATGCGGCTCTAGTCCTAGACAAACATAATAGCTGTCCCGTTTCGGTCAGCGTGCACACCGGTATTTTCGAACGACGACCGCATCGATTGGTCACGTTCGTTTTACCAATTAGCTCCGGTCTTTTGCGCGTTTGATCGCAAACACATCTCGTGCATCCACAAACAGCACCTATCTAAGATGCTCACACCCGATGAAGGAGACAGAATGATCAACGAATATGGCCCATACGTACAGATGGGAACGCTTGCAGAGCAGATGGCCACCCGATACCGGATGGACCCAAATCTCGCACTGGAACCGCACCTGTTGCACTATATGGAAGAGGTCGAGGTAAATATCGCCGCCGACAGCTTCGATCATGTTGGGTTCATGGACAAGATCCGCAGCCGGCTGGAAATGACACTGGCGAAGACCGTCGACCCTCGATGCAGAGAATTCCTGCATGCGGTTGTGGTCGCACTTCAGGAGCGTATCGATCGTCATTCACTCGACGTTGCGTGATCGCCGTTCCTCCTTCCATGTTGCATCAGGTCTCTGCAAATGAACTTCTATGACGCGGGCAAGAAGCTGCCTGCGACGCGGCGTTCAGCCGCGTGGTGCGCAAGCCGTCAAAAATTCACTCGATGAAAACGCGCACGCTCGAAGCGCGGCCATCGGCGTCGATCACGGTCAGCGTTGAAAACCCCTGCCCTTCCGGTCGCCATTCGCTGTTGCGGCGAAGCGAAGCATCCGGGAGCGGCCTGCCGTTGGCGAGCCAGCGGAAGGGCGCGCGGCCGCCTTGCAGCTTCAGCACTAGCGGCGAAATGCCTGACTGGCTGGAGAGCTCCACCCTAGCCCCTTCCGGTGGATAGACGATGCGCGGCGCGCTTTCGCGCCTTGAGGCCGAAAGCAGGCCGCTTGCGGTCAATGTGAAACGCCGCTGGTTGGCGGGAAGGTCACTCACGGCCACCCGCGCGACGCCAGAAGGTGCAGCAGGCATTGGCGTGATAGCTATGCCGGATTTCTCGAAAGCCTCGAAGAGGATCGGGGCTGCCGTCGCATAACCGGCAATGCCCGGGACGGCGCCGTTATCGGCACGACCGACCCAGATGCCGATGACATGCCGCCCGTCATAACCTACCGACCAGGCATCACGGTAACCGTAGCTAGTGCCGGTCTTATAGGCGATGCCGCGCTGCTTCATGCCGAGTGGCGGCAGCACACCGGACAGAATGTCGGAGACGTTCCAGATCGCAGCGTCGGCAAACAGCCGATCTCCGGCAAGCCGTTGCGGCGCGGAGCGCACACCGTCCCCCAGCCGCACAGGGTCGCCGCCGCCGGCAAGGCCCGCATAAAGCTGCACCAGATCAACCAGCGAAATACCAGCACCTCCTAGCGCAATGGCAAGCCCCGGCGCCTCGGTGGTGGGAAGCACGAGCTTCACGCCCACGCGGCGGAAACGCACCATCAGCGCAGACGGGCTGACAGCATCCAGAAGCTTTACGGCGGGCACATTGAGCGACAGTTGCAGTGCCTGCCTGATGCTGACATCACCCTGATAATGCATGTCGAAATTACGCGGGCGGTAACCGGAAAAATCCGCCGGGCGATCCTCGATGATAGTTTCCTGCCCGATGAGACCATTTTCAAAGGCAAGGCCATAGATGAACGGCTTGAGGGTGGAGCCCGGCGAGCGCACGGCGCGGCTCATCTCCACGAAACCGCGCCTTGCAGTATCGAGATAATCAGCGGAACCAACTTCAGCCACAATATCACCGGTCTGCGCGTCGGCCATGACGATGGCGACGGAGACCTTTTCTGTCAGCTTTTCCGCTGCATGGCGGGCAACGGCTTCCAGTTCCCGCTGGATCGGCAATCTGAGCGTCGAGTGCGCCTCGGTGGCATTGGGAAACTTCACGCGTGCGGCAGCCGCCATATGCGGTGCATAGGCCGGCAGATCACGCCGGTTGGCGGGAACGGCTGCAAGGGTCGCCCGCTCTGCTTCGCCTTCACCCACCACGCGTTCCACGGCAAGGCGCTGCAAAACCCTCTCCCGCGCCTGCCTTGCCGCATCCGGAAAGCGATCCGGTCGGCGTTTCTCCGGCAATTGCGGCAGCGCAACCAGAAGAGCCGCCTCTGCCGTGTCGAGCCGGGCGGGCTCCTTGCCAAACCAGGCGAGGCTTGCGGCACGAACACCCTCAAGATTGCCGCCATAAGGCGCGATATTCAGATAAAGATCGAGGATTTCCGCCTTGTCGAGCCGTCTTTCGATCTGGAGCGCGCGCAATCCCTGCAGAAACTTCGCCGAAAACGACCGGTCGGTGCGCGGTTCGATCAGCCGCGCCACCTGCATGGAAAGCGTCGAGGCGCCGGAGACGATCCGGCCGTTGCTTGCTAATTGCCAGGCGGAGCGCAGCAGCGCCCACGGGTCAATGCCGTGATGGTCGTAAAAACGCTGGTCCTCATAAGCGATCAGCATGCGCAGGAACTGCGGATCGACTTCTGCAGCGCTGGTTTTCAGCCGCCAGCGGCCATCAGGTGTCGCAAATGCGCGCAGCAACCGCCCGTCTCTATCCAGCACCTCGAAGGACCGCTGCTGCGCAGCCTCCAGCGGTGGCGGATAGGCGTTGTCCAGCGCATCGAGACCGAAGGCCGCACCGCCTACAAGCAGAGCGGCCGACACGATGCCGACGATGATCGCCTTTTTTCGCCTCATGGGGTTGCCGAACGCACCTCCATGCGGCCCGTTGCCGTGCGGGCGGAAAATTGCGGCCGGTACATATCCTCGACCGAGGCCGCCGGATGATCATAAGTGCCCGGGGTGACGGCCCGGACCACATAGGCCAGCGTGATTTCCGAACTGTCGCCAGCCGTGCGGTCGAAGGCCGCAACGAACCGGTCGTAGCGGAATTCGGTATGCGCAGCTTCGGTTTCCGGCAACCAGTCGAAATTCGAAAGGGCGGCAGAATTGACGAGGCTCGGATTGTCGATCTCGAAACCGGAAGGCAGAAGGTCAGTCACGAGAATGCGTGCTTGCCAGTCATTTTTAGGAGTGACATTCAGCACCGCCACGTAACGCTCGTTCTGCACCACCTCGCTCGCGTTCACCTCCTCGCCATCCATGGAATAATAGGTACGGGTAATGGTGAAGCCCTCGCCACCGGCGGCAAGCGGTTGTGCCGGGGGCGCGACCGTGGTGACCACCGCCGTGACCGGATCAGCCGACGCGTTGGCGATCTTCAAGGGTGCCGCCAGCAATTCGTCGCCGGTCATCCGCTTGCCGAAACCACCGGTCTGCAAATCGCCGTTCACATCAAGACGGATATCCTTGTCCTCACCTTTGACGGCGCGGGCGGCAAGCAGCATCCATGCCTGTTCCTGGGTGCTGGTATAGGGTTTCTTTTCCCATTCCTTCGCCACGGCACCTGCAAGTTGCGGCACGACGGCAGGAACCGGACGGCTTTCCGCCGCAAGCGCCAGCGTCGCTGCGCCATCACGCAGGGCGGAACCGTAATCCGCCCTTGCGAAGCTAACCTTGGTGGCACGGCTCGCCATATCGAGCGAGGCACCGAACACAGTCTTCGCGCGTGCCTGATCGCCATAAAGCGAAAGGGCTGCGGCAACCTGCGCCTTGGCAAGCGGTGTGGGGAAATCGGCAAGGGCCGTATCCGCATAATATCTGAGATCGTTGATCGCCGCCTTGCGGTTGCGCGCCAGAACGTAAAGCGAATAGGCGATCTCGTTGCCGCGATCCTTGACATTGCTATCGTAGGAAAGACCGTTTTGCAGGTTGCTCAAAGCCTGCACCATCGCCTGTTCGGGAACATCGTAACCCTGCTCGCGCGCACGGGTCAGGAAGTCGCTGATATAGGCATCCAGCCACAGATCTCCGTAACCGGGAGACCAGAGGCCGAAACTGCCGGAACTCGACTGGAAGGACAGCACCCGGTAGATCGCCTCCTGCACGCGGCGGCGGGTATCCGGGTCCTCGGCAATGCCGCTATCCTTGGTCATTTCCGAGAGATAAAGCAGCGGCAAAGCGCGGCTCGTCGTCTGCTCGGCGCAGCCGTAAGGATATTTGTCGAGCATCATCACCAGCGCCGGAATATCGAAGGCTGGCGAGCGTGTGACGTTGACGGCGACGGACGAACCGACAAGCATGCTATCGGCCAGAAGGTCGCCATTTATCGTCAGGCTGCTATTGGGCGCGATCTTGATTTCACGCCGCGTCGTGACCGGCAGAACGGCTGGACGCACGGGAACATTCAATACCTGCTCCAGCGAAAGACCGGCGGCATTGGAGACCTTGATGGTGATTGCGCCATTGCCCGGCTGTTCGCCTGTCAACGGCACGGTCAGCGACGACTTGCCGCCCTTTTGCAGTGCCAGGGTCTGCGACATCTCACCCTGATCGACTGTAAGTGCCGTGTTGCTGGTCACATCCAGCCGGTAGTCGCCGGCCTCGCCATCGGTATTGGCGATATCGAGCCGCAATTGCGAGACATCGCCGGGCGCGAGGAATTTCGGTGCACTGGCAGTCACCACCACGGGGTCTCGAATGACGGCGTCGGAGACCGCATGTCCCACGCCCGTCTTCGTCCAGGCGACAGCCATGATGCGGGCCGTGCCGTTGAACTGAGGAATATCGAAGCTCACCGTCGCCTTGCCGTCTGCGTCAAGTTCGACAGGTCCCGAGAAGAAGGCCACGAGCTTTTCGGTGGGCGGGCTGCCCTGCAGTGCTGCGCCCCCGCCATCACCGCCCGTTCTCAGGCGACCGGTGGCGCCAAGCGAACCGTCGATCAGGCGGCCATAGAGGTCGCGGATTTCCAGCCCCAGCCGTCGCTGACCGAAATACCATTCATCCGGCTTCGGCGGTTCATAGCGGGTGAGGTTCAATATGCCGACATCCACAGCCGCGACGATGACATAGGCCTTTTCGCCCACGCCCGCGCCGGCGACACTGATCGGAATTTCAAGCGGCTGACGCGGCAGCGTCTTCTGCGGCGCGCCTAGCGTTACCGCAAGCTTGCGCTCGGCGGGATCGACGGCAAGCCACTTGATGCCTATGGCGCGCATCGGCATGCGGCTTTCCTGCGCATCGCCCGGACGGAACAGCGTGGCCGTCACATACGCCCCCGCGCCCCATTCCTCGGTAACGGGAATGTCGATCTCGCCGCCACCCTCACCGATCTCAGCATTCTGCACGGAAATCAGCTTTTCCGAACCTGACGTGACCATCAGCTGACCGGTAAAACGCGACGATACCTTGAGTTTTGCGGTATCGCCGATCTTGTAGTTTTGTTTGTCCAGCGCGATTTCCAGCGCATCCGGCGTCTCTGTCGAGCTTGCCTCGACGTAGAAACCAGCATCGAATTCGACGCTCGAAACCGGTGCGCCATTGCCGGCACCTTCCACTTCCAGCCTGTAGCGGCCCCAGGTGACAGGCACGGAAATCTCACCGCCATTGGCATCGACGGAAACCGTGCCGGTTTCGGTCTGTTTGGTATATTCCACCGGTTCGTACCGCCAGGAGTTACCCTGACGATACCATTGATAGTTTCGCTCTATCTTGATGAGCTTCCAGCTGAGGCCACTCATCGCCTGTTTCGCGCCATCAGCTGTCACGCCGATAATGTGGAAACGGCCAACGGAATTCTGGGCGAGATCACCCGAAAACTGCGGTTTGATGCCGATGACAGGTGCTTGCGCCTTCACCGGCAGCGTCAGAGATCGTTCGACGGCGCGGCCACCGGCCTCGCGCATCCGAACGGTGATGTTGGCGGAAAGCAGCTGCGTGGTGGAAGGCAAATCCGTCAGATCGACATTGAAGCTTGCCTTGCCTTCTTCGTCCAGCGCCGGAAGATCGGCAAGCGCGGTGCGATTTTCCTCTTCGCTTTCCTCATCCGCTAGACCGAAGAAATAACCCTCGAAGTCGGTACTCGTCCGGGTCGGCTTGACGGCGACCTCACCTTCCAGCGTCAGGCCAGCTGCGGGCGCGCCGTAGAGATAACGGCCATCGACGTCGATTGCCGTTTCCGCGCCCGGCTCGATCTGTTTCACCTTGCTGGAGAGATCAAATTCGGTGCGATCAGGCACGAAATCATCGACCAGAAAGCTCTTTTCGCTGATCGCAGCCGTTTTCGGATCGGTATGAATGCGCAGCGTCCAGGTGCCGCGCATGGCATTCGCCTGCAAGGGCAGATCGACCGCATGGCCGCCGAGCGCCTTGCCGTCGCTCACGAAACGCCGGTCCTCGACGCCATCAGGGCGCGAGAAGATGAAGGTTAGCGGCAGATCCTCGATCGCCTTGCCGTCAACATCACGGGCCAGCGCTGCCGCGTGCACGGTCTCGCCGGCGCGGTAGATGCCGCGCTCTGTCCAGCTGAACACGTCGATGGCGCCGGGGGCCGCGCGGCCAGTCACACCACGGTCGGAAAGATCGAAACCGGCGCGCGTCATGTCCAGAAAGACGTAGTCCTTGTCGCCGTTGCGCGCTGTGAGGATGGCTGGCGCCTGCGCCGCTGTGCCACGCATCAGGCCTGCCGAAAATACTGCCCTGCCGTCTGCATCCGTCTTTGCCGTGCCGAGCACTTCGTTGTTCTTGGCGAGCAATTGCAAGTCCACCCCGCCAAGCGGTGCGGCGCTGCCGAGCGAGCGCACGAATACGTTCAGGCCATCGGTGCCGGCATAGGTGGTGATGCCCGTATCGGAAACGAGGAACCACTGCGTGGCGCGCGAATCCCATGTCTCCGGTGCGGTGCCGGGCGGTACGGCGGTCAGCACATAGATGCCGGGCTTCCGCTCCGGCAAGGCTTCGTCCACCGGGAAGCTCGTCACTACATCCTTGTTGAGGTCAGGCTGAATGTCTATCGAACCTTGCCAGACCAGCTCGCCGATCTCGTTTTCAATACGGTCGGCGTTGTAACCGTCCATCTGCGTCAAAAACTGCGAGTTTGCCAAGACCGACGTGATGTTACGGTCGCCAATACGGTAAAGCTTCAGATCGGCCTTTTCGGCATTGACCGAAACGATGGGAATGCCGCGCCGCGCCGTGCCCGGCAGCACGAAGTTCTCGCCGGTGAAGCGGACACTCGCTGCACGGTCACGCACGTAGATATCGAGATCGACCTGCTTTTCCAGCGGTTCTTCCACCGAGGACGGCAGGCCAGCGCGGAACGCAATCTTGTAACGCTGACCATGGGTCAGCCCCTCGACGCAAATCTCACTGCCCTTCGCCTCGATCGCCTTGGGTGCAGCACCATCCAATGTGACGAAAGAGGAATAATCGACACCGTTCTTCACCAGCGGTTCGGAAAACTGCACGCATGCGCGCGGGCTGACACTATCCGTATCAATCGTATTGTTGATGACGCGGAATCCCTGGCGCGTGCGCAGATCGGCATAGGCCGCCTTCGTCTGCGCATTATCGGAAAGTGTGAGGCTCTCCTTATAGGCATTAAGCGCCGCACGATAATTCTGGGTCTTTTCGAAAGCCTGGGCCAGCCGGTTCAACGCCTCGGTGCGGGCACTGACCGTGCGGCTCAACTGATAGGCATTGATGGCAGCGGAAGCGGCCTGGCCCGCAATCGCGTAATTGTCGGTAACCTGCGCCGCCCTTTGCGAAAATTCGGCCCAGAGAGCACCGTCATCGGGCGAAATCGCAAGAGCCGCCTTGTAGGTTTCGATCGCGTCGGCTGCCGCCTGCTGCCTTGCCGTTTGCAGCAGGTTCTCCAGTCCCTGGCTCTGCTGCTCCGCGCTTGCCGCAAGGCCCGATTTCAGCCGGCGCGCTTCCTGCTGCAGGCTATCAGTCACGAAAGAAAGACGCTGCGGTGCACCGATATCGGCTTCAGCGACAACCTGCACGATCTTGCCGGCGACGGCACCGGGGAAGGCATTGAGCTGATTGAAATCCGATTTAAGGAAACACCATTGCACCTTGGGATTGTAGGTGAACGCCTTGCAGGCGGTATCGCCGACGCAAATCTCGCCGCACTGCTCAAGCGAGACATTCTGCTCGGTTCTGAGATCGAACCCGAAATAATCGCCATTTTTGATGGTAACCACCTTGCGGGAAGATTCCGCCGCCACAGCTGGAATAAAAGTAATGGCGGTTGAGACCGCAATCAACGAGATCCGGACGAGCGCGCGCAACGACATCAGTTTTCTCCCCGCAACAGACATGTCGGGCGGGACTCTGGTCAAATCCACGCACGGTTGTCAACGCATCATCGTCAATTTGCGACGTGACACTGTGGAGAGAGCGGCAGGCAGGGCTAACGCTAGTCTTCTAATTTGCGCGCTTCGGAAATCAGCATGATCGGCACCCCGTCGCGGATCGGGTAGGCCAGCCCTGCGCTTTCGGACACAAGCTCGTTGCGGGCGCGATCGTAGGAAAGACGTCCCTTCGTCAAGGGGCAGACCAGCAGCTCAAGCAGCTTGGGATCGGCATTGCTCATCCTGTCGTCCATGGCGGCGATCCTACTGCAGCACAGTACCGGCCTCGCCCGAGCCCTGGGCAAGAACGATCTCGGTGATGGCGATCAATGTTTCGGCGCGCGTCCTCAGGTCAGGCGCTTCCAGCAGCGCCTGCTTTTCGGCGGGACCAAAGGGAGACATCATGGAAAGCGAATTGACGAGGACACGATTGCCTGCGCGCTCCACGCTTTCCCAATCGGCTTCCAGCTGGTTCGCATCCAGAAACGCACGGAATACCCGCAGCAGATTTTCGCGGTCCACAGCGTCCTCATCATACTCGCCGGAAAGATCGGCGATGAAGGGCGCGTGCCGGAAACTGCGATAGGGTTTGCCCACATCCACCTCTTCCAGCAGGCGGAAGCGGCAGATGCCAGTGAGCGAAATGACATAACGCCCATCCCCGGTTTCCGAAAAGGAAGTGATGCGACCAAGACATCCGACAGCGCTCAAAGCACCACCATCATTCCCCCCCTCAATGACGTGAAGGGCCGGCTGCACCATGCCAATGACCCGGTGGCCGGCCAGTGCCATATCGATCATGGCGAGGTATCTAGGCTCGAAGACATTGAGCGGCAGGTGGCCTTCCGGCAAAAGCAACGCGCCCGACAATGGAAATACCGGCACAGTTTCCGGCAAATCGTTGTTCTTCACATATCTCGCATTTCCGACATGCATGGGATCAAGCCCCCTGTTCACCGCTGCCCGGCCGGCGGATCAACCGCCATGGCCGGGATATGCCCGCATTACGAAAACAAGATCGACGAAAGCTTCCGGCGCCCGGCCACACTTGCCGGATCCTTGAAGCCCCAGGCCTCGAAAAACTCCAGAAGCTGGCGGCGCGCGCCGTCATCATCAAAGGTCCTGTCCTTGCGCATGACATAGAGCAGATGATCCGCTGCCTCATCCCGCCGCCCTTGAGCGTTGAGGACCTTGGCAAGCTTCACACGAGCCTCGTAATTATCGGGATCGAGCGCGAGATCACGTTCCAGCGCCACCGGGTCGCCAATCTTGCGGGCTTCTTCATATTGCGCGATCTTTTTCGAGACGAGCTGAATGCCAGCATCTGCGGCCACCTCCGCCGGCAGGGACGAGAGAAGTTCGCTTGCCCGTTCATATTGTCCAACGGCAATCATGCATTCGGCAATACCAGCGATTGCGGCGGCGTTTTCGGGATCGGCCTGCATAACCGCGCCGAACAATTGTGCCGCGCCATTATGATCGCCATCCGCCAGAAGCTGCTTTGCCTCTGCCAGAACCGCTTCGATCTCAGCCTTCGGATCACCCGCATCAGGTCCGGCGATCTTGTCGATGAACTGCTTGATCTGGCTTTCCGGTACAGCGCCCATGAAGCCGTCCACCGGCCTGCCATCCAGGAAAGCAACGATGGCGGGAATGGACTGGATGCCGAGTTGGCCTGGAATAGACGGGTGATCGTCGATATTCAGTTTCACAAGCTTCACGCGGCCATTCGCCTCGTTTACTGCTTTTTCGAGAACCGGCGTCAGCTGCTTGCACGGGCCGCACCACGGTGCCCAGAAATCCACCAGAACCGGCTGGTGGCGCGATTCCTCGAGAACATCCTTGGAGAAGGCCGCCGTTGTGGTGTCCTTGATGTGACCGGAAGACGCGCCGTTCAGCTCCCCGCTATATTGTGCGTTGCCGGACATCTGCCCGCCATAGGAACTGCCGTAAGGATTGTTCGTGCCGCTCATGCCGGTCTCCCGTAATCTCTGTCGTATTGTCTTGGTTGAAGCAAAGATCGTATCTCACTCACTGACTTTCAAGACAAGCGGCGTGTGGCCGGTCGCCTCCAGGAAGCGAATGAGGTCTTTGTTTCCTATCGTCGTCGTCTGGTCGTTGGAAAGCGGGTGACCGTTGATCAGCTCGTTTTCCAGAAGATCGCTGTCGAGTACGAAGGTGACCTGCCCACCGGTGTCGTTGATGGCGCCGAAAACCGTGACAGATCCCGGCACGACACCCAGATATTCAAGCATTTTTTCCGGCCTGCCGAAGGATACGCGGCTTGCCGCGCCAATCGTCTTGTGAACGCTTTTCAGATCGACGACCGCGTTCTCCTCAACGGTCAGAACGAAATATTGATCCTTCTTGTCCTTCACAAAAAGGTTCTTCGTGTGGCCGCCCGGGATTAGATCACGCAATGACTGGGATTCGGCAACGGTGTAGACCGGCTCATGCTGTTTTGTCTTATGCTCGATGCCGAGCCCGTCCAGAAACGCGAACAAGTCCGCTGCCGTCTTCGGAGAATTTTCCGCCATATCCTGCCGCCTGCCTTTGCCGATTCCGATATCCTCTCCGTCATGATTAAGGGGGCAACCGCGGCTTGGCAACGCGTGAAAAAGCGACGGCGCGAAAATTCCCAATCATTTCCGCCGCTTGTCGCATTTCTCAAAGAAATTTTCGCGTTTTTGTCATTTCCCTGTTGCATTCCAAAATCGATTGAGCGATATAGCGCCCGTCGCCGCATTGCGGTGGCCCACGGTTCAGCGTACTACCCCGGACCGATGGATTTGAGCGGGTGTAGCTCAGGGGTAGAGCACAACCTTGCCAAGGTTGGGGTCGAGGGTTCAAATCCCTTCGCCCGCTCCAAAATTTCCCAAGACACAGTTATTTGCGTTATTTCGTCTTCTTATGAAGACGCCGCTCCCGGTCTGTCGGCTTGTCGTGCATGATTTTTATCGGGCGACGTGTAATCAGGCGGAACTTATGGCGAGGATATCCGTTCTTGACGCGAGGCTCCTAACCTCAGTTCCCCTCTGAATTGCCCGCCGCGAGCGGGCATTTTTTTGTCACCCCGTGAAAATACCATTTGGCACAGGGAACAGCTCCCGGGCGCATCGCGTTTTCCTGCGTTGGTCAACACGAGGGGATAGCTCATGTCCATAAATCTCAGACGAACTTGTGCGGTTGCCGTATTTGCCATCCTGTCCATCCCGGCTGCTTCTTTCGCTGCCGACATGATCACTTACGGAAGGGAAACGGCCCCGAAATACAAAGTGCACCATCATCTACGTGCCGTTGCAAATGTGTATGCTGCCGGCGCGCCCTTACGCTGCAACGAGAATATCGTGTCTTACCGCTCCCCTTACGAGCGGCATACGGAAGTGGTTACTCTCTGCCATCCGCCGCTAAACTGGCAAACAGAGTCTTCTACCGCAACAATATGGTCGCCTTGATCTTGTCATAATTCATTTGATGTGCTTTTGTTCGCTCGCCCTTGTGGGAGGGGGTAAAGGTTGAGACCCGCTGGCTGTTTCGATACGGCAAGCGGGTTTCCCTTTTTTTGGCGTCCGGCCAGCCACAGGCAAGTGCGAGGAATGCCGCAAATTCTCAACGTACGTCCAGTGTACTCTGTCACCACTTACTGGAATCTCTGGGAACATCCGATAATGTCCGGGAACTGGCGATAAGTTCCTATAAATCAGGGGCTTTCATAGGCGCGCCTGGACGGCAAACAAAGTTAAGTTTGACAGACTTGCGGCGCGAATTGCGATCCTTGGTGGCAGAAACGGCGGAAATCCAAACGGCCCTCAATAGTTCTTCAAGAACGACCCTATAGGTCTTTTAAGACCCCCTTAAGCCCAGAAAACCGGCCATTAAGAAATCGGCGGTCTCAAGCTGATATCCCTGAAACCGACACGAATGACCAGCCAGAAGCTAAATTAAACATGCAACTGTCTTGCAGGTTTGGAAAAATCGAATTTTCTGCAATGAAATCAAAGAGAATTAGGGAGAGCCGCGTTGCGTGAAGATGCAACGCGGCTCTTTGCATTACCTGACTAGGCCAAATCGCGACGGGCGCTCTGTTAAGCTCATTCGCCAATCGCCAGTGAAGCCAAATGAAGGAGCATTGATCGGCTCGGAAAACCAAAAGTCGGTGAAGGCCGCGACGTCCGGCTCGCAAAACCAATGGGCTTCACCATTTGCATCAACAGCCCACCACCGAGCGTTTTTCGGGGCGCGTCGCCAATCTATGTCCACCGTCTCATGTCTCCGTTCTACAAATGGAACAACGATGAACTTATCAACTGGCACCATGCCAACTCACCTCATACCGGCGTTAAACCGTTCTTATTTTGTTCCATTTTTTTGCTGAGTCAACTCCTTCTCCATACGCGCTTGTAGCTCGACAATTACTTGCGACATGCCACATAATTAGTGACGCCCCCCATCTTACTTCGTCGATCTAGTATGTAAAAACTAAACCCGTGGTTGACTGGTTAAGTGCACAGGTCTTTGATTTACTTCCAATATTGATTCTAGGGGGTCGATCGTGCGTATTCTCGGTACTCGCATTAAAAATTTCCGCCGGTTCTCCGATTTGATAATTCAAGATATCCCGGCCACCGCAAAATTAGTTGTGCTGGCCGGCCCAAACGGTTCAGGCAAATCTTCGTTATTCGACGCCTTTCTCATGAGATACAGATTGGACGTCGGACTCGGCTGGATCGGAGACTCTCGTTACTATGATCGACCACAGGAGGTGACCGTCGATATCGCCTCAAGAGTCTATTTGGCCACCGACCAGAACGAACGTCTGTCCAAGGGCAGCCTTTATATTCGCTCGGCCTATCGAAACGACCCTGAATTTGTCACCAAATCGCTCTCTCGCCAGGGAAGTATTGTCGATAATCCGAGCTTGAAACGACTGATCGAAACTGATGCCACAGTGAGCACCAACTATCAGCGTCTCGCCTCCCAGGCGATGGAGGACGTGTTCGTTAACGAGCCAGAGACAACAACGCTAGGTGCATTCCGCGATAAACTCATCGGAGAGGTTAGAGAGCCTTTACAACGATTATTTCCCGAACTCGCATTTATTGGGATCGGGAATCCCCTCGATCAGGGAACCTTTCAGTTCAACAAGGGCAGTTCACTAGGTTTCGATTATAAAAACCTCTCTGGCGGTGAGAAGGCATCCTTCGATTTGATCCTAGATTTCGTCGTCAAGCGGCGTAGCTATCCGGATGCCATTTATTGCATTGATGAACCCGAGACCCACATGAACACCCGCCTACAAGGGGCACTACTCGGTGAACTAGTTAATCTTTTGCCCGGCAACTCGCAATTATGGATAGCATCACATTCAATTGGAATGATGCGCAAGGCACGCGAAATTTACGATGCTGACCCCTCATCAGTGGCCTTCATAGATTTCAGTGGCCAAGATTTTGATAAAACCGTCCTACTTTCACCTGAAAAACCTACTCGCGCATTCTGGCAAAGCGTAATGCACGTAGCTCTAGACGACCTAGCTGCCTTGGTGGCACCGAGGCAGGTTGTGATATGCGAGGGCAATCCGACAGCTGCTGTTCCTGGGAAAAATGCCGAGCACGATGCCCGAATATATGAGACTATCTTTGGCGACGAGATGACGGATACCACCTTCATATCGGCTGGAAATTCGAAAGAAGTGCAAAACGACTTCATTGGATTGGCCAGTGTGCTACCAAAACTAAGCTCAGGTATGAGTATTATCCGACTAATCGACCTAGATGACCACACACCGGATGATGTTGCTGAGTTTAAGAAGAAGGGTATTAATGTACTCGGTCGGCGCCACCTTGAAGCTTACCTGTATGACGATGAGGTGCTGATTGCCCTATGCGCTTTTGCTGGAAAGCCGGAAAAAGCAGCGGATCTAATAGCAGCTAAGACCGCTGCCATCCAGGATATCATCCAAGCAGGGCATCCTCACGATGATCTGAAGAAGGCAGCGGGATTGATCTACAACGCTGCCAAGAAGACCCTATCATTGTCACAGGCAGGCAACGACGCACCGGGTTTCGCCAGAAACACGCTGGCGAAACTTATAACTCCAAGCATGGCTATATACTCCGAACTGCACAAACATGTCTTCGGCGTCTGACAAGAGGTCGGCTTGAAACGTAACGGCCTCAGGCTTTTCTCAGGAGGGAGAGGACTTGACCAATAACGGAGAGATCGTCCGCGACGTCCTCTCCGATTACTTCGGTTGGATAGCCGTTCTGCTCGTTATCCGACCGCAATTCTAGCGAGCCGTCCATCCTCCAGTTTGCCCGCTTCACCTTAATGCCGGGTCCGACGCGAAACACGAAAACTTGATCATCGACGATGTCAGTTTTGCTTTGATCGACGATCATAAATGCGCCGTCTGGAATGGTAGGCAGCATACTTTCGCCTTTGGCCTCCAGCATAACGCAATTCTCGGGTTTTGCACCGATGCTTCGGAGAAACGCACGGCTAAAGGCTACGCTCTTATGCAGGTCATCCTCTCTCGGGATTAGTCCGGACCCTGCAGCAGCTTGCACGTCATAAAGTGGGATTTGGACCATATCCACGCCTTCGGTGACTACGGCGGATTCGGAAAACATTTCCCCCTCACCCGTGATTATCCAAAGGACGTTCGCTCCAAAGTTATGGCGGTAGGAATCAAGCACAGACGCCGTCGGTTCTGATTCCCCTTTTTCATAGTTGCCTAGTGTTGTTTTGCTGACACCGAGCTGGGCCGCAAAAACGTCCCTTTCAGGATCGCCAAGCCTTCTCCGTAGCTCGCGAAGACGAGCGCCGAGAGCCGTTTTGGGCGGTATCTCCGGTCTAGCCAATAAATCACCGCATAAATCCGATTTCCGATTTACAAAATCCGAATTCTGATTTATTCCTTTCTGTGTTCGCAGAATTAATAACCCCAAAAAAGGAGGCCGGTCAGGGCCTCCCTTCTGGAAGGAATCCTTTATGCACCGTGTCTCTGACGGCGGCAAGATGAGCCGTGCCGAACGCCTTCGGCTGGAAGAAATTGCCCGTATTAAAGGCAAGCTCATCGTCGCCAAAATTACGCTTGCCGAGATCGACAAGAAATATGGCCTGCCGACCGGTACTGCCGGTAACGCAGTCCACGAGCCGCACGCGGCTGGTGAGCGCGCCATCGCAGCGGCACTGAATACCCGGCCGCACCTTCTCTGGTTCTCCCGCTACATCCCCGATGGTCGCAGGCTCAGCCCGCAGCCGTCGGAGAACTACCGGAACGGCCGTCGTGCCGCGGAAGCGGAGCAAGCCGCAGCATGAAGCGTGGAACGGTTCGGGATTGCTGCTCTAGCCTGCTGCACATCGTGTGCAAGGCGCTCAATCGCCCCGGCTGTCAGACCCAATCTCTCGACCGCTCCACACCCCGAAAATCGCCGATCAGCAGTCACCCCACAATGACGAAACCGCATGCCAATTTCGACATCCCGATTTTCATTCCGGCCCGCTCTCGCGTGTGCCGGTGGGCCGAAACCCTGCTGATTTTTAGTCCTGCGTTCGCAGGCGTTTCGGCCGTCTTTTTCACCATCCTCAAAAACTCTGGAGCAGCTCAATGACCGCAGCAGTCCGCAACTACGTCGCCGTGCCTTTCTTTGACCGTGTCCCGCCACGCATCATGGACTTGGTCATCACCACTTTCGACAACATCGTCGAGCGCGGGCAGTCAGTCCGTGAAGCCTATTATTTCTTCGGCAACGCCGTGAAAAAGCGCAATCTCGAAGGGCCAACGTTCGACGACTTCGCCCACTGGCACGAACGCGTAAAAAACGGCCTGATCGATCGCCCGCATCCTTCCGACGTGCTTCTTTTCACGCCTTCGCCGAAAACAGTAGAAGAGCGCGAAGTCAAACAACCGCACGCCGTTGCCTGCGTCGTTGATCTTGAAGCTGTCGATACCGAACGTTTGCGGCAGGCCCGCGCCATCGTAAAGGCCGCGTACGAATTCAACCAGGCCAAGCTGGCAGCCGGTTACGCCCCTGCATCCATCCTGCTCGATGACACTATCCTGCAGGAAGCCCTGCAGGAAGTCCTCTCTGCAGAGGCGAGCGCCACCGTCATGGACGCCGATGTCCACATGACACCCGGAAACAAGCTGGTCGATCTCCTTCTTGGCGAAGGCGATGAAGATATCGACGCCAAGCTTGTCGATTGCCTCACCATGGACATGCAGCCCGAGCTTTGCCGCCTCCTCTCGCGGTCAGAGGCCGCCAAATCCTGCTGATTTCCCGAACCGTCGCTCTGTTACCCCCATGGAGCGACGCCAGATGCCGGGGCGGCCAAAATCCCGGTCCCCACCGCCCCGGCATCGATCTGCCGCAATACCGTCGCCGTGCGACGAACCCGAGGTTTTCGATGGTAAATCCGTATTCCGATGAGGAGCGCCTGCAGGCGATGGTGGCGTCCAGCTACCGCGCCACACGCTCTCACTTCAATCACCTTCCCCTTCGTCACATCATCAATCCCCCTGCCGAAATGTTCGATGCGAAGCTTGCCCGCCAGCTGGCGATATATGTGCTTCATGTCGATTTCAACGTGCCGCGCCGTCGCCTGGTCGTCTTGCTCGGCGTGGCCCGCTGGACTGTCATGCAGGCGGTGCGCATCGTCGAGGCGCGACGCTTCGAGCCGGTATTTGACAAGGCTTACGAACGGATTGCCGCGCGGGCAAAAGACAACTTTATGACCATGCTGCACGAGGCGGCCGGACAGGACGCGGCATATGGCTGAGTTCATTCGCGTTGCCGTATCCAGCATCCATATCGGCGAGCGCCTGCGCCCGATCGACATGGATTACGTCGAGGCGATTGCCGCTTCGATGTCAGAACACGGGCAGATCAGCCCGATCATGATCCGCAAGACGCCTGCGAGGAAGGGAACGCCCTTCACTCTGGTGGCAGGCGGCTACCGCACCACCGCCGCAACGTTGCTCGGCTGGGCGGAGATCGACGCCATTGTCGTCAAGGCTGACGCCGTTGAAGCGCAGTTGCTCGAAATCTCCGAGAATCTGTACCGCAACGAGTTGAACCCGCTTGATCGCGCCATCTTCGTCATGAAGTACCGTGAGCTGTGGGAAGAAAAGCACGGCGAGATCAAGCGCGGCCGACCTTCGGAAAAAAACCGTAACGATTACGGAATTATCTTCTCTGGCGGGCGGGAGCTTTCCGAGCGCGTAAAAGAGCGCTTCGGCTTCGGTCAGAGCACCTATGAAAAGGTGACCAGCATCGGGAAAAATCTCGATCCGGTGCTGAGACAGGCGGTGCGCGGCACCACGGCTGAAAACGATCAGTCGCAGCTTTTGACCTTGGCCAAGCTTCCTCGGGAAGACCAGATCGCTATAGCCGGCGCGTTGAAGCACACCCGGGATGTGAAAAAGGTACTGGCCTTCACCAAGCCCCCGGCTCTGGTCGCCACGCCTCCCGTTCCTTCTCAATCCACCATCCTGACGAAACTGATCGCCGCCTGGGACGAGGCGAGCGACGAAACCCGCGAAAGCTTCCTTGAACACATCGGCATGTCTGACACGCCGGATGCGCTTATGGCCGCGATCCGCGAGGAGGCAGCATGAGCAGCAAACGCGATCCCAACCAGATGGACTTTTTCAAAGAGACAGTTTTCCCGGTGCGCTCTGCATCGGAACGTCTCGATATCGACCGCTTCCGTTCGACCTTGAAACGCGAAATGGCCCGTGCCATCCGCGAATGCCAGTATGACCGCGACACGATCGCGGCACGCATGGCCTACTATCTCGGCCTGGACAAGGTCTCGAAGTCCGCTCTCGACAGCTACACCGCCGAAAGCAAAACGGCCCACGACATCAGCATGCCGCGCTTCAAGGCGTTTGTCCGCGCCACCAACGCCTTCTGGCTTTGGGATGTCGTTGTTTCCGATGACGGCCTGTTGCTGCTCGAAGGCGACGAGGCCCGCCTCGCGGAAATGTCGCGCATTCGCCAAGAGCAAAAGAAGCTCGCCCAGGAACTGAAAGTTCTTCAGGCGACGCCGGTGCACATTCGTCGGGTGCGCAAATGAAGAAAGAATGGTTCACATCGGCCGAACTGGCCCAGGCAGCTTTGCCGGGTGTTCCGAGCACGCGCCAAGGGCTTGAGTTGTTTATTGCCCGCTCTGGCGTCCGATCCACCGTGAAAGCCCGTCCCAAGGCCGGACAGGGCGGCGGTTTTGAGTACCATTATTCCTTCCTGCCTCCGGTAGCGCAGGCGAAGCTTGCTTTCCTCAATGCGGAGCCGACCGATCCGCGCCCTACGAAACTCTCAAAGATGCTTTGGGACCGATTTGAGGCCCTTTCAGACGCCCATAAGGCTATCTGCAAGACCCGCTTCGCCGTACTGACGGAAGTTGAGGAACTGAGGGCCTCGGGCATCAGCATGAAACATGCCGTCGCCCACGTTACCCGCAGGGCCGATATCGTGCCGGCAACCTACTACGAGTGGCGCAAGATGATCGAAGGCCATTCCCGCCAGGACTGGCTCGCCGCCCTCGCCCCGGCGTTTTCGGGCAGCGCCAGCGGTGAAGCTGCCCATGTCACCCCCTGCCACCTGGAAGCATGGAAAATCCTGAAATCCGACTTCCTGCGGCCAGAGCGCCCGTCGTTTAGCGCCTGCTATCGCCGCATGATGATGGTTGCCCGCGACCAGAACCTGTCACCAATCCCTTCGGAGCGTTCCTTGCGCCGCCGCCTGGATGCGGAAGTACCAAAGGCTGCGCAGATCATCGCCCGCGAAGGCAAGGACAAGGCAAAGTTGCTTTTCCCCGCCCAGAAGCGCACGGTTTCTCATCTGCATGCAATGGAGATCGTCAACACCGATGGTCACCAGCTCGACCTGTTCGTGAAGGCACCATGGTCGGAAACACCCGTGCGCGTGATCCTGATCGGCATTCAGGATGTCTATTCCCGCAAGGTGCTTTCGTGGACGCTCTCCGAGGCCGAGACATGGGAAGCGGTTCGCACCTGCATCGGTTCGATGATCGAGAACCATGAGGGCATGCTGCCCTATCACATCTATATGGACAACGGCCGTGCCTTTGCGGGCAAGATGATTTCCGGCGGGGCAAAGACCCGCCACCGTTTCAAGGTGAATGAGGACGACGTTGCCGGCCTCCTGAAAACCCTCGACATCGAGCCGCATTTCGTGAAGCCGCGCTCCGGTCAGTCGAAGCCGATCGAGCGCGCCTGGCGCGATCTTGCCGAGGAAATCTCCAAGCATCCGTCGATGTCCGGTTGCTACACCGGCAACAAGCCCGAGGCGAAGCCAGAAAACTACGGCAACAGCGCCATTCCGCTCGAAACGCTCCAGCGCCATGTTGCACATTGCGTTGACGAGCATAATCACCGACTGAACCGCACCACGGAAACCGCCAACGGTCGCAGTTTCGCGCAAACGTTCGACGCGTCAATCGCGGAACCATCCACCATTGTTCGCTATGCCAGCATGGCACAGCGTTCGCTTTGGATGCTGTCGGCCGTTGCCATCACGGCGCGCAAGCCGGACGGCGCGATCCACATGCACGGTAATCGCTACTGGAATGCGGTGCTTAACGAGTGGATCGGCAAGAAGCTGACGGTTCGGTTCGACCCGGCCGACCTGCATAAGCCGGTCAAGGTCTACGACCCGGAAGGCCGCTTCCTTTGTGATGCCGACTGCCTGGCTAAAACCGGCTTTGCCGATACGGGTGCTGCCCGTCGCCAGGAGAAGGCACGCAAGACGCACGTCAAAAACCTTCAGGCCGTGGCCAAGAGCAATGCGGCGCTCTCACCGATGCAGCTTGGCGAGATCATGGAGAAAGGCCGGAAGGCCGAGGCCGCGAAGCGTCCGCAGACGCCGGTTCGTTCCGTCGTCACGCGCCTCGTCACCGGCAACCTTGCACATGCGCCGGTCGAGACGGTCAGCGCCGATCAATTCGAAGACAGTTTTGCGCGTGGCCTCGCCCGAGTGGCGGGCGGGGAAAGCGCGATCATCCAATTCCCCACGGGGAATACCGAGGCAGGCGGCAAGCCTGCCCGCAAAAGAAGAGCCGAGAAGTACTGAGTACGGTTCCAGTCCAACAGGGCGAAAAAAAATGAGCGACCCGAAGGCCGCCCCGCAATTGAACAAAGGAACCCTAGCATGAAAAAGACCACCAACACAAATAGCGTGTGGGAACAGTCTCAACCGACAATCGAGTTTACCGCAAAGCATCCTGCTTCCGACGTTGATGAATGGCGCAAGCTGACATCGCGGATGGTTGACGCTGCGACGGAATTTGGCTGGACGAAAGCCGAAGTGTCCCGCCGCACCGATGTACCGGACGGCACGTTGTCGCCGTGGTTTGGCGGCAAATATCTCGGCGTCTTGGCGAACATCAACCAGAAGGTTGCCAACTGGCTCGATGCGCTCGACGCGAGCCAGAACATGGCGGCCACAATGCCGGTGTCGCCTCCATTCCAGCGCACGGCGGTCGGGATGGACGTTTACAACGCCCTGCTGTTTGCCCAGGTGACATCCGGTTTCATCCGCGTCACGCTGCCCGCAGGCTCCGGTAAAACCACCGCTGCAAAGCACTTCCTGAACACGCGGCCGCACGTCTTCATGGCCACACTTAGCCCGAGCACCAAAACCGTTCACGGCATGCTCGTTGAACTTTGCGCGGCACTTGAAGTGCATGAGCATAACCCCGCGCGGTTCGTCCGCTCGATCGGCGCCAAGCTGAAACGTGTCGGTGAAGGCTCGCTGTTGATCATCGACGAGGCACAGAACGCCGTGCCAGAAGCCGTCAACCAGTTGCGCCACTTCGTCGATAACGACCATTGCGGCGTTGCCCTGCTCGGCAATGAGGATACCGCCACGGCCTTCATAAAGGACGTCGGGCGTTCAGTCGCAAGCCGCGCGCAGGTGCTTTCCCGGTTTGACCGACAGGTCAGGACGGCGCGCAATCCGGCTGCAGACGCAGAAATGCTCATCAAGGCGTGGGGCGTTGAGGAAGGCACCGATTGCGCCACCTTCCTGAAAGGCATTGCCAGCAAGCCGGGCGCGCTGCGCCAGATCGATCGCACCATGAAAGCCGCCTCCATGCTTGCCATCGGAGATGGCGAGGAAGGTGTGCGTCTGGAGCATCTTCAGGCCGCCTGGAAGAACCGCGACATGGGAGACAGCCTATGACGCCGGAAATTCCCGACCTGAAATCTCATCTGGATTACCTCGCGGGCATCTTCGCGGAAGCCAAAAAGATGACGCCGGACGAAAAACTGACGCTGGACGCGGAATCCGCCCAGACCGTCCTGAAAACCCTTCGCGCCCTGTCACAGCAGGCCGGCCACCTTGAGCTGGAGCTTTCCATTCTTCGCGACAGCGAAGCCGGGAAGCTTCTCGCCAAGACGGCCGAGCAGCTCGCAACCGGCGAACTCACGGGACTGCTTGAAAAGGCAGAGAGCAACATCATCCGCCCGAACTTTGGAGGAAAGAAGAATGACGGCGAAGCCTGAATGCGTTTCCGATTTTTTGCATGAGTTGCAGCGCGACCTGAATAGCGTCGTCGCTCAGCACGGTTTGATCCATCTCGATCGCGTCACGTCCGCCAGCTTCATCGTTCACCTCGGCCGGATAGCCGATCTGGCGCGAAAGCTTGAAAACGCCTGGTCGCAGGCGGAGTGGAACCGCCGCGCGTCTGAGGATCGCGTCAAGCTGCTCTCCGACATGAACGCGATCACGGCAGAGGTCCTCGGCCTTATGCGGCCCGACACCATGGACGGCGGCAAGGTCGTCCAGTTCCGCCCCAAACCCTCCAATGCTCCTGCACCTACCGCGCCGTCCGGTGGCGACGCGGCCTGATCCCCTTTCACATTAATTTATGAGGTTAAACCCATGCAGTCCGTAATTCTGGAAGAAAACAGCAAACCCGGCATCACCGTCATGAACGGCCGGGAATTCATGCATAATGCCAAGGGCGGTCTCGATCCGATCGGCAACGTGAAGGATCAGTATAAGCTTGAGGATCAGACGGTGCGCAAATGCATCGAATTCGCCTTGAACCTGAACGCGCAGCTCTCGCGTTTTCGCGGTCATACCGCAGCGGACCTATCGGCGCTCGATGCCCTGCTTGCCGAAAAGTACAAGGTTAAGATCGGGGGCCAAAAGGGTAACCGCACCTATCAGACCTATGACGGCCTGATGAAAATTCAGGTTCAGGTTTCCGACCTCATTAGCTTTGGCCCAGAGCTTCAGATCGCGAAAACACTGATTGACGAGTGCTTGATCGAGTGGAGTGCCGACAGCCGCCCAGAAATTCAGTCCATCGTCAGCCGTGCTTTCAATACCGAAAAGGAAGGTCAGGTGAACCGCGCCGATGTCTTCATGCTGTTGAAACTGGAAATCGAGGACAGCCGTTGGAGGACGGCAATGGAAGCTATCCGTGACGCGATCCGTGTTACGGGCTCGAAGGAATATGTGCGGTTCTACAAGCGCCATCGCCTTGAGGCCGAGTGGCAGGCCATCACCATCGATCTGGCGAAGGCATGAGGCCTGAGATGACTAGAATCGTTGATGGCCCATTACGCAAAGCTAAAACGCCCTTTCAGCTGCGCGAGTTCCGCAGCGGCATTTTCCATATTTGTAACAAGATTTCGAATGACGGTTGGAAAATCCGACGTAACACCCATCAAAAAAACGCTCTGGTCGTCCCATTGTCGCCGATAGAGTTCGAGGTTCTGGGCGCTCTCTCTGCCGGTGGATGTAGTTACTTCAATGTGACGGAAAACCCAAATTTTTACATTGTTCGTGTCGTCACGGGCACGCTCATATGCAATCAAAAGCGCGCCGTCAAAAAATTCGGCTGCATCTTTGATTGTTGGCCTATCCAGAATGCGGAAGATCGACCAAACAACGGAGCTAAGCGGCTCAGCGATATCATCAAACCACCTGTAGTTAAAATTTGGCTCGCTTTTGTAGTCGTCTATGTCCAGCCAAAGAGCGTCCAGACCTTCCAAAGCGTGACGCATCTCAGCCAGTTGCGGATGCAGTCCCCGATCCAAACGTCTCATCTCACCGCGCATTGCGAACATCATCGCCTCGCCGTGGCGCCGGTCTTGCTTTACGTCGCTATGCATCATTTGACGGACGGTGTAACCAGCGGCAAAAACAGCTGCTATGCCAGTTATGAGCGTTTGGTAATCGTAGATGAATTGTCCTACGTCGAGTGCCTCTCCCTCAGCTATCCTGGAAAGCGCAACGACCAGAAACAAAATGAACGCAATGCCGCTGATAAAAAGCAGCCAAGCCTTCTGCGTCCCATTCATCCTTTTATTCCCCCACCTCAGAACAGTCACTATTCGAAGCACGTTCTCAGTCTTTTGAAAAGTCGTTTAGCGAGTTGCAACCGTGAGCACGGGAATGCGCAAACCGCTAGGACGGCATCGGAATTCTCAGAATACCTTGGCCACTTGCCACTGCATTTACCATCCCAACGTGATGGAGTTTGTCGCTCATGACGAATAGGTGCCGAATTCCTGCGGCGTTCACCAAGGGCCATGTGCTTTGCTCTCCGTCGGGAAAGCTTCTGCCGAAAACATGGAGCGAGACCGCCGCCAAAGCGATCGCCTCCAAATACCGACAGCCCGAGACCTGGGAAAAGGCGGAGCGCCGGGGCTGGTCCGTCCAGTTCGTCTACGTGCGGTTTTTCATCCCGATTTTCAAAGTCACCTACACATCCACCGAAATCAACGAGGCCTGCAATGCGGAGGACATTTGAACTCGACCAGCTACTGATGGCGCTGATCGACGCATTTCTGAAGGACGGCCATTTTGTTCACGCTAAGGGCGGCAAGATGTTCGTCCTGGTCGTTACCGAGGAAGGCGACGAAAGCCGATCCTCTGAGTTCTGCCTTACCGACATCGCAGCCCACGCGGCACGGAGGATGTCGAAATGAGCCTGCGCAACCGTTCCATCTTTGGCGGCTTCCGTCAGCTCGGAATTACTGACGAGGACGCCCAGCGCGATATCTATACCCGTGTGACGGGGCAGTCTCGACTTTCTCTTATGAACGCACAGCAGCAGAACGCCGTTGTCGATGAGCTTCGACGGCTCGGATACAAGCCGAAGCCATCGACACCCACACTGTCGGGTTTCCGTCAGGACGGACGCGACGGCAAGCACAAGCTTTCCGGCAAGTACCTGCCGATGATGCGGGCGCTCTGGATTGCCTGTTACAATCTTGGCATCGTCGACGATCGCCGCGACAGCGCCCTTGAGGCCTTCGCCATGGGAAGGCAGTTGCCGAACATTTCGGATATGCGTTTCGTTCACAAGGCAGAGGACGCCGCCAGCGTCGTTGAGGCATTGAAGGGAATGCTGGCGCGGGCCGGTGTTTTATGGGCCGATCGCCTGCCGTGCGAGCCTTACGAGAAAAGCCCCGGCTACAAGATCGCCCGCGCGCAGTGGTTGATCCTGCATCCGGCCGAGCCGAATGCGTTCTGGCAGGCCGTCACCCACATCGTCACCGAGAGCATCAGCTACAGAAATTTGAGCGATGCAGAGTGGATCACTGTGATGAACCATTTTGGGCAGCAGGTTCGCCGGCTGAAGAAGGCAAAAAAGTGATGACCGGCAACATCGCTCCCCTGAATGGCATGCCGCTCTTTGGCTGGCCGGACCAGCGGGAGATCGATGTTCTTCAGAACCGGCGTGACCAACTCGCGGAACGGATCGCCAAGCTGCCCCGCTTTTCGCACCGACGTATCGAGCTTGAAGCCCGCCTGCGGGCGCTGACCAAAGAGCAGCTCAACATTTCGAACAGGATTACCCGTGGCCGAAGACCTCACCCTTGATCTTTTATCCACCCTTGGCGAAGACGGCTTCTTTTCCCTGGTCGAGGCGCATGCCGGCGTCAGGCTTTATGTTCCGTCTGATCCGGAGCGCAGCGAACTTTCCTCGACGATCGGCGTTGATGCTGCATACCGTCTAGCCAAAGCATATCCGGGCGGATATATAAGGGTGCCTCTGGCACGAGAGTTTCGCGCCCGCCGCTATGCCGATGCCGAAATGAGCAACCGCGATATTGCCAAACGTCTCGGTTTGACGGAAAGCGGTGTTGAAAGACTTTTGAAGCGCGCCCGAGAACGGGAGCCGCTTAAGTCCAGGCGAAAGACAGACCCCCGCCAGATCGAAATGTTCTAAAGGCCCGCCCGCCACAGCGGGCCTGATTTGTTTCAGGCCCAAACTCTAATTTGCCCCCATATCGGCCCGCGCGATCTCCGCCAGTTGCCACCATGACGGGGCTTTCCTTTGACCACCCAGACTTTTGATGAATGGCTGATCGACCGCCTGCGTGTCGCCGGCGCTTATGGCGGCATTGCGGACGGCGTTCATGGTCGCGAGGTTATCGCAGCGCTCCTGCGTTTCCAGCATGCGGCAGGACTGAACGAGACCGGCCGCGCCGATACTGCGACCATCAACCTCCTTCGTGGCGTGAAGAGCAAAAACCCGAGCAGCACGCTTGTCGTTCACGACAAGGTCGTGGTTCCGGCTGAGCCGGTCTGGATGCGCGAGGCCCGCCGCTTCATGGGCCTGAAGGAAATCGCAGGGCCGAAATCCAATCCAACCATTATGGGCTGGGCCAACAAGCTCGGCGGCTGGGTCGCAAGTTTTTTCACCGACGATGACATTCCCTGGTGCGGCCTGTTTATCGGCAATGTCATCGCCACAACACTTCCGAAAGAAGCCCTGCCAGCCAATCCGCTGGGCGCTTTAAACTGGAAGAAGTTCGGTATTGAGGGCCGGATTGCGCTTGGTGCGATCCTCGTGTTCAGCCGCAAGGGCGGTCACCACGTCGGCATTTATGTGGGCGAAGACCGGACGCACTATTACGTCCTTGGCGGCAACCAGAACAATTCGGTTTCCATCACACGGATCGAAAAAAGCCGGCTCATTGCTGGCGGCGTCCGCTGGCCAAAGACGGCCGACGCGCCGATCGGCGGCAAGGTCGAGCTTTCCAGCGCCGGCGTTCCGGTCTCGAAAAGCGAGGCCTGATACCGATGAAACCCACCTACGGCACATCGAAACGATATCTTTGGGGTTCTTTCTGGGCCTCGTGGGGCGGCGTTTATCTCCTAATCGTTGGCGCGCTTTTGGGCCGGACCGAGGCAACCGGTATGGCAACTATAGCCCTGCCAGCCTTGCTGACGCTGATCGCAACCATGCTCGGCGTCCATCGCCACTACGGCAGCAAGGATTTTGAGGCCGCCGCCCAAAACGAAGCCGTTCCGCCTTCGCAACCGCCCTATATGCCCCGAGACCAGCCGGAAGACATGTCGGAGCCTGCACGATGATTTCAGCCTGGCTAACGAAGGCGGCAAGGCCTGTCATCATCGTGCTGCTCCTGATCGGAGCTGCCCTTTTCCTCGGCGGGCTCACCATCGCCACCGTCAACGGCATGGTGGAACGGGCAGTCAGCAGAACGAAGTCCGAGAGCGATGCCCGTTGGACGGCCGCGATCGAGGCCGCCAACACCAAAGCCGCCAACGCCGAGGCGGCTCAAGCCCGTTATGCGCTCGACCTGGAGCGCAGCACTTCCGCCAAGATCGATGCGCTGCGAGCGCGAAATGAAGAACTGGAGACACAGAATGCGGCTTTGCCGAATGGCGATGATTGCGGCCTTGGCCGTGATCGCGTCCGCCTGCTCCCCCACTGAAAGCAAAGCTCCTCTCGTGCTTCGCACCGTCAAGCCCGCCGTGCCGCCCGCGTCCCGTGTGCCATGCGCGGTTGGCGATGTACCCGATCGTGACCTTCCCCAGCGCGAGGTCGCGACCCGCTGGAGTGCTGACCGAACCGAAATCCTCTCCTGTGACGCGCGCCGAGCAGCTGCCGTCGCGGCGATCGACAACATGCCGGAGACCTCACCATGAATTTCGGTGGAAACGCCGCTTTCGAACTAGCAGCCGAACGGACCGAACAGGAACGCGAGGCAGGTATTGCCGCCGCGTCGCGGGCATTGCGCACGCCTGGCACGCTGGAATGTGAGGATTGTGGGAACGACATTGCCCGCGAACGCCGCATCGCCTTGCCGTCCGCCACCCGCTGCATCGTCTGTCAGACGAAGTTTGAGAAGGCCCGCCGATGACGCCGACCGAAATCATTCCCTGGCTGACGCTAGTTCTCTCCAGTCTGGCGGTCCTTGGTCACCTGAAGGGCTTCTTCTCCAGCGGCGAAAAGAAGCTTGAGGCTGACATCAAAAGCGGTCGCGAAGAAATCGCGCTCCTGGGCAAAGACGTGGAGGCTCATGAAACCAAGCTGACCAGCCATGACCGCCGCATCCAAGCGATCGAGGGAGAAATGCGCTACCTGCCCGACCGGGAAAGCCAGCACCGTCTGGAGCTTGCCTTGGAGAAGGTGAATGGCCGCCTCGACACTCTGAACGAAACCCTCAAGCCCATCAAAGCCACGAACGAAAGAATGAACCAGCTACTGGTGGAAACGGCAGGCAAACAATGAGCATCGGCATCGACTATATGAAAATCATGCGCGAAGAAGCGCGGCTCATCATCTTGAGGGCATTGGCGGAACAGGTGAATGAGAGCCTGAGCAGCTCCATGCTTGAGCCGGTTCTTGCCAATTTTGGTATCAACCAGGAACGGCCCTGGGTGCATCAGCAGATCGAGTATCTGGAGACGATGGGCGCGGTTGTCGTCGTCAGCGCCGGCAGCATCAAGATTGCCTCCTTGACCGATCTCGGCCGTCGCCATGTCGATCGCCAGTCCGCGATCGAGGGCGTGAAGCGTCCGTCGCGCGTGGGTGTCTGACATGGCAAAAGCACGCGGCCGACTTTCAGCAATCGATCTTCTGCCCGACGAATGCAGCGATACGATCTCCTGGGCATCGCAGGCACTTGCCGACCGTGATCGCAGCCAGCTCGACATTTATGCCGAGTGGAAAACAAAGCTGATCGCGCTCCAGGGCGAAATCGGTCTCGATTTCGACATCCCGTCTTTTTCCGCGTTCAACCGCTTTGCCATCCGGCTGTCACAGATGACGCGCCGGCTAGAACAGACGCGCGAGATTGCCGCCACAATTTCCGAGCGCATGGACGCGGCCGGTTCCGACGATCTGACCCTGATCGCGGCCGAGGCTATCAAGACGCTGATTTTCGAACTGCTGCAATCGGCGGGTGATGCAGGCATTTCACCTAAGGGAGCCATGGAACTGGCGAACGCGCTGCGCGCTGCCTCGGCCGCCCAGGTCGCATCGTCGAACCGTCGCCTGAAGCTGGAGGCTGAAGAGAAGGTTCGCCGCATTGAGGCCGACATGAAGGCCAAGGCGGAACAGGCGCTGGACGTGCTTTCCAATGAACCCGGCATTTCGAAAGAGGCTATCGCCCGCGCCCGTCGCGACTTCCTCGGCGTGCGGCCGAAGGCGAAAGCTGTTCCCGAGGTTGCGCCTGACGCAGACAAGGAGGATGGCGAATAATGACTGTCACCCTTCCGAAAGACCCGTGCACCAGGTGCGATGGCACGGGGCGGGCCATCAGGCGGATCAACCGCCGACGTGACGGCAGCATTTCCAGCACCGTCTATGACCTGAAGAACGATTGCCGGTCCTGCAAAGGCACCGGTCTTGCTTGCATGGAGGAACAGCGTGGCTGAAGCCTTGCCCGGTTTGCCGCAAGGCAAATGGACGGACCCGCCAGTGCTTCCGATCGATCCGGCCATGTTGCCGGTCGAATTGCCTCGTGGCGCCGATATTCCGGCCGATCTCGACCCGCTGGCCGAGGGCGTGCTTATGGCGCACCAGGCCGAGTGGCTTGCCGACGACAGCATTCTGAAGGGCTGCGCCAAGGGCCGACGCACGGGCATCACTTTCGCCGAGGCGCTCGACGCGACCCTTATTGCCGCCGCCCAGCGGTCAGCAGGCGGGCAGAACTATTTTTATATCCCGGACACCAAGCCCAAGGGCCGGGAATTCATCGGCTATGCCGCGCATTTCGCCAAGACCGTCGCCAAGGAACTGCTGACGATCGAGGATGGCATTTTCTTCGATCAGCGCGACGACGGCACCACGAACGCGATCTCCAGCTATATCATCCGCTTCAAGTCCGGTTTCCGCATCGAGGCGCTTTCTTCCCGCCCGGAAAACATTCGCGGTCTTCAGGGCACGGTCTGTATCGACGAAGCCGCCTTCCACCGTGATGTTCGCGCCGTCATTGATTCCGTCGCCGCACTTCTGATCTGGGGCGGCAAGGTCCGCATCATTTCCTCGCACAACGGCGTCAGCAACCCGTTCAACGAACTGATCAAGGAGGCCGAGGCCGGAAAGAACGGCTTCAACTTCCACACCTTCACCTTCGGCGATGCGGTCAAGAACGGCCTGTTCAAACGTGTCTGCCTGATTAAGGGCGAGGATTGGTCGCAGGAAAAGGAAGACGCCTGGGAAGCGAAAATCCGTTCGGCCTACGGCACGCGCACCTCCAAGATGAAGCAGGAGCTGGACGCAATCCCGGCAGAGGCGGAAGGATCGGCGCTGACCCGCGTCCTGATCGAGCGCTGCATGAGTGCTGATCTGCCGGCCGTCATCCGGTGGGACCGCCCGGACGAATTCAAGAACCTCGACGATTTCGAGCGCGCCGAACAGGCTGAAGAGTTCTGTGAAGGCCTCTTGAAGCCGCTTTTAGACCGGCTCGACAAAGACCGCGAACACAGCTTCGGCGAAGACTTCGCCCGCTCCGGCGACAAGACCGCAATCGTAGTTTTTGAGATTGGGCCTGATCTCATTCGCCGTGCTCGTCTGATCGTCGAACTGAAGAACATCCCGTTCGATCAGCAGCGCGATATCCTCTTCTATGTCGGCGATGCCCTGCCGCGTCTGATCGGCGGCGCGCTCGATGCACGAGGCAACGGCCAGTACCTTGCCGAGAAGGCTCGCCAGCGCTGGGGGGAATGCATCCATGAAGTGATGCTTTCCGCCAAATGGTACGCAGCCAATATGCCCGGTTACATCGAAGCATTCGGCGACAAGAGCGTATTGTTTCCGAACGACGCCGACGTTCTCGCCGATCACCAGGCACTGGCCTACGTCAATGGCATCATCAAGGTTCCGGACGAACACTCGACCAAGGGCGCTGACGGTTACGATCGTCATGGCGATACCGCGCCGGCCGGAGCGTTGGCATGGTTTGCCTCCAACCAGGAGGCAATCGCCTACGAGTACGAGACCAACCGCAAACCCACCAATCCGATGCAGGGCCACAATGGCGGCCCGCCGATGCATGACGATGACCGCCGTGGCGGGTCTGTCGATATCTACCTGAGAGGATCGCTCTGATGGCGAAAAAGAAGAAGCAGAAGATTTCTCGTCACCTCGCCAGCTCCATGAAGGATCAGGACGGCAAGGTCGTCAGCGCGGCCGAGCTGACGGAAGAAGTTGCCGGCGCACAGGTGGGCGGGGTTCGCCAGTGGATTTCCGGTCACCCTGCCGATGGCATGACGCCGCTCAAGCTCGCGTCCATTCTGCGGGCCGCAGACCAGGGCGAGGTAGAAGCGTATTTCGAGCTGGCCGAGGACATCGAGGAGCGCGACAGTCATTACCTCGCGCAACTCGCCACGCGCCGCCGATCGGTGGCGCAGCTTCCGATCACCGTCACGTCCGCGTCGGATAGCGCTGAACACAAGAAGCACGCCCAGTTCCTGCGGGATTGGATTGAGACAGGCGTGCTGCGTTCCGCTCTCTTTGACATGCTCGATGCGATCGGCAAGGCAATCTCTGTTCTGGAGACAGATTGGCACCACAAGAACGGGAACATTCTGCCGCGCGCACTTGCCTGGCGGACACAGCGCTGGTTCACGTTTGACCGGGAAGATGGCGAAACCTTGCTGCTGCGCGAAGGCGTTGCCGGTGAGCCGCTCATTCCGCACAAGTTCGTTGTTCATCGTTCCAAGGCGAAGTCGGGCTTGACCATCCGCTCTGGCATTGCCCGCGTTGCCGTCTGGCTTTGGATGTTCAAGAGCTTCACCGTGAAAGACTGGGCGGTCTTCGTGCAGAACTACGGCCAGCCGATCCGGATCGGCAAATATGGCCGGGGCGCAACCGAGCAGGAAAAGGATGTCTTATGGCGGGCAGTCTCCGGCATTGCCGGCGACTGCGCAGCCATTATTCCCCGCGAGATGCTGATCGAGTTCCACGAGGTCGGCTCGAAGAGCAGCTCGACGGACATGTTTGAAAAGCGGGCTGACTGGTATAACCGCGAGATTTCCAAGCTGATCCTCGGGCAGACGACAACGACGGACGCTGTTTCCGGTGGCCATGCCGTCGCCAAGGAACATCGCCTTGTCCAGGAGGACATTGAACGTTCCGACGCGCTTGACGCATCCGACACGCTCAATGCGCAGCTCGTGCCTAATATCATCGCCTTCAATTTCGGTCCCCAGGACGAGTACCCGAAAATCCACATCGGCCGTCCGGACGAAGTGCCGCTGAAGGACTTTGCCGAGGCTTTCGACAAGCTCGCCAAGCATGGCCTGACCGCTGAGGCCAGCTTTCTCCGTGACCGCCTCGGCATTCCCACGCCCGCGACGGGTGCCGAGTTGGTCGGCGGACGTGAGACGGTCGTTCCGCCCGAGGACAAGACAGAGAAAAAACCGCTGACCGCAAAGCAAAGCCTCGATCGGCTCTTTGCCTCGGCGCATTCCCGCGAGGAACCGGACCTGCTCGAAAAGCTGACCGATCGGCTGGAGAAGGACGCGGCGGCCGCCATGGATGGCATGATCGACGAAGTCCGCGACATCCTGTTTTCGGCCGAGGATCTGCGGGACGCTGCGCGCAAACTCGCGGATCTCAAATTGTCGGCCGAGGATCTCGCGGAAGCCATGGCGCGCGGCATGACCATGGCGCACCTGATCGGACAGGCCGCACTCATTGATGACCTCAAGAGGCAGTCATGACAGGAGGCCCGCTGGCACGCTTCAGGGGGCTTTTTGCGACATCCGTAGCTTCCGGCCCGAAAAACGCTTCCACGGCCTTTAAACCGCCTTCAATTTTTAAGCCGTTGGTCGTTGCTCTGATGGCGACCACGGTGGGCGCGATCAATCTGCCGTTTGATGAGGCGATCGACTTCCTTCGCCAGAAAACCGCCGTCCCCACCGAAAGCCATCGCGATGTCTGGGACGCGGCGCATTCGAAGATGTTCATGGTGGCCGGAGCAAACAAAAAGGCGCTGATTGAGGATTTTCAGGCGGCGATCGTCAAGGCCGCCGAACAGGGCCTGACGCTCGAAGATTTCCGCGCCGACTTCGATGCGATCGTTGCGCGCCATGGCTGGCAGTACAACGGTTCGCGCGGCTGGCGTTCCCGCCTGATCTTCGAAACCAATCTCAGCACCGCCTATGCAGCCGGGCGCTACGCCCAGATGTCAGCTCCGGACACGCTCGAAGCGTTTCCCTACTGGATGTACAATCATTCCGGCGCGATCCATCCACGCCTGGAGCACAAGGCATGGGACGGCGAATGCTACGAGGCCACCGATCCGGTCTGGGCGAAAATGTACCCGCCGAACGGCTACCGGTGCGGTTGCTTCGTGACGCCGGTGTCTCGTCCTGGTCTTCGTCGCCTCGGTAAATCCAAGCCAGACACGCCGCCCAACCTTGACCAGCTCGGCACTGATCAGCCGCAGGGCATCGATCCGTCCTTCGCCTATAACCCGGGCGCTGCCTGGCTGACGCAAACCGCGCCTGGTCCGAAGGCGGTCAGCGCCGACCAGGTGCAGGTCGCGGCCTTCGTTCAATCGGCGCTGAAGGGCAAATGGCCTGACGGTGCCTGGACGCCGGTTGCAACCGCAAACAAGGCAACAGGTGCCGTCCTCGATGTCGCTGCCGGCACGGAAATCCGCCTGACGGCCGACACCATCCGCAGCCAGGCGCAAAATGCCGAAGCTCTGACGCCGGACGCGATCGGCGTCATTCCCGGCCAGCTCGTCCGATCGGGAAAGCTGCTGCGCGACAATCGCGGCCGGTCGGCCTTCGTCGGTGAACATGACGGCGTGTTCTATCGCGCCGATGTCGATATCGTCATGAAGGCCGATCGCAAGACGGTTTACATGACCTCGCTCCAGCGCGTCAGCCGGGCTGATCTGACCGACGCCTTCGGCTCAGTCTGGCAGTGAGGTCTTTGGCATGAGCGGCGCGTTAATCTCGATCACGGCACAGGTTCTCGATTCGGAAGTCCGGCGCGGCTTTCGCCAGCTCGAAGGTCTGATGACGAACACGACGCCCGTCATGCGCGCGATCGGCGCCGGCCTTGTCGGTTCGACGCATATGCGCTTCGTCACGCAAACCGATCCGGACGGCCAGGCGTGGCAAGCCCTGAACACGGCATATGCCGAGGGCAAGCGCAATTCACGCATCCTGACTGAAAGCGGACGGCTCCGGAACAGCATCAATGCCAGGGCCAGCAATGACGAGGTGCAGGTAGGCACCGATGTCATTTACGCGGCCGCTCACCAGTTCGGCGCGACGATCGTGCCGGTGCGGGCAACACATCTCTGGTTCCGGATGGGCGGGAACCTTATCAAAGCCGACAGTGTTACCTTGCCCGCGCGTCCCTTCCTCGGTATATCGTCGGATGACGAAGCGATGATTGCCGAAACCGTTTTTGGTTTTGTGGTCCGCTATACTCCCCGGTAAAATTCCCTCTCTTTCAGGCCCGCCCGCAGGCGCAGGCATGAATTGAATTTTGCCCGCATGGCATATCCGGACCATGCGAAACCTGATCTCGACCACTGTTGTTGCACTTCATTCGGCCTCGGCTGTGCCGGTCTCGACCCATATTGTCGCGTTACAGGCGGCCGCCACGGTGCCCGAATGGCTGCACGTTTTGCCAACCGGCCGCTTTTCCGGCGTCGATGGTCGCGGCCCATACGTCCTGGACAACGCCGATGCCCTGATCTCGGCATTCAATTCCGAGGGCAAGAAGCTTCCGGTTGATGAGAACCATTCGACCGACCTTGCGGCGAAGCAGGGTTTTTCCGCGCCCGCCCGTGGCTGGCTGACAGCACTTGAGCGCCGAGCCGATGGTGTCTGGGCAAAGGTCGAGTGGACGCCTGACGGCCTCGCGATGATGCAGGGCAAAGCCTACGGCTACATTTCCCCGGTTTTCACGCACAGCGCCAAGGCTCCCTTTGCGGTTCACAAGCTGCTGCGCGTGGCGCTGACCAACGATCCCAACCTCAACCTGAAATCGCTTCACTCTCAAAATTTGGAGACCACCATGGATTTGGAAGCTCTCCGGAAGGCGCTTGGCCTGCCGGAAACCGCAGATGCAACCGCGATCCTTGCGGCCATCACTGCGGCTCACTCTGCACAGACCGCACATGCGGCCCTGATGTCGAAGTTGGCGGAAGTCGCCGACGTCGAAGTCACTGCCGGCGCTGACGCGCTGGTGGCGGCCCTTCAGGCGAAAGCGAAGCCGGCCACCGGCGTCGAGCAGGAAAACGCCGAGCTGAAACTTCAGGTCAAGGCGCTCAACACCCGTGTCGAAACCCTCGTCACGGATACGGCGAAGGAAAGGGCGACCAGTGTCATCGACGCGGCGATCGCCAAGCTTCAGGTCGTGCCGTCCCTGCGCGAGCACATGATTGCCCGCCACATGAAGGACCCGGCCGAGGTCGAAGCGGAGCTGAAGGTCATGCCGTCGCTCAACGCCGGCGGCCTCGGTAGTCGTCAGCCGCCCAAGGAGGGCGAGACCGCAACCAGCGAAGAGCTTCATGTTGGTGCCCTGATGGGCGTCGATCCGGAAGCCTTCAAGAAGGAGCACAAGGCGCTCTTCGGAAAGGACATGTGACATGACGGCTACGGCTGACATTCGCCCTAAAACCCGCTCTGGCAATGCTTACGGTTATTCCGTTCTTGCTGGCGTCCGCATCTTTGGTGGCACGATGTGCGGCGTGACGGCTGCTCTTGCCGCCGTGCCGGCTGGCCACGCGTCTTGCGTCGCCCTGATCGGGTTCGCCGAGGAGGCTGTCGATAACCGCGACGGCGCGACCGGTGATCGCCTGATCAACCTGAAAAAGGAAATCAGGCTCATTCCGCTGGCCGGTGCGACCCCGGCCGATATCGGCAAGACCGTCTATGCGTCTGCCGACGACACTTACACGCTCGTCGCTGGCGCATTGCTGCCGGCCGGAAAAATCGATGCCATCGACGCTGACGGCGTCTGGCTGAAGCCCCTCTAAGGAACCACGATGGACATTAACGTCGCCAATTTGCGGGGCATCTACACCTCGCTTTCCACCATCTTCAACCAGTCGATGGCAACGGTTACGCCGTTTTACCAGAAGATTGCGATGACGGTGACCTCCACCACATTCGCCAACCAGTATCCGCGCCTGGACGATCTGCCCGGTTTCCGCGAATGGATCGGTGATCGTGTCGCCCATGATGTCGGCGCGACGCTCTATCAGATCGCAAACCGTGATTTCGAAAAGACGCTCAAGATCAAGAAGAAGCAGATCGAAGACGATCAGGTCGGCATCTTCACGCCGGTCGCGGCACAGTTTGGCCAGGACGGCGGCGCGTTCCCTGACAGCCTTGTATGGCCTCTGTTCAAGAAGGGCGAAACCACGCTTTGCTATGATGGTCAGTATTATTTTGATGGGGACCATCCCGGCTATAACGAGCAGGGCAATGTGATCTCGGTTTCGAACTTCACCGATGGCGCAGGTCCGGCGTGGTATCTGATCGACGATACGCAGGTTCTCAAGCCCATGGTCTGGCAGATCCGCAAGCCGATCAAGCTGACGCAGATGTTTGACGAAAAAGACCCGAACGTCTTCTGGCGCTCCGAATATGTCTGGGGTGCCGACACGCGCGGCAATGCCGGCTTCGGTCTCTGGCAGCTTGCCTACAAGTCGAAGGCGACGCTGAACATTGCAAACTACACCGCCGCCCGTGCCGCCATGCAGAACATTCGCCAGCGGGATGGCCAGATCAAGGTCATTCGCCCGACCGTCCTGATGGTTCCGGCTACCCTGGAAACGCAGGCCCGTCAGGTTGTCGAAGCTGCCCTGATCAATGGTGGCGAAACGAACGTCTGGGCGAAAACCGCCCGCGTCGAAGTCATCCCGCATCTCGCGTAACCGGCTGGGCGTTCCACATCGCCTGACCGCACCGCCAGCAATCATCCTCCCGGTTGCTGGCGGGTTTCCGGAAAACGGCCATGTAGCCGCTTTCCTGAACCCCGAAGCCCAAGGAACCACACATGTCGAAAATCCAGATCATTTGCTCGATACCGGGCCTTCGCCGCAACGGTGTCGTGCATCCCGCCCAGGAAACCTACGAACCCGGCCACTGGACGGAAGATCAGCTTAAGGCCTTCGATGCCGATCCTGCCTTCATCGTCCAGGAAGTCCATGGCAAGGCCGCCGAAGTATCCAGCGCCGACATCGAGCAGGCCGTGAAGGCTCGCGTCGAGATCGAGCGCCAGAAGCTTGAGGACAGTTTCAACAAAACGGTTTCTGATGCCGTCGCGGAAAAGCTCGCCGACACGAAGGCGGCCCACGACAACGCGATCGATGAACTTGGCAAGAAGCTGCTGGCCGCTGAAACCGAAATCGCCGTGCTGAAATCCGCCCAGGCGAACGGCTCCGAAAGCCAGCAGTCCGGCACCGAGGCGGGCGGCGCTGGCGAGGCCAACGGCAGCGACGGCAAAAAGACCGTCAAGAAGTAACTCCTGACGGGAGCGCCGCGAGGGGCTTGCGGACCGGATCAGGTCGCCGGACCAATCGCCCCGAAGCCCGCCGATGGCACGAGGCTCGCAAGAGGCCATCGGCAACAGCGGCAAAACCCTGAAGCCAACCCAAAGAGGAAATCTGCATGACACGACGTTACGGCTACTTCAGCCTCGCATTCTTCGCCTGCCTCACAGCTTTTTCGACGTTTGCCGGGCGCACCGTCGTCTTCGCCGTCAACATCGCGCGCTTCGTGGTGCACGCCGTGGCCAAGCCCGCCGCCTTCCTCTGGGCACGTCTCGCCCTACCGAAGGTCTCCGGTTTCAAGGCAATCGGCAAGCTGAAGGATATCTACCGCGAAAGCTGGCTGACCAGCGGGCAGTCTCTGCATTACCGCCGCTGGATTTACTGCTGATCGAACTGACTTGTCCGGGGCTGGCCTTCGGGTCAGCCCTTTTCGCCACTGGAGACTTTGCCATGTACGCCACCGTCACCGACATGATCGCCCGCTTTGGAGAGGTGCAGATCGTGCGTCTGTCCAATACGGAAGATCGAGAGGCCGAGACGCCGAACGTGGAAAAGGTCAACACTGCCCTGACCGACGCCACGTCGCTGATCAACAGCTACATTCGCGGTCGCTACATGACGCCGATCGCAAGTCCGCCAGAAGACTTGGTGCGCGCGACCTGCATCCTCGCCCGCTACGATCTCGCCGATACCGAGCGCTCCAGCCCTTCGGAAGAAATGGCGAAGGGTCGCGCCGAGGTCATCAAATGGCTTGAGAACATCGCCAAGGAAATGGTGCACCTGGACATTCCGCTGGCATCGCCGACAGGCGGCAACGCGGTCGGCTCCGGCCCGCGCATCTCCGATCGTGACCGCATCGTCACCTTCGAAACCTTACGGGGTTTCTGATGGACACGTTTCCCCTAATGCCGATCCGTAACCAGGAGCCGCTGATCATCGAGCGGCTCCGGATCGCCTTCCCGAAAAACCCTTTCACGATCGAGCGCGTGCCACAAGTTCTTAGCCTGGATGAGTTCAAGCGCGTCGTTAAGTTGTCGCCGTTCATCGGTCTCGCCTGGACGGGCATGAAACCGGACCCTGACAGTGGCCGTATGCTGAAGGGCAACATGCTCTGGCGGCTGATCCTGATAAACAGGGTTTCGAGCGGCCTTGAAGCCCGCTTTAAGGGCGACAAGTTCGATATCGGCATGGATGCGATGGTCGATGTCGCCTCCGTGCTTCTCCAGGGCGTCAACTTCGATGACCAGGGCGTCACCAACATCACACTTTCCAACAGCGTCATTGCGGACGGCTGGACCGACGACAACGTCGCGATTGCCCAGCTCGATTTCACCTTCAGCTTCGCATGCCGTGCAGCTGCGACCGGGAAGATGCAGCCCGAAGATTTCAAGGCGCTTGGCGTCACCTGGTCTGTGAACGGCTCGACCGAAACCATCACCGACGAACTTCAACCACCCCAGGAGTAAAACCGGCCATGGCCACACAGAAAGTTCTCATCGCGGCCGAGGGCCGCACGGTCCACCTCCCGGACGGCTCCGAATGGCCGAAGGAAGGCATGCCCGATCCCGACACGCATTTCACGCGCCGCCGCGTCCAGGACGGCGATCTGATCGAAAAGCCGCGTGAACCGGCCAAGAAGCCTGAAGGAGACAAATAATGGATTTCAACGAAATCCCCGTCGATCGCCTCGAACCTGCGACACTGCTCGAAATCGGGCCGAACTATCGCAATGTCGGCATTCTGCCATGGCCGGAAAAGGCCTTCATTATCGGCCAGAAGCTCGCCACCGGCACGCTCGCTGCCGGCGCAATACAGGAAGTGACCCGCGCCGATCAGGCGATCGCACTATTCGGCCGTGGCTCGATCGGTGCGGAACAGGTGGCCTACTTCAAGAAGGCGAACCGTAACACGCCGCTTTTCGTGATCGCACTCCCCGACGCCGGCGGCGCGCTGAAGGCGACTGGCACCTTCACCTTCGCGGGTTCGCCCACCAGCTCCGTCGTCTTGCGCTTCAAGATTGGCGGTCGGCAGGTGCGTATGACGGCGCTCTCCAGCGATGCCGTCGCCGCACTGGCGACAAAGCTTGCCGCCGCCATCAATGCCGATCTCGACATGGTCGTGACTGCGACGGCAGCACTCGGCGTGGTCACCGTCACTTCTCGTCATGGCGGCGAAGTCGGCAACGAAATCGATCTGCGCGTCGATACCAAAGCCCAGCCGCTTCCGGCCGGCCTAACCTGCGCCGTCGTTGCCATGGCAGGCGGTTCCGGAAATCCGGACGTGCAGCCGGCGCTTGATCTTCTTGTCAGCACCTGGGCAACCAAGCTCACGCATCCCTGGTCGGATGCGACCAACCTTGCCAAAACGGCCGAGTGGCTGCGGGTGCGTTATCTCGCCACCTCGAAGCTCGACTGCCATGGCTTCGTGTTCATGGGTGGCACATACGGCCAGCTCACGACCCTCGGCAATCTGACCAACTCGCCATTCCTCACCACGGCAGGCCTGAAGAAAAGCCCGACGCCCTCCTGGGCGATGGCCGCCTCGGCCATGGGTATCGCGTCGTTCCACCTGACCAACGACCCGGCCCGCCAGTTGAAGTCGCTCGTTCTGCCGGGTGTCGAAGCGCCGGCCGAGGCGGATCAGTTCCTTGACGAGGAAAACGATCTGCTGCTGCGCAACGGCATTTCCACCTTCGACTGCCTGTCTGACGGTTCGGTCACGATCTCGCGCATGATCACGACCTACAAGAAGACGACGCTCGACATCGCCGATCGCGCCTGGCTCGATATCATGGTGCCGGTCACCATGAGCCGCATCCGCTATGACTGGTCGGTCTACATCAACCTGATGTACCCGCGTTCCAAGCTCGTAGATGACGACAGCGACGCATCCTTCGCTACCCGCGATGACGATGACGAGGACGCCGGCACGGCCGTGGTGACGGCGAAGCGCATGGCCGGCTCCTGGGCGGCACGATGCAAGCTTTATAGCAAGAAGGTTTGGATCGAAAACGTCCAACGCACCCTCAAGGAAAGCGTCTTCCAGCGTTCCACGGACGATCGACAGCGGCTGGAAAGCCGCCAGCAGGTGGTGATCGTCGGCAATCTCATGGTCTTTGCCGGCCGTCTCGAATTTCAGGTTTAACAGGAGCTTTAAGCGATGACACAGGTATTGGGCATCGTCGATATCGTCTGGCGGGGACGTAACATCCCCGTCGAGAATGGGGCGAAATTCCGCAAAGGCGGTATCAAGAACAACGCCGTGACCTATGGCCGAGGCGTCGGCCGCGCCCAGGAGTATCAAGGGTCGCAGGTCACGGCCACAACCCACCTCGAAAGGGGGCAGCGCCTGGGCAGCCTGCTCGATCCCGGCGAGGGTGAGTTGCAGATCGTCTGCGACACCGGCCAGACATACGTCTTGAACGACGCCTTTCTTGAGGGCGACATTCCCGACGTGACGGGCGGCGAAGGCGGTAAAATCGAACTCAAATGGGCTGGCGGATCGCCCGAGGAAATTCTCTGATGGGTACTACACTCAAGGTCGATCTCGACGAAGACGCACCGAACGACGACGTTGTTTCGAAAACGGAGACCGTCATCAATGAGGATGCCGGCACACTCGTGGACGACGACATCATCGACGAAGACGCCAACGCCGATTCAAAGCTGCCGAAGCGTGCGCGCCCGAACGCCAATGGCTCGGTGACGCTTCCGCTCTTTGAAAACGTCACGCTCACCACCCGTAAAGACGGCAAGGTCAGGGACCGCGTTTTCACCGAACTGGTCTTCCATCGCTTCAACGGCGCTGATTTGCGAGCCATCCAGGCGACCAGCGACGCCAAGGCATCTGTCGTGATGTTCTCACGCTCGACCCGCATTTCTGAAATGGTGATGGATAAACTCTTCGACAAAATGGATGGCGTCGATGTCGCAGACGGCCACAGGATTGTTATGAGTTTTTTGACGAGTGGGACGAAGACTGGCCAGTAAAGCTCGGCGGCATCGCTGACGGCTCCGGGTTCAGCGAGGCCGAGATCGCCAACATGACGATCGACAAAGTGCAGTTCTGGTGGAACTGCATCATGGCCTACCGAAAACATGTAAACGACCTCGCAAAGACCTAGATCAGGCCCGCCCGCAACGGCGGGCCTGATCAGTTTCACGCGCGCGTGAGAAATTCCGTTTTATTTTGAAGCGGGGCGCGCCGTGGCCAATCGGAACATGAACCTTGATGTCATCGTTCGCCTCAAGGACCTCTTGAGCGGACCTTTGCGCGGCATTAAAGGTGCGCTTAATGGCGTCATTGATGCCGCTCGCAAGATCGGGTTTGTCGGCGCTGCCATTGCCGGCATCTCCTTCCTCGGCCCCATGCAGGAGGCCGCAGCCTTCCAGCAGCAACTGCTCGACATAGCCGGAACGTCGAACCTGACGGGACAGGGGGCCTTTGCGTTCGTCGATCAATCCAAGGCGAAATTCGAGCGGCTCGCCCTGGATGTCGGTCAGCTGTCGGACACTGTCGCCCGAGGCGCGGGACAGATGATCGCGGCCGGCGTCAACAACGACCTGGTCGATCGCTCGATCGGCTCGATCAGCCGCGCCGCCACCGCCGCCAATGCCGAGATGAACGACATGGCGTCCGTCGCCACGTCGCTGCTCACCACGCTGAAGCTTCCGGCCGATCAGTTGGATGACGCCATGGGCACGCTGGTGACGGCCGGCAAGCTCGGTTCCTTCGAGCTGAAGGACATGTCGCGCTATTTCCCGACGCTGACCGGGCAGATGGCGAAGTTTGGCGTGACCGGCCGCGAGGCTGTCAACTTCCTCGGCGCTGCCCTCCAGATCGCCCGCAAGGGAACATCCGACCCGGCCGAGGCCGCCAACAACCTGAAAAACTTCCTGTCGAAAGTGCTTGCCCCGACCACGGTCAAGAACTTCGCCGACATGGGCGTCGATATCCAAGGCGTGATGCAGGATGCGGTGACGAAGGGCATCAACCCGATCGAAGCCGTCGTTCAGAAGATCACGAAGCTGACCGGCGTTTCCAGCAAGGAAATTCAGGGGCTGATGGGCAAGGCGAAGGCTGCCGGCATGTCCGACGCTGACGCGCTGGCAACCGTCCGCGAGCAGCTCGAAAAGATTTATGGCGCTGGCAAGCTCGGCGAACTGTTCTCCGACATGCAGGTGATGGACTTCCTGATCCCGATGCTCGGCAACATCGACGAATACAAGTCGATCAAGGACGCGGTTGCGAAGGCGACCGGTAGCGCCGTCGATGCCGACTTTGAAACCCAGATGCAGGGCCTCAATCGCCAGCTCACGATCTTCCGCGAGATCGGCACGCAGGCGTCCCGCGAAGTCGGTCTAGCCTTCGGCACATGGATGCCCGCGATCAACGGCTACCTCATGGATGGCCTAAAGTGGGTTCGCGACTTTGACGCGGCGACAGGCGGCATGGTCAAGCAGGGCCTCGCCTTCGCAGGCGTGGCCGTTCTGGCGGCAGTCGGTCTCGGCGTCCTGGGCGTCGTGTTGCCTGCGATCGGCGCGGGTCTGTCGGTTCTGGCTGCTCTCTTCAGCCCGGTGGGTATCGCGCTGGCGGGCATCGCGGCTGCCGGCGTCTATATCTATCGCAACTGGTCAAGCTACGGTCCACGCCTGTCGCAAATGTGGAACCGGCTTGGCGATGCCTGGGGAACTGTTCGCCAGAAAGCCGCCGCAGCGGTTCCGCATCTGCGCAATATCGGCAACCAGGTCATGGGCGTTGCGCGCGATTTGGCAGGTCGATATGGCCCCGTTATCCGCGCCGGTCTCGGAGCTGCGCTCGACGACGTGACAGCAGGATGGCAAAACCTGAAGAAGCTGATGTCCGGTTTTGTCGAGGGCCTCGATCTCAAAATCGATCTCTCCGGCCTGACGATCGAGGATGCCAAGCTCGCGGCCTTCCGTGGCCTTGATATCGCATTGAGCGGCATTGCCAGGGCGTGGCAGGGCATGAAGGAATTCGGCTCCGGATTTGCACCATGGCTGGAGCCGATCGGCAAGGCGGCAGGCGGCGCGGTCAGATCGATCGCAGGCATAGCGACCGGGTTCATGCGGCTGGGAGCTGCTATCCGTGAACTTGTCGGGCTAGGCGAAGGCGGCAAAATGTCCGGCATGTTTACCGGCGTCATGAAATTCCTCGGAGACCTCGGCGGCCAGACGGTTCTAGCGGCATTCAAAATCCTTGAAGACGTAGCGGGGGCGATCGAGTGGGTGGTGAAAGGACTTGCGTCCATGGTCGAAGCCGTCAACCGCGGGATCAATTGGAGCGCACTCATGCCGGACGGCATCGCCGAGGCGTGGAACAGTGTTGCCACGGCACTGGAGCGCGTGAAGGCCGCCCTCAGCATCGAAAGTGTTTCGAACGCACTAGGCGTTTCCGGCAAGCGCAATTTAACGGAGTTCGGTCCTGGCAGTCGCCAGCCCGCTAACCAGAACGGCCTCCTGCCGGCACAGGCATCGCCGACCGCGCCCGCCGCGCCGCAGCAGCTCAACGTCAAAACCGAGGCGAAGGTTGTTGTCGAAGGCCCCGGCAAGGTTGTCGGCCAAACTACCACGGTCACGTCGCCGTCGCCGAACGTCAATACCGGCCGCGCCGTCGGGAGGGACTGATGCTGCTCGACAGTCTCGATTCTGCTGAAGGGCTGCTGCCGGGTGTCTATCGCGGCATCCCGATTTCCATCGTCGATGTGTCGAGCGACCACGGACGGCGGGTGCTCGAATATCTGTTTCCGGGTGTCGATCCAGCTGCCTATGACGATTTCGGCGTTGGTCCATCCGGTATCAGTATCGAAGCGCTTTATGTCGGTGACGACTATCGTGTCCGTGCGAAGCTACTGTCCAAGGCCTTTGAGACACCGGGGCCGGCGCTTCTTATTCATCCATGGCTTGGCCCGATGCAGGTCATCATGGAAGAGCCGGCGCAAATCCGCTTCTCGGAACGGGAACTGCGGGTGTTCCGGGTTTCAGCCCGGTTCAAGCGCGCGCCGTCGTCGTCGATATCTGGTTTCTCCGGTGGCCTTTTACCCTCGGCGCTCTCCGGCTTCGCCAGTGCTGTCACCTCGCTTGCCGCCTCCATCGCGCTAACGGTCATTTCCAGCGCCCGCACGTCTGCGACGATCCGCAGCCGGCGCGTTGCGTCATCGGTGGCAGATGCCATCACGGCGCGTCCGGACGCGCGCTCGGCCGTCAGTCAGATACGCTCGGCGCTGGCGGCATCGTCGCCGTCCTCACCCATGGCATTCGATGCGTGGGCCAGTTCGGCCGCCTCGGTCATTGCACAGACGATCGAGGTTCCGGCAGTTGCACCTGCGACAACGATCGCGGTTAGTACGGCAAGCGCCCAGGCGTTGATGAGCGCTGGCCTTTCCATCGCAACGGGCTTGCTGACGGAAGCGGGAAAAGCGCCGTCTGCGATTGACGCCCTGTTGCTGGCGGGTGCTGCTGGCCAGTTCATAGCCGCGTCGGCCGAGCAGTCGTCTTATGCAGATTTCGTGTCCCGGCAGGAGGCGCTCCGCTACCGATCTTCCATGACCTCGGCGCTCGCCTCCCTTGTTGACCAGGTCGAGCAGCAAGCACCCGATACGATGCAGGCCGCCAGTTCGGCGCTGTCATCGGCCGCGCGATCGCTGACAGCTGCGATCGTCTCCGATCTCAACGAAGTAATCGGCCGTCTGCCATCCGTTCGTCGTCTGTCAGTCAGTCGCGACACAGACGCCTGGCTGGTGGCGCAGCATCTTTCCGGCGATACGCCAGCGCTGATCGAAACCGTCTACGCCGATCTAGTGGCCCGTAATGATCCGACGCATCCCGCCCGCTTGTCTGCCGGCGTTGTCGAGTTCCTGGAGCGCAGTTGATGGCAAAAAGCATCAAGCTCTTTCTCGATGGTGTGGCCTATGACCAATGGACATCAGCTGAAGTCACCCGTGACCTGAAGGACTTTTCCGGAGGCTTCAGCTTCACGTTTCGCGATGGCGAGGCCTCAAAGAAAACTTTCATCTTCGCCTCGATGCCGATCCTGCCGCGTCTGCGCTCCCAGATGCAGGCTAAAATCATGATCGGTAAACGCACCGTGCTTTTGGGACACGTCGAAGATGTGGCCTATGATGTCAGCGACGGTAATGCGTCGGTGACGATCTCCGGCCGCGACAAGACTGGCGATCTGATCGACTGCTCGGCAATGGCGGAAGGTCCGGCCGAGCTGACGGGCGTCAGACTGGAAGACGCTGCGGCCAAGATTGCAGAGCCGTTCGGGCTGAAGGTGCGCACGGAGGTAGACACCGGCGATACCTTCGACCGGTATTCGATCGACCTTGGAGAGACCGCCTTTTCCGCCATCGAGAAAGGATCACGGCAACGTAGCGTCCTTATCCTTTCGGATGGCGTTGGCAATATCGTCATCACCCGAACGGGCAAGACCCGTGCACCCGATGGGATTAGCCTGCCGGGTAACGTCATGGCCGTAAGCGCATCCTTCAGCACGGCAAACCGCTACAGCAAGACGGTTGTGCGCGGCCAGTCGGAACGCTCCGGCAAGTCCCGCAGCGCTGCCGCCCTGGACACCACGGCCGAGCCGATCAGCGCGGACAGCCGCAATGATGGCGATGGCTCGGCCCGCGAGCGGGAGCGCAAGGGAACCGTCGCAACCGGCCGGGCCGAGGACGGCGAGATCAAGCGATATCGCCCCAAGGTCCATCTGGCCAGAAGCAAGGCCGGTGCGGTCAGCGCCCAGGACGAAGCCGACTGGCGCAATCGCACGTCCCGCGCTGAAGGCGACGAACAAACCTACACCGTCAAGGGTCACGAGGCGAACGGTCAGCTCTGGACAGTCAACCAGATCGTGCCCGTGTCCGATGCCTTCCTCGGCATCGAGCGCGATCTGCTGATCTCGGCCGTGCGTTATGCCGAGGCCGAGGAGATCACCACGGATATCTCAGTCTGCTCGGCCGAGGCTTTTGACAAGGAGCCGGTCGGCAAGCGCCGGACAGACAAGGCCGGAAAGGGCAAGGCGGCGAAAAAGCCTTCAGGCCCGCTGGATGCCACGGCGGAGGCACTATGAGCGAGATCGTCAACAAGATGCGTGGCCTCATCCGCCGCGTCACTGTTAAAGACATCAAGGATGACGGCCAGATGCAAACGGCCTCGGCCGAGGTGGCGGAAGGCGTCTGGCGCAATGACCTCGAAATCATGTTGCCCTATGGCCTCCTCTCGTTTCCCGACGATGACGGCGCTGTCGGTATCGCGCTGGCGATCGGTGGTGACGAAGGCGACATGGTTCTTCTGCCCCTCGGCAATCCGTCTCAGCGCATCGGTGGTTTGAGCAAGGGTGATGTAGGTATCGGCAACAAGTTCGGCGATCGCATGATCGTCAGGGCCAGCGGCGGCATCGATGTGCAGGCCGCCAGTTCCATCACCTTCAGGGTGGGCGGCGTGACAATGACGCTTGACGCCTCGGGATTGAGCGTCGAAGGCGGCAGCATCAGGCATGACGGCGTCGTGATCGACAAGACGCACAAACACACCGGTGTTGTGCCAGGCACTGGCAATTCCAGCGTACCTGTTAGCGGTTGACCGCCCGCCACGGCGGGCCTGATCAGCCTTGCGCGCGCGCGATAATTTCGCGCCATGACCGGATTTCTCGACCTTGCCCTGACCTACGACGCCACGCGGCGCTGCTGCGATCTGGCGCTCGATGACGAATTCAATCTGGTCGTGGACGACACCCCGATCACCCCCATCCTGCTTTCGGTCGGCGTCGATCGCCGCGCCTCTCCGGATGACGAGCTGCCGGAGGGACGTTCGCAGTTCCTAGCGCCGGTTTCCTTTTCGGAACGACGTGGTGCGTTGCTCGACGGCCTGAATGCGGCCGGCAACATGTCCGGCTGCAAGCTCTGGCTTCTGGAGCGTGCCAAGGAAACCGAGACCACACGCCAGCTCGCAGAATACTACCTCGCAGAGGGGCTTGCCTGGGCGGAAACCGAAACAGGCACGCCAGCGGAAATCGAAGTCTGGTGGCTGCGCCCCGGGGTTCTCGCCTATCGTGTCTTGGTCGAGGATGTCACGCTCGAATTGACACGGAAGGTGGCGTAATGGTGTGGCCTGTTCCTTCCGCGAAAAGCATCTTTTCCCGCATCGCCGCAGCCGCCGAAGTCGGTTTGCTATCGATTTACCCTCAAGGGGACGTGAAGGCGATTTCCCGTGCCGTCCGATCGGCGCGCGGCATGTTCGCCGTGATCTGGAGCGCAGTGGCCCCTGAAGTCCGCGAAACCCATGACCATGTCGCATGGTGGGCGCGGCAATGGATGCCTGATAGTGCCGATGACGAGGCGATGATCCTGCGCCACGCCTCGATCTGGGGCATCGATCCTCGCGACGCCACAAAGGCCATCGGCTCAGTGACGATCGAAGGTGTATCAGGGACGGTCCTTGCGTCGGGCATTGTCCTCGCCTCAACCTCTTCAATCACCTACATCACGACCGCAGGCGGGACGATCGCGGCCGGTGGAACGGTTACCGTCACCGCTGAAGCCGTCGCGGCCGGAAGCTCTGGCAACCTCGAAACCGGCGTACAGCTCTCGACCGTCGCAGCCTTTCCCGAGATTTCCAAGGCCACGGTCGCCACCGCTTTCGCCGGCGGCACTGATGACGAGGAGCCCGAGAGCGTCCAGGAGCGATACCTTCAGCGCATCCGTGAGCCGCCGATGGGTGGCTCTGCCCCGGATTATCGGGCGTGGGTCGGTAAAGTCGCTAGCGTCTACGCCGTCAAAGTCGTGGAAGAATGGATCGGTCGCGGCTCCGTGGGTCTCGTCATTGCCCTCAAGAACGATGACGGAACTCCGCGTATCCCGACCGAGCTGGAACTGACCGCAATCGGCACCTATCTCGGCGCACAGGGCAGTCAGACGGGCGTTCGTCCCGTAACCGCACGGGTTATTCCGCTTGCGGCCGAGCTGGTCAATGTTCCCGTGAGCGTGCGTCTTCGCCCAGACGGCGCTGTGACCAGGGCGGCGGTTCAGGCGGCATTCGATCGCTTCATTGCCACCATTGGTGACGACGACGACATGCAGAACGAAAGCCCGATCGGCGCGACGATCGAGCCGTCGCGGATCTCGGAAGCCATCTCGGCCGCAGACGGCGAATATTCCCATGATCTGACCATCCCGGCCGTCCGCTACACGCTCGGTGTCAAGGCCTGCCCCGTCGCCACTGCCATCACCTGGCTTAATTAAGGAGGCCTTGAAGCATGTCCAGGACCTCTTCAACGATCCTTCAAAGCCTCTTCTCGAAACTGCCGATCGGCTGGGCGTTCCGTTATCGCGGCGGCGTCATGGGCGTGATCCTCAGCGCGATCGCCGAAGCCATTGCAGATGCGGAGGCGGCCGCCGAAGCGATGATGAACGAAACGGACCCGCGCCTTGCGGACAAGCTGCTTTCGGACTTTGAGCGCTGCCTTGGTCCTGACCCTTGCGGGCGCGACAAAGACGGATTGACGGTCCAGCAACGCCGCCAGCTCGCCTTTCAGCGCTGGACGGCCCGAGGTGGGCAGTCAATCCCGTACTTCGTGTCGGTTGCCGCTGCCCTCGGCGTCAATATCACGATCGAGGAATTCTGGCCTTCCCGCGCGGGCGTGCTTCGCGCTGGTCAGCCCTTACGCCCCGAAGGATCGCAATTCGTCTGGCGCGTAAACATTCCCGGCCTCGTCACGGTCACGAAATTCCGGGCAGGCGCAAGCCGCTCTGGCCATCGCCTCGGTTCGTTCGAAATCTCGGCGATCGAGTGCGTTTTGCGCCGTTATAAGCCCGCTCACACAACCCTTGTTTTTAAGTACGGAGAAGCCTGATGGATCGCATCAATGGCGCTGACACTGTTGATATTGGCGGGGGGCGGCGTGGCTTCCGTGACGAAAATCTCGTCACAGGAACGGCCGGCACCGTCGTTACGGCTCTGCACCTCAACAGCATGCAAGAAGAAATGCTGAAGGTCATCACCGAGGCCGGGCTTGTTCCAAGCGACGCGGACTGGACGCAACTCTGGCAGGCGCTCCAGAGCTTGGGCCTTGCTCCTGACCGCGCTCGTCGGTGGCTGGCCGTGAATTCGATGACCTTATCGAGCGCGCCTGGCGCACCCTCGTCAGGTGATGCCTACCTTATTCCGGTTGGCGCTACGGGCATCTGGGCAGGGAACATCGGGAAAATCGCCTTGTGGTCCGGTGCGAGCTGGACCTATATCACGCCGACTGACGGCCACGGCATAAGCTTGCCGGATGGCCGTGTTTTCGAGCGCGTCGGCGGCGCATACGTCGAAAAGCTGGCGCTCGATGCACAGTCCGGAAAATGGAACTATGCCGTTGCGGGCGGTACTGCAAATGCGCTGACGGCAACCATAAGCCCGACACCTGCCGCACTGACGGATGGTCTCATCGTTGCCCTGAAGACCACCGCTACCAACACCGCAGCGGTCACACTCAATCTCAACGGTCTTGGCGCCAAGCCTGTCCTTAACCAGGCAGACGGCGCACTTGTCGGGGGCGAATTCGCCGCCAATGGCGATATTGTGGCCCGATACAACACGAGCCTCAATGCCGGGAACGGGGCATACGTTCTGTTAGCGAATGCCGGTGGTACTGCGCATGGGGTGACACCGCCAGACGCCGAAAACAGCACAAAGCTTGCGACGACGGGATGGGTTCGCAACGCCATGGCAAGCATTGCGACGGCTCTTGGTTTCTCGGGAAGTTTTGGACGTCCAGGATACATTAAGTTTCCGAGTTATCTTGGCAGCTTCATGATCCAGTGGGGTCAGACAGGCGTTATTTCGTCAGGCGGTGCTCAAACAATCACCTTTGCAACATCGTTTCCGAACCAGTGCCTCAGCGTGATGACAACCTTTGCCGCAACCTCGAATGGCAGCTTGCCGGTGACCTTCGGCGCGGGCTTCTACTCGACGGGCAGCTTCCAAGTCTACAACTACGCGTCCAGCGGCTCTAATGCCTGCGATTGGATTGCCTTCGGACGTTAACGGAGATCACCTATGACCATTTATTATTCCGCTTCCGCCAAAGCCTTCTACGATCTTCGCGTCGCCGACTATCAGCTGCCTGACGACGCATTCAAGATCACAAGGGAGACGCATGCGCAGCTGATGGCCGCGCAACAGGAAGGAAAGGCTATTGTTGCCGATGCTCAGGGCGCGCCCGTCGCTGTTGATCCTGCTTCCCTGGTGACACTCGATCAGGTCAAAGCGTTGCACGTGGCGACGCTCCGCGCAGCCTGTGAAGCCTCAATCACGGGTGGTTTCAAGTCTGCCGCGCTTGGAGTGGTTCATACTTATCCAAGCGACATGAAGGCGCAAATCAACCTGATGGGTTCCGTGACTGACAGCCTTATGCCGAACTTGGCGTCTGACTGGCAAACGCCGTTCTGGGTCTGCGATGCGGCGGGTGTCTGGGCCTACAAAATGCACAGTGCAGCCCAAATCCAGCAGGCAGGCAGGGACGGCAAGGCGCTCGTCATCAGCTGCCAGACCCTGATCGACAATCTTACCAACGATGTTTTGGCCGCAACGACGCCCGCAGCTGTTGCAGCGATTGTCTGGCCTGAAGGAGTTGAAGCATGATCAGGCTCACCACGATTGACGAAAATTTCGAAAGCGCCGCCTGGACACCGGCAGACGAGACTTACCTCCAGATCGCCGCGACCAGCGACCACACGACCGTGGACGTTCAGGCACGCGTTACCGTCGAGGCGGCTTGGGTAACTGTCGCCACCCTTCATCGGGCGTCTACGCCCATCGTTAGAATCGCCAAGCTGCCGAGCCTGCGCCTGGTCGCACGCAATAATCCGGCCAGCAAGACGCTGACCGTCTGGGACAACGCCTGATGCAGTTTGCGAACCTGCCTCTAATCCTGCCGCAGAATGGTCCGCTGGCGCTGTCAGCGAATGAGGCAGACGTTTTCTCCGTCAATCAGGCAAGCACTGCCTTCGGGCAGCTGAAGAATAAGCTTGGAGCCGGACAGAACGTCAATATTTTCGCAAACACCGATAGTACCGGCTATTCCGAATACGGGCCGTACTACAAATTCGCCGTCGCCCTCGGCGATCTCTACAACGCCACCGTCATCATGCATCGCTGGGCTGAATGGGGCGGTTCCTCTGCCAATGGTCCTAAGGCCTATGCCGCGCCGGTTGTCATCCGCAATGGAACGTCTCAGACGATTGACTTCTGGCTTGCTGCTCTTCCCGGCCAAGTCGCCGGCTGCATGTTTGAGGCATCGCGCAAGCCGACCGCAATCGACGCGATCCCGACACCCGATGTGGCTATCACCCATCACGGCCACAACATGTCCTCATTCGAAACGCCGGGGAATGATCTGGCGATCGGGCGCGGCCTGTTCTGGTCAATCATCGGCTTGATCAGCTGGCAATGGAAAGACGTGCCGCAGGTCATCACCACCCAAAACCCGTGGCGCGACAACGCCGGTTACGACAAGGTTTATAACGCCATCCTCGGCGTGGCATCTGTTTTCCCGAGCCTTACCATCGTCGATACCCACAAGCTTTATATCGACGCGGGCAAAGCCCCGATCCTCTACCGCACGAACGATGTATTCCCGGTTTATCATCCGTCCGACGCCCAAGGTAACGATGAGGGTGCCCGTCTCGCTGCCGGTGCGCTTATGGCGTCCTTCAGGAAAGCAAAGAAGGCGGCGTTTTCAACCGTCAGCTGGATGGAGCTGCCGATCGGCACGAACCTGTTCGTCAACGGCGATCTTTCAAACTGGTCTGGCGCGCTTCCGGTCAACTTTTCTGCTGTGTCGGGTGGTTCAGCAACCAAGGACACCGATCCGGCAAATATTCACCCTGGCGCGGGTGCGGCGTACTCGGCAAAGGTCAAGCCCGCAGATGCCAACGGGCATTTTTCGTCCTTATCGAATTCGTTCGATGCGACGGAGCGGGCCTCGATGTCCGGAAAAACCGTCACTGCCATTATGCTCGCCAAGGCCAACCCCTTACAGCGTGTTCCATTCACCAGCTTCGTCACGCGGGCGAACAATGGTTTGCGGACGTATTCCGGCGGTGCCTTGATGTGGGGTGCGCTGTCAGGCGCAGGCGGATGGATGCCGATTATCTATGGCGGCATACCTTGCGATCCGGGTAATGCCGATGCCAATTCAAGCTACAAGTTTGTACCGGCATTCGGCGCTTCAGCACCGCCCACCGCCGATGTCGCATGGCTTCAACGGTGCGTCATTATCGAGGGTCTTGTGCCCCGCCTCGGTCTTGTGAGGCCAACTACCTGAATGTCGCGGTCACGGCGTGACGTAGCCGCCCTCTGTACGGGTCATTTTCAAGTCGTTACAACCAAGTCACTAACGTTGGCTGGGGATACAGAATGACGCTCTTTCTCATCTTTATATGGATACTGGTCTGCGGGTTTGTTCTGTGGTCAGTCGTCTCAATGGTCTGGCGGAAAGACCACCGCAAGTCACTGAAGCGCCGAGCCATAGCCGGTTTCGTGGTAGGCGTTGGTGTTTTGGCTGGTATCGGTTTCTCTTTTGATCGCGACGCTAAAATGGCAGGCTTTGCGAGCATGGAAGATCAGTCTCGCGCAAACAAAGCTGGCATCACCGATGCTGCAATTTGGGCTAATACAAAGAAGGCAGACGAAATAGTGCGGGTGCAGCGAGCCGCTGACGAGGCTGAGAAAACCCGTTTAGTGGAAGCAGAGCGGCAAGCGAAAGCCGACGAAGACGCAAAGACCGCAGCACTCGCAGCGGAAGCCCAAAGGCGGAAGGACGAGGAAGAGAGCAAGGCGAAGGACGTCGCGTGCCGCGCCGACATCCAGTGCTGGGGGGAAGAAGGTTGGCCGGCGGCTACAGCGCGTTGCCCGAATGAAATCGAAAAGCTCGCAAAATGGGATTTCGAATGGACCGACAGTTGGTCTGAAACGAAACTGTCGCACTATCGCTGGAAGAGCCAAAAAGACGGCATCGTCACCTACATTGGTGACAAGTTAAAAATGCAGAATGGCTTCGGCGCATGGAAGCATGTGAGGTACACTTGCGACTTCGATCCGGTCACGAAAACCGTCCTCGACGTATCTGCGCTGTGACGTGAACCGCCCGCGTTATTGAATGGGCTTAAAATGACCCTCAAGAACCACTTAAGGCGGGTTTGACACCGTTATTGGAATTCCAGAAATTCCGATTTCTGGTGTCAAAATTCCGATTTCGCGCTACAGGGTACATCCAGAAGACGACGCAAACTTTGCTTTTCTCATTGAAGATGAATGGTAGCGGGAGAGGGACTTGAACCCCCGACACGCGGATTATGATTCCGCTGCTCTAACCACCTGAGCTACCCCGCCACAGGGAAAACGTGACAGCCATGTGACCGTCCGCTCCATCAGGATGAGCGGCTTATAAGGTGCCGCTCCCCAAAGTGTCAAGCGCATGACGCGCAAAAAATTCGCTTTCCACACGGCGGTGAAAACCGAATTGTTTCAGGCAGCAACCGGCTTTTCCAAAAGCGCCTTCAGCGAAGCCTCGGCGTCCACCGAGCGTTCCGAACGTTCGATGAAACCACCACCGTAAACGCGGGCATCAGCGCCCGGTGCAGAATAGAGCACGCAGGCCTGACCGGGAGCGACACCCGCCTCGCCGGTCATCAAATCCACGTAGATGCCGTTTTCATCGGCATGCAACATCGCTTCGGTTGGCGGGCGGGTGGAGCGCACCTTGGCGAAGCAGGCAAAGCCCTGCCCGGCCTCGTCCGCGAGCACGCCATCGCCAAGCCAGTTCATGTCTCGCAGATAGACACGGCGGGTCTCCAGCGCCTCCCGCGGACCGACGATGACCCTGCGGCCACGCGCATCGAGATGCACGACATACAGCGGCTCTCCAGTCGCGACACCAATACCCCGGCGCTGACCGATGGTATAATGCACGATACCGTCATGGCGGCCGAGTACGCGCCCGTCCAGATGGACGATATCGCCCGCCAACGCCGCATTCGGCTTCAGCTTGTTGATGATATCGGTATATTTGCCCTGAGGTACGAAACAGATGTCCTGACTGTCGGCCTTCTTGGCGACGACGAGACCCATATCTTCCGCCAGCGCGCGTGTTTCGGCCTTGGAGAGACCGCCGAGCGGAAACCGCAGATAGTCGATCTGCTCCTGCGTCGTTGCAAACAGGAACCAGCTCTGGTCACGATCGCTATCGATCGGGCGATAGAGCGCGCGGCGTCCTGGTTGGCCGGCAACGGGATTGGGACGCGAGCGGATGTAGTGGCCTGTCGCCAGCGCATCTGCGCCGAGTTCCTGAGCAGTGGCGAGCAGATCGGCGAATTTTACCGTCTGGTTGCAGGCAACGCAGGGGATCGGTGTTTCACCCATCGCATAGGCTTCGGCAAAGGGATTGATGACGGTTTCGTGGAACCGCGCTTCATAATCCAGCACATAATGGGGAATGCCGAGCGTTTCGCAGACCCTGCGCGCATCGTCAATATCCTGTCCCGCACAGCAGGAGCCGGCGCGGTGCACAGCCGCACCGTGGTCGTAAAGCTGGAGAGTTATGCCGAGGACGTCATAGCCCTCGCGCTTGAGGATACCGGCCACAACCGAAGAATCGACGCCACCGGACATGGCGACAACGATCCGGGTGTCTTCCGGCCTCTTGTCAAAATCGAGCGTATTCACGTTTTTTCCCATCGTCAGTCATAACGGGGGTAAAGGCCCCGCCGCCTGTCGGTCATCCGCTGCGGGAAGCCTTAGTCGAAAAAGACTGTCCTGCCTCGCCATCATGCAGATTTAAGGGCTGCATATAGAAAGGAATGGCCGCGCACGCAAGTACGGGGCGGAAATCCGCCCCGTAAAGCCATCAGAGTGAGGTGGTGACCGGTTGTTAAGCGCCCGCCGTCTTCTGGCCGCTGCTGCCAATCCACTTGTCGCGCTCCCTCCACAGGGCCGGCAAAGCCAGCAAGCCTATTGCGGTAAGGGCGATCAGCGTCTTGCTGACCTGCGAAAGTTCGGCCGTACGGCCATCCAGATAATAGACGCCATAGACGATAGCCACGTGCCAGACATAGACCTGAAGCGAATGGCGGCCGAGCAGCTGCAGGAATTTCAGCGAGAGCACCCAGATCACGCCCTCCGCAATCGAGCGAACGATCGGGCGGTGATGCTTCGGACCGGCGATCACCAGCCAAGTGAGACCCACACCAACAGCAAGGAAATTGATGAGGTAGACCGGGCCGAAATCGGCGCGGATTTCCATGGTGGAGAACTTGCCCATCACGAATTCCGGCATCAGGCCCCAGGCGGTTGCGATACGAAGCGGCATGAAAAACAGGCAGATGAGAAGTGCCGCCTTCGGAAGCCACGTTTGTTGCGGTGAGAAGATCGCCTTCCACGGAATGCGGTTCTGCGCCGTCATCGCGCCCAGCACCAGCGCCGAGTAGAACACCAGCTGCCAGCCGAGCAGATTGAAGCTGACACGGATACCCTGCTCGTCGGCACCCTTGACGAGTTCATTGAGCGGCGTCGTCACGATCTGCTGAAGACCGAGCTGGCCGGCCATCCAGACCAGCAGCGAGCCTGCCATGACATAAGCCCATTTGCCGTCGAGGCAGAGTTTAACGAGGACGGGTGCGAACAGCATGTAAACAATGTACTGCGGCAGAATATCCATGAATGTCGGCTGGAAGAGGAATGTCGCAATCGCCGCCAGACGCAGCGGATCGTCGAACGACGTCATGCCCAGCCAGTTGTACCAGATATAGGGCGCATGCGGGATGACCATGCGGAAAAACAGCACGGCGATGACGAGACCCATCGCATAGCGATAGAGCTCCATCGCCCGGTTCCAGATCATCTGTTTGCCGGCATCATAGCCATATTTCATCATCTTGCGGGCATAGACCATGCCGATCAGCAGACCGGACAGAAAGACGAAGCCCTGCGCGTCTTCCACGAAGGCAAACTGGCGGTGATTGATTTCCACCAGCCAGAAACCGCCTGCAAACACCAGATGGTTGATCAGCATGAAGACGAGGAAGTAACCACGCATCCCGTCGATCAGGTCAAAGCGTTTCATCTCGATAGCTCTCCGTTCTCGCGGGCCGTGCATTGCCCGGCCACCCAGCCCGGCTTGCGGGAGGCGGGCCGGGAATTGGATTGTCAACGCTGTTTTGCGCCTGTGGTTCCCTTCCCAAAGCGGTTTAGAACCGGCGCGAAAAGTAACATTGACGTGTACGCATGCTGGTTAGGATGCACGGACTGAACACCGGATGAATGAAAAACGGCAATTCCGTGGAGCAAAAGAGCTATGCGCCAGCGCCACACCTCGACGAAGAGGGCGCAAACCCCTGCATGGCAGGGAAAACGCGGACAGCCACTCGCGGGACGATACAGATATCACCCGTTAGATTTATCAGTCATTTTTTTGGAGAGTTGCGATCTGCCACCGCGATCACTGAATTATCGACGAAAGACAATGTCGCGGCATCACGCATCGCGGCACGCAAAAGCCCGGAGGTTGGTAAAACCTCCGGGCTGTTTCGTTCGGACAAGACTACGCGTCGTCTCAGGCAGCGGCCTGAATGGCGGCGACCTGCCAGTTGTCGTTACCGCCACGGCGCACGAAGGTCCACATTTCCACCGCTTCGGACGGATGCTGCTCGTCCCCTTCGATCACCTTGCCGGAGGTGCGGTCGCGCATAATGTCGATGGCAGAGTAGCGCATAGCTACCGTTGCATAGTCCTGGCCCTCTTCGTGCCAGGCTTCGGCAACGTCGCCCTGCAGCAGCGTTACGTCGCGCACGTCGTTTTTCACGCCGCTCGTCGCGTTGTCGCTCAGTTCCTCAGCAAGATAGGACATGGCTTCCGGCGTCGTCAGCTTGCGCAACGTGCCGTAATCTTCTGCCCCATAGGCAGCCTGAACATCCTGCAGCATTTTCTGGAAGACTTCGAGATCGCTCTGGGTAATGCCAATTTCGTCACCTTCGGACATTGCATTGGCATGTGCCACCGGCTTTGCGGTTGCGGCAGTGGCCGCGGCTGCGCCGCCCGCAGCACCGGCAAGCGCGCCGATCTTCGGAATCTTGAACGAGGATGCGGAAGGACCTGCCTGCGGGCCGCCATTAAAGGAGGAGCCGGAATGATCCGTGCGCTGCGATCCGCCTGCGCCACCGAAAGCCGGCTGGCCCTGACGGCGCGATGCGAAGAAACGCATGGCGAACATGACCAGAAGGCCAATCAGCGCCACCTGCAGCAACATACCGAAGAAACCGGCCATACCGCCGAAACCGCCGCCCATGAGCATGCCGAACAGGCCACCCATCAGCAGTCCGCCCATCAAGCCACCCATCATGCCGCCAAACAGGCCACGGCTCTGCTGCGGTGCCTGCGCACCGGGACGCGCCGGCTGTGCAGCACCGGGCGTCGTCTGGTTTTGCTGGGTGTTAGGAGTCATGCTGCGGTTGATCGGCGCGGTCTGGCCGGGGGCGGTGCTGGTCGACGGCGGCGCGGAAAACGTCCTTGTGCCGCGGCTACCGAAACCGCCGCTCGCACGGCGTGCTTCCGCCATATCGACGGCTACGAAAGATACCGCGATACCAAGCGCGGCGACTGCGAACAAACCTTTGAAGCGCCGAAAGGCAGCAAACATCACTATCTCCTGTTGGCCACCCTCCCATGAGCGGCATATCAGCACGCGATATAGCAACTCATGATCATCATTTTTAGTATGCCCGCCTTAAATTTTTCGTGATATGCAACCAGAGAGAGAAACACGCACACATTTCGGTGAAACCGGCGGTTCAGAAACAAAAAAACCGGCACAGGGTTTCCCCTGCACCGGCCCTTATTGTCCCCTTGGGAGGAACGATAGGTATCAGTCGATGTTGAATGTCAGCGGCCTGACCTGGCGGATTGCCGGGTTGGCGCGCAGCTTGTCCAGCACGTCTTCGGAAACCGGACCATCGACATAAAGAAGCGCGATGGCGTCGCCGCCTTCCTTTTCACGACCGAGCTGGAAGTTGGCAATGTTGACGCCAGCCTCACCAAGCGTGGTGCCCATGAAGCCGATCATGCCGGGAACGTCGGTGTTGGTGATGTAGATCATGTGCGATCCAACATCCGCATCCATGTTGATGTTCTTGATCTGGATGAAGCGCGGCTTGCCATCCGAGAACACCGTACCAGCAACCGAGCGAACCTGGTTTTCAGTCTTGACCGTCAACTTGATGTAACCGTCGTAAACGCCGGTCTTGTCACGCTTGACCTCGGACAGGATAACACCCTTTTCCTTGATCATAACAGGCGCGGAAACCATGTTCACATCCGCAACCTGGCTGCGGATAAGGCCCGCCAGCAACGCGCTGGTCAACGCCTTGGTGTTCATGTTGGCGGTTGCACCATCATAAAGGATTTCGATTTCCTTGGTGGCGCTTTCCTGCACCTGACCGACGAAGGAGCCGAGGACATCCGCCAGACGGATGAAGGGCTTCAGGCGCGGTGCTTCTTCCGCCGTGATCGATGGCATGTTGATGGCGTTGGAGACGGCACCCTTGACCAGATAATCCGACATCTGCTCGGCAACCTGAAGTGCAACGTTTTCCTGTGCTTCCGTGGTCGAAGCGCCGAGATGCGGCGTGCAGACGACATTGGGAAGACCAAAAAGCGGGCTTTCGGTGGCGGGCTCGACTTCGAAAACGTCAAAGCCTGCACCGGCGACATGGCCGGACTTGATGGCGTCGGCAAGAGCCGCCTCATCCACCAGACCGCCACGGGCGCAGTTGACGATACGTACGCCCTTCTTGGTCTTGGCAAGGTTTTCGGCATTGAGGATGCCGCGTGTCTTGTCGGTCATCGGCACATGCAGGGTGATGAAATCGGCCTGCGCCAACAGCTCGTCCAGCTCAACCTTCGTCACGCCCATTTCCTGCGCGCGCTCCGGCGACAGGAAGGGATCGTAGGCCAGAACGTGCATCTTAAGGCCAAGTGCGCGCGAGCAGACGATGGAGCCGATGTTGCCGGCACCGATGACGCCGAGCGTCTTGCCGGTGATTTCGACACCCATGAATTTCGACTTTTCCCACTTACCCGCCTGCGTGGAGCTATCGGCAGCCGGAAGCTGACGAGCGACCGCGAACATCAGCGCAATCGCATGTTCGGCAGTGGTGATAGAGTTGCCGAACGGCGTGTTCATGACGATGATACCGCGGCGCGAAGCGGCCGGGATATCGACGTTATCGACGCCGATGCCGGCGCGGCCGATGACCTTGAGATTGGTCGCCGCTTCGATCAGCTTTTCGGTCGCCTTCGTGGCGGAACGAATGGCAAGACCATCGTAATTGCCGATGATTTCAGCCAGCTTGTCCTTGTCCTTGCCGAGTTTCGGCTGGAAATCGACTTCGACGCCACGATCACGGAAAATCTGGACGGCGGTTTCCGACAGTTCGTCGGATACGAGTACGCGAGGTGCCATGGTTCAGGGGCTCCTTGAAAAACGGTGCAGTTTTAAAAGCGGGAAATCGGCGGCCCTGCATCAACGCAGGGCCGGTATCAAAATCAGGCGGCAGCCTTGGAAAGTGTTGCCTTCTGCGTCTGGTAGGCCCAGGCGAGCCAGGGCATGACGGCTTCCATATCAGCCGTCTCGATTGTTGCGCCGGCCCAGATGCGCAGACCGGACGGTGCGTCACGGTAAGCGCCGATATCGAGGGCGACATTTTCCTTTTCAAGCAGGGCAACGATGCCCTTGGCGAAATCCGCCTGCGCAGCAGCATCCAGCGCCTGTACGTCGGGATCGACGATCTTCAGGCAGACGGAGGTGTTGGAGCGGGTTTCCGGCTTGACGGCCAGGTTGGCGATCCAGTCGTTCTTCTCGATAAAGTCGTAGATGACCTTGGCATTGGCATCGGCACGGCCAATCAGCGCCTTCAGGCCACCAAGGTTCTTCGCCCACAGCAGCGCGTCGATATAATCCTCAACGCAGAGCATGGACGGGGTGTTGATGGTTTCGCCAGTGAAGATGCCTTCGATGAGCTTGCCGCCGGAGACCATGCGGAAGATTTTCGGCAGCGGCCATGCCGGCGCGTAGCTCAGCAGACGCTCGACAGCGCGCGGCGAAAGGATGATGACGCCGTGGCCACCCTCGCCGCCCAGAACCTTCTGCCAAGAGAAGGTGACGACGTCGAGCTTTGCAAAGTCCATATCCTGCGCGAAGGCCGCCGATGTGGCATCGCAGATCGTCAGACCCTTGCGGTCAGCAGGAATGAAATCGGCATTGGGAACGCGGACACCGGAGGTGGTGCCGTTCCAGGTGAAAACCACATCGCGGTCGAAATCGACTTCTGCCAGGTTCGGCAGCAGGCCGTAATCGGCCTCCAACTTGCGTACGTCCTTCAGCTTCAGCTGCTTGACGACATCGGTAACCCAGCCGGCACCGAAGCTTTCCCAGGCAAGCATATCGACGCCGCGTTCACCGAGCAGCGACCAAAGGGCCATTTCAACGGCGCCGGTGTCGGACGCGGGAACAATACCGATGCGATAATCGGCGGGAACATTGAGAATTTCACGGGTGAGATCGATGGCCTGCTTCAGCTTGGCTTTGCCAACCTTGGCGCGATGCGAGCGACCGAGCGGTGCATCGGAGAGAGCATCTAGCGACCAACCGGGACGCTTCGAGCAGGGACCAGAAGAAAAATGCGTATTACCCGGACGGAGGTCCGGCTTCACTATATCTGTCATTTGACTACCCTTTCAGATAGGCGCCTCTCGTTAGGGAGAGGTGTCCTGACGCCGTTGCTATTCCTCTCACCGGCCTCCGTCAAGCGGAATATGTCGCTACGCATGAGAATTTTAGTCCATATGCGTCATGCGACGAATTGGATACCGCTGAAAACAAAAACCGCCCGCACCGGAGGAGGATGCGAGCGGCTTGAAGCTAACAGTCGGGCGTGACGTTTATTTATAAACGGCAGGCTGCAGCGGAATATCGGCAGGCGGCATGTATTGCGCGGTATCGCAGCCGTTAAAGACATAACGGCCACCGACGCGAACCTCATGCGAATACAGACCCTTGTCGCGGCCAGGACCGCCACCATTCGCAAAATCGAACATGTCGCCCTTGTTGATCTGGCGGAAGCGGTAACCGACATCTGCCTTCAGATTACAGGTAACATCGATCGATGCACCGGCCATCAGGGCATAGGCGAAGCGCCACTTGCCTCTGCCGCCATGTTCGGTGGTCGGGTCGCAGCCAAGGCCGTTGGTGCTGCACGAAGTATTGCGCAGCTTATCCCATTTGACGTAGGAGCCGCCGATACCGCCGCCAACATAAGGCGTGATGCGGCCATAGGTACCAAGATCGACATAGGCGTTTGCCATCAGCGTATATGCTCTAAGTGAGCTGAGATCCGCTGAAACGCAGGGACCGGGCACGGAACCACAGCCGCCGATGGTAGACCCGCGGAAATCCGATTTACCCATGTAATCGAAGGTTACGTCACTGCGGAAATAGTTGTTGAACTGATAACCGACACCGGCGCCGACGATGTAGCTATCCTTGACATTAGCCGTATCGAAATCGGCGAGATAACCACCCGGTCCACCCTGATAATAGTTGGCGCCACGAAGCTTGTTGAAGGAATAACCGACGTCGCCGCGCAGATACCAACCACTTGCCTGCGTGATCTGCACTTCGGGTGCCTCGACATAGGCAGGCGCAGGTTCAGCTTGATAAAGATCGGCAGCGAAGGCGCTCGTGCCGGTCATCAGAACGGCCAGAATGCCGGCCAAAGCGTTTTTCATGACTTCCACTCCAGAAGAGGCACCTGCCGTTGCGGCAGCAAATGCCAGTGAACTGTTCAGTCACGGAGATTGGCGTAAAATGGTTAAGTCCCGATTAACCACGATCATTCACTATATTTATTAGGCAATACTCAAAGAAAAAGCCGACTCGAAAGCCGGCTTTTTCTTTTCACATTTGGTGGCGCAATTTATGCAGCCGAGCGGGCATTGGTGATGACCCCGACGAGATCGTTGACGATCTGCTCCACCTTCGCACTATCGTCGCCCTCCGCCATGACGCGGATCAAAGGCTCCGTCCCGGAAGGGCGGATGACGAGGCGGCCATTATTGGCCAATGCGCTTTCCGCATCGGCGATCGCCTGCTGCACGATCGGATTTTCCAATGGCTTGCCGCCGGAAATACGGACGTTCTTCAAAAGCTGCGGCACCGGCTCGAATTTGCGGCAAACCTCGCTGACGGTGAGGCCCGAACGTTTGACCTTGGCGAGAACCTGCAAAGCTGCCACCAGCCCATCGCCAGTCGTGCCGTAATCCGACAATACGATGTGGCCGGACTGCTCACCGCCGACGTTGAAATTGTGGTTGCGCATATGTTCGACAACATAACGGTCGCCCACCTTGGTGCGAGCAAGGGTGAGACCCTTGTCGCCAAGGAAACGCTCAAGACCGAGATTGGACATCACGGTTGCGACAATGCCGCCACCACGCAGGGTATTGTCGGAAGCCCAGCTGTCGGCAATCACCGCCATGAGCTGGTCGCCGTCGACGATCTCGCCGCGTTCGTCGACGATGATGACACGGTCCGCATCGCCATCGAGCGCGATGCCGATATCGGCCCGCACCTCATGCACCTTTTTCTGCAGGGCTTCCGGGTGGGTGGAGCCGCATTCGAGATTGATATTGATGCCGTTCGGCTCGTTGCCGATGGTAACGACTTCGGCGCCCAGTTCCCAGAGTGCTGCGGGAGCCACCTTGTAGGCAGCGCCATTGGCACAGTCGATGGCAATCCTGAGCCCGCTCAGCGTCACATCACGCGGCAGGGTACGTTTGACGAATTCGATATAGCGGTAGATATCGCCATCCACGCGCTTGGCGCGTCCTATCTCGCTCGGCTTGGCGAGCTGGGCATAGAGATCCTTGTCGAGAAGATCTTCGATTTCCAGCTCAAGCTCGTCGGAAAGCTTGTATCCGTCGGGTCCGAAAAGCTTGATTCCATTATCGGAAAATGGGTTGTGCGACGCCGAGATCATTACGCCGATATCGGCCCGCAGCGAGCGGGTCAGCATGGCAACAGCGGGGGTTGGAATGGGCCCGAGCAGGAAGACATCAAGGCCTGCCGCGGTGAAACCTGCGACCAGCGCGTTTTCTAGCATGTAGCCCGAAAGCCGGGTATCCTTGCCGATCACGACACGATGGCGATGATGGCCCCGGCGGAAGATCGTTCCGACCGCAATGCCCACACGCATCGCCAGATCCGGCGTCATGGGGAAGACGTTCGATTGTCCGCGGATACCATCGGTTCCGAAATAACGGCGTGCCATTTGAACTCCAAATCTTTCGGGCATTCCGGCATAGCATAAAACTACCGGAAGCGTTTTTGGCTAAATGCCACAAACCACGATAAACAGCACGTAAATTACAGCAAAAATGGCTTATATCTTGTTACCAAACTGAAAAGGCCACCCGGAAAACCGGATGGCCTTTTTCAATAGTCGTCTTGATCAGGCAATCAGTGCGGCTGTGGCTCCATGCCGCCTTCAGCCTCGCCGTCGCCCTTGGCTTCGCCGTCACCCTTGACTTCGCTTGGGCCATCCTTCTTGGTGCCTGCTTTCGGAACAGCCGAGCCACGGCTGCCAGGAGAATCATCACCCAGATCGCGGGCCGGCTTCTCGCCCCTCAGCAAAGCCTTGATCTCGTCGCCCGTGAGGGTTTCGTATTCCAGAAGACCCTCGGCAATAGCAACGAACCCGTCGTGATTGTCCGTCAGGATACGACGTGCCTCTGTATAGGCCTCGTCGATCAGGCGGCGGACTTCGGTGTCGATCGTCTGAGCCGTTGCCTCGGAGACATTCTTGGACTGCGAGACGGAATGGCCAAGGAAGACTTCCTGCTGGTTTTCACCATAGGCGACCTGGCCGAGAGCGTCGGAGAAGCCCCATTGCGTTACCATGGCGCGGGCAAGCTTGGTGGCCTGCTCGATATCCGAAGATGCGCCGGAGGTGATGTTTTCCTTGCCGAAGGTCAACTCCTCGGCAACGCGGCCACCCATCATGATCACCAGACGCGACACCATCCATTTGTAACTCATGGAGTAGCGGTCACCTTCAGGCAACTGCATGACCATGCCGAGTGCACGGCCGCGCGGAATAATTGTCGCCTTGTGCAGCGGATCAGCCAAAGCAACCTTCAGCGCGGTAATCGCATGCCCCGCCTCGTGGTAAGCGGTCAGTTTCTTTTCCGCTTCGGTCATGGCGGAGGAGCGGCGTTCCGCACCCATCATGATCTTGTCCTTGGCGTCCTCGAACTCCTGCATGGTAACCACGCGTTTGTTACGGCGAGCAGCCATCAGGGCGGCTTCGTTGACGAGGTTCATCAAGTCAGCGCCCGAGAAACCGGGGGTGCCACGGGCCAGAACCTTGAGATCGACATTCGGAGCCAGCGGCACGTTGCGAACGTGAACCTTGAGAATGCGCTCACGGCCGACGATATCCGGGTTCGGCACGACGACCTGACGGTCGAAACGGCCGGGACGCAGAAGCGCGGGATCGAGAACGTCCGGACGGTTGGTGGCGGCGATGAGGATAATGCCTTCATTCGCCTCGAAGCCGTCCATCTCGACCAGCAGCTGGTTGAGCGTCTGTTCGCGTTCGTCATTGCCACCGCCGAGACCGGCGCCGCGATGACGACCGACAGCGTCGATTTCGTCGATGAAGATGATGCACGGCGCATTCTTCTTGGCCTGCTCGAACATGTCACGCACACGGCTTGCGCCGACGCCGACGAACATTTCCACGAAGTCAGAACCGGAAATGGTGAAGAACGGCACATTAGCTTCACCCGCGACGGAGCGCGCCAGTAGCGTCTTACCAGTACCTGGAGGGCCGACCAGCAGCACGCCGCGCGGGATCTTGCCGCCGAGGCGCTGGAACTTCTGCGGATCGCGCAGGAATTCCACGATTTCCTCAAGGTCCTGCTTGGCTTCGTCCACACCTGCGACGTCGTCAAACGTCACGCGGCCGTGCGCTTCCGTCAAAAGCTTGGCCTTTGACTTGCCAAAGCCCATCGCGCCGCGCGAACCACCCTGCATCTGCCGCATGAAGAACAGCCAGACGCCGAGGATGAGGAACATCGGCAAAAGCGTGCCGAGATAGCTCAAAAAACCGGAAGAGCCGTCGCTCTCGGGACGCGCGACGATGGTGACGTTCTTGCTCTGCAAGCGCTCCATCAAGCTGTCGTCGATTACTGGGGAATAGGTCTGAAAGGCCGTGCCGTTTTCGGTATAGGTTCCGAGAACCCGGTTACCGGTGACGGTCACGTCGCGAACTCGCCCGGAATCCACATCGCGGAGAAACTGGGAATACGGAATTTCCCGCGAACCCGTTTGCGTCGGCGAAGTCTGGAACATGCTGAACAAAGCGATCAGCAAGAGGGCAATCACGGCCCACAAGGCGAAATTTCTGAAATTTGGGTTCATCGAACTCCCCGAACTCACACGGACATGTTTGCTGCCCGCTATTACTCGACCCTAACATAAGGACGACATCTGCCGTTGCCAAGGCAAAGGGCGTTATCTGATGCGTTTTGGTGTAAAAACTATTCCAAGGCAATTCACGAAAAAGAGGCCGGATTTAAACCGGCGGCTGTGGATAGGCCGCACGGCCGAATAAAACCGCGATGGCATTCGCCAACTCAAGGTCGAAGCGCGGCAGAAAAAGATCGAAGGGGGCAAGCCTCGGCACGATACTGATGGCACCTTCCGGAGAGGCTCGACCGGGAACCAACGTGGCAATTTGCGGCAGGATCGCCATCGCCTGTTTTGCAATCCCTGGCGGCACCGCTGGAAAAAGCGCTGCCGCATCCACAATACCACCCGTCCTGCCCGCCGCAATATTGACCGGAAAAGCCGACGTGTTTTTCACAAGGAAACGATCGTCCCAGAGGCCCTGCCCACCAGCCTCGACTTGCAGTTCCGGCATATTCCGGTGCTCGCGGAAAAGATAAAGCCCGTCCTTTCGGCGATCGAGAAGAACGCGGCCAACCGTTATCCGTCCGTTCTCGCTGGTTTTGAGAAACTGCAACACCCGATCCATGCTGCTGGCCGCCGGGAAATAGACCCTTCCACCGAGATTAGCGATGAGCACCGCTAGCCCGTGCCGAAATTCGGGAAGATCGGGCATCAGGCCTTCAATCGACAATCTGGCGAGCGTGGCGTGAAAGACTTCTGCGTTTTGTTGGAGGAAAAAGGCGGTTTTCTCGGAATATGCCTGTCGTTTGACGGCGGCCTGCGCATCAAACGGCGGCGGAGAGTCGGAAAGCGACTGCCGCACACGAACCCGCTCGTAGTGCGCGTTGTCATTACTCGGGTCGTCAAACCAGCCACGCGAGCGAGATGATACGAAATCGCGGATCTCCTGTCTTTCACAGGTCAGGAACGGCCGCATGATCCAGTGGCGTCCACCGTATAATACAGCATCCGCCATGCCGGCGAGGCCGAGATTTTCGCTGCTGCCGCTTCTGGCGGCACGCATCGCCACGGTTTCCCGCTGGTCGCCAAAAGTATGCCCCGTCATGACGAGATCAGCGCCAATGTCGCTCGCAACACCGGCGATCAGACTATATCGGGCAAGGCGAGAGGCTTCGGAAATGCCGGAAGCGGGTTTGGGGTCATCCCATCGGCGCACGGTATGCGGGATACCGAGTTCCGCGCAGAGCAAGGAGACCTTGTGAGCCTCATCAGCGGATTCCGCCCTTAGGGCATGGTCAACCGTGACGGCGGAAAGCCGCACCCGGTCGGGGTCTGCCTCCGCCCTCGCCTCATGCATTGCCAGCAACAGACCGGTGGAATCGCTACCGCCGGAGATTGCGATGAGAATATGGACGGGTTTGCGAAGATTTTCGACAAAGGACCTTGCCGCAGCGAGCGGCGCAACCGTCTTTTCGTTCAAAATGCGGACATCAACCGGCATGGAAAGACCGCCGCCATGGCAGGAGCAAGATCAGCAGCTCAGCCGCTTCTGTTCGCTGGCAACCTTGTTCAGCACAGTCTTTGAAGCACTGGGATAACGCTTCGGCACTTCGCGCAGCGTGGCGCAGGCGGTCTCGGTGTTGTCCAGAGCTGCAAGCGACATGCCGAGCTTCATCAGCATTTCCGGTGCTTTCGGAGACTTGCCATAGGTCTGATGGCCGTTCAGGAAAGTTTTTGCGGCCTCGTTGAACTTGCCCTGCGAATATTGTGCCTCGCCCAGCCAGAAGCTGGCATCGGCGGCCTTGGCGCCTTTCGGGTAACCCTGGAGATATTGCTGGAACCCCTGCTCCGCAAGCTTGTAATCGCCGGAAAGAACATGGCCGTAAGCAGCCTGATAGATATCGCCCTCGCTGGTGAGTGCTGCGGTGTTGACCGGATCGGTCTTGCGCGCACCGTTGCCGGTGGTAACGCCCGGAAGACTACCGGAAGAATTGTTGGCACCCTGGTTCAATGAGCCACCGATCGGCATGCCCTTGGAATCAAGCTCGATGGAGCCAAGCGTCGTCTCTCCCGGTGCACTCGTCGGCGCGTTCGCGGAAGAGGACGGCGAAACGGAAGCGCCACCCTGAGGTGGCGTTTCGATGATCGTTGCAACGTCGTCGCTCGGCGGAGCGGCCGGAGTGGCCTCCGCCTTCTTTTTCGGCGCAGTGGTACTCGCGCCTTTGCCGCCTTCCAGTTCCTGGAAACGGAATTCATTGTCTTCCTGCGCCTTGCGGATCGTTTCCTGCATCTGCAAAAGCTGGAAGCTCATTTCTTCGATACGGCCGTTGAGCTGCCGGATCTGTTCTTCAAGCTGCTGAACCTTATAGGCTTCATTGGCCTGAACCCGCACAATTGGGACCTGCTGAGAGTTGATCGTGCCGAAGCTACCCCCCGCACCGAACAGCGGACCCGAAACGGCTGTGCCGCTCAAGCCGGTGCAGGCTGCAAGCCCCAGCATTCCCGCCACGACAAGTTTCTTCATCTCATTTGCCCTGCCTTAACTGATTTGCACCGGAATGGCGCAAGCCGGATTTTTTCCATATCAACCGAAAAAGCAACTTAACTTCGGCCAAACTATGAAAAAAACGAAAGGCGGCCCATAGACCGCCTTCCATTCGAGATCACAAAAGCGTCAGGCGATTACATGCCTGCGCCACCGAGAACCGTCACAGCGCGGCGGTTCTGCGACCAGCAGGAAATGTCATCGCAGACGGCGACCGGCTTTTCCTTGCCGTAGGAGATCGTCTTCATGCGGCTTGCCGGAACGCCCTGGGACGCCAGGAAGTCACGGGTTGCAGCGGCACGACGGGCGCCGAGCGCCAGGTTGTATTCACGCGTACCGCGCTCGTCGGCATGGCCTTCGACGGTGATGGCGTATTTCGGGTAACGGGCAAGCCACTGTGCCTGGCGCTGCAGCGTCTGCTGCGCGTCTGCACGGATGGACGTCGAGTCCGTATCAAAGAAGATGCGGTCGCCAACATTAACCGTGAAGTCCTGCTGGGAGCCGGGCGTCGCAGAACCCGCACCGCCGAGACCGAGCTCACCGGCGCTATTCGGCATGTTCTTCTTGTTCGCGCAGCCTGCGAGAGCAAGAGCGAGCGTCATGGCGATAACAGCCGGATTACGGGCCAGTTTCTGCATCGGGCTGAGTGCCGAAGTGTGTGTACGGCTCATCGCCGGTCTCTCCTTGGGATTGCAATAACGTTGCCAGACACTAACGGATCGAGGTTAATAGCCGACAAACGCTTATGGTTAACAGAAAGGAAACGTCCCACTTTTTTGCTCCCTCACAACACTTTGCGGCAAGAAAGAGGCAGTTTCCCGTACGGCATATGTAAAAACATGACGGCGCCGGTTGGGCCGGCGCCGTCATGGCAGTCAATATCAGTCCAGAAGCGGCGACCAGGCCGGGTCTGAAGCGAAGGTGGGAGTCTTGATCAGCTGTTCGTTGTAGCCGGTCAAGTCGATCGAATAGAGCTGCGGACCGCCAGCACCAGCGTTCTGGCGGAAGAACATCAGCACACGGCCGTTCGGCGCCCATGTTGGGCCTTCATTATGAAAGCCGCTGGTCAGAATGCGCTCACCCGAACCGTCGGTTTTCATCACGCCAATCGAGAACTTACCGCCCGATTGCTTTGTGAAGGCGATCAGATCGCCGCGTGGCGACCAGACCGGCGTGGAATACGACCCGTCGCCGAACGAAATACGCTGCTGTCCTGAACCATCGGCATTCATCACGTATATCTGCTGACGGCCGCCACGGTCGCTTTCAAAGGCAACACGTTGCCCATCCGGGGAGAATGACGGTGCAGTATCGATCGCGGACGTGTTCGTCAGGCGCGTCGTGGTTCGTGAGCGCAGGTCCATGGTGTAGATATTGGCGTTACCATCCTGCTGAAGGCTCATGATGACCTTCTGGCCATCCGGCGAGAAGCGCGGCGAGAATGTCATGCCGGGGAAATTACCGACCACTTCGCGCTGTCCGGTTTCCAGCTGCAGCAGGTAAACGCGCGGCTGCTGGCCTTCAAACGACATGTAGGTGACTTCCTGACGGTTCGGCGAAAAACGCGGTGTCAGGACGATGTCGTTCGAATTGGTGAGGTTACGGACGTTGAAGCCGTCCTGGTCCATGATCGACAGCTGACGCTTGCGGGCTGTCTTCGGGCCGCTTTCGGAGACGAAAACGACGCGGGTATCGAAGTAGCCCTTTTCACCGGTGACGCGCTCATAAATGGCGTCCGCGATGATGTGGGCGACACGGCGCCAGTTTTCCGGCTGCGTGAAGAACTGCTGCCCGGTCATCTGCTGGCCTGCGAAAGTATCCCAAAGGCGGAACTCCGCACGCAGACGGCCATCGCTTTCACGCGTCACGCGGCCCGTTACGAGTGCCTGCGCGTTGATAACCTTCCAGTCCTCAAAACGCGGCTGCTGATCCGGGTTGGCGATTTTTTCGATGAAGGCACTCTTGTTGACTGGCGCAAACAGGCCGGAACGCTGCAGATCGGCAGCAATTACGGCCGATACCTGCGCGCCGATGCCGTCACCCGAGATGAAGTCGGTGATGGCGATGGGCAAGGGTTCGACGTTGCCCTTGTTGATGTTGATTTCCACCCGCGCAAAAGCCGGTGCGGAGAAAACCGACATAAGGGCCGCGACAGCGAGCACCAGCCGGATCGGCGAAAATATCTTCATGTTGCCAGGCCTTTCAGCATTCATAGCAATTCACTGGGATCGAAATTCACTACGACTTCGTTCCATGCATCATATTTGTCGGCAGGAAGGTTCGTGAACGGAGCAGAACGCATGATGGCGCGATAGGCACCACCGGAAAGGGCGCGACGCGTTCCCTCGGAACCACCCGTTGCTTCGATCTCGGGTCGGCCGATGATGGATCCATCACGGTCAAGCTTCATGGTGACCCGAACGCGAACGTCCGAGGCATCCGCCATGCCGGGAATGATCTGCCAGTTTTTCTGGATTGCGCCACGCAGCGCATCCATTTCCGTCTGGCTGAGCGTCGAACCGCCCGTGGTCTTTTTGCCGCCAAGCGAGGCCTGCTGGGTGGAGCGCTTTGCACCACCACCGGAGGGCGCCTGCTTGTTCAAAAGCGCGGCAACATCGTCAGCGTTAAAATCGCTTTCCTTCGACGAAGCGGATTTCGCCGTTTCCTGCTTTTTCTCACCCGGCTTCTTGTCGGAAGGCTTGTCCGTGGACTTTGCCTGATCGGGCTTGGTCTCTGCAGGCTTCTCAGCGGGCTTCTGCTCGGCAGGTTTGGTCTCAGCCTGTTTCGGCACTTCCGGCTTCGGCGGCTCCGGGCGGGAATTCGGGCGCGGCACATTCGGCGGCACGGGAATTTCGGCCGGTTCCTGTTGCACCGGGGGTGGCTCTTCCGCTTTCGTTTCCTGCGGCGGCGGCTCCGTCTTCGGTTGCGGCGCGATCTCGGTCTTAGTCTGCGGCAAGGCGGCCATTTCCTGCGGCTTCGGAGCCGAGGTCTCTTCCTTGACGATTTCCTTCACCTCATTCGCCTTGGTGTCGACAACCGGCTGCGGCTTTTCCTGCTTTGGCGGAGCGGCCGCACTGATATTGTCGTTCGGCTTTGTAGTAGGCGTCGGCGGCGCTTCTATATCGGCCACGTTGTTGCCGACATTCTGAGCGTTCGGAACGATATCCGGACGTGTAGTCGGAACCGGGGCCGACTTTTCCGCCTTCGGCGCGTTCTTGTCGCCTTGCTGGATCTGGCTCAATTCCTCGATTGGCACCAGCTCCACAGGCAGTGCCTCAGCCTGCGACACGTCAAGAGGCTCCGGCGAGCCCAGGGAAACGAGGGCGAAAGCCAGAAGCGATGCGTGCACGATCGCGGATGTGGTAAGGCTGCCCTTCATCGCTGACGTCAATTATCCTGTTTCTGCTGGGTCACAAGGCCGATATTCTTGAAGCCCGCTGCCTGGATACGCGCCATCACGTCGGCGACGACGCCATAGGCGGCAACGGAATCCGCGCGCACGAAGATGCGTTCGTTATAGCCTGTCGTGGCGATTGCCTGCAGCTTGTCGGCCACCTCGGCCGCCTGGATTTCCGTTTCCTGCAAATGGATCTGGCCATTGGCATTGACGGAAATCGTGATCGGCTGCGTATCCGAATTCAGCGCGTTGGCAGATGTCTGCGGCAGGTCGATCGGAACGCCGACCGTCATCATCGGTGCGGCCACCATGAAAATGATGAGAAGCACAAGCATGACGTCAACCAGTGGCGTCACGTTGATTTCGCTGATCGCGCCGCCCCTGCGACGTCCGCCGCGCCCACGGCGTCCACCGGAACCGCCGCTGCTGCCACCTGCTGACATACCCATAACATCTACTCCATTTTGCCTTGCGGCAAATTACTGCGCGGCGCGCTTATTGGGCTGCCTGCCGCGTCTGAAGTTTTTCATCGATCTGGCGCGACAGGATCGCGGAGAACTCGTCGGCGAAACCTTCCATGCGAGCGGAAAGCTTGTGCGCGTCAGCCGTGAACTTGTTGTAGGCGATAACCGCCGGAATAGCCGCGACAAGACCGATGGCCGTTGCCAGAAGCGCTTCGGCGATACCCGGCGCCACGACCGCAAGGTTGGTGGACTTCGAACCGGCAATCGCCTGGAACGAGGTCATGATACCAACGACCGTACCGAAGAGGCCGATGAACGGACCGGCAGAACCGATCGTCGCCAACGAACCGAGGCGAGCCTCGTATTGTTCGCCTTCACGAGCAATCGTCACGTCCATTGCCCGGTCGATACGCATTTGCAGACCGATGGGTGAACGGGCGCCGCGTTCAAATGATTTCTTCCACTCCCGCATGGCGGAAACGAAAATTGCCGCGAGACCAACATTCTGGCGTTCTGCCAGAGTGCGGTAAAGCTCTTCGAGCGACTGGCCAGACCAGAAGACCTGTTCGAACTGGTCGAACTGGCGCTTTGCCTTGCCGAAGCTTACGTATTTGTCGAAGACGATCGCCCACGTCCAGACCGAGGCGGCGATAAGTCCAATCATCACGAACTTCACGATGAGGCCCGCCTGCATAAACAGCGCCCAGAGACTTACATCGTGCGTCGCCGCTGCCAAACCTGCCTGTTCCATAAATATCCAATCCCCGAATCCAAACGCCCGGTACGGGACCGGGCGATTCAAACGCGTGTTAACGCTCGAAGCTATGCAGCAACAGCCGCAAACCCCTTTGCCATACCCCGATACTTGCCAGTAAGCCTTACTTGCCAATAAATTTGGTGAAAGGAAGGCGTGCGCCGCACAAATGCCAGTTGCTAAAGTAAGACACCATTATGGTTAAAGGAGTGTTACAACCGCGCCACGTCTGATGGATTTACTGGACCAGCCCCGAACTTACTTCAGGAATTTTTCGGCCACCGTCTCCGGAAGGCGCCTTGGCCGGCCATTGGCATTGATGACGGCGATGATGACCTTGGCGGCAACAAGCAGCGTTTCGCCGCGCCGGATTTCCTGATTGAGCACCATTTTTGCGCCCCCGGCCTTTTCGGTAAGGGTGGTGATCGTCAACACATCATCCATCCGGGCCGGGCTCTTGAAATCGATCTCCATACGATGGACGACGAAAACGAGACCCTCCTCGTCGGCGGTCAGGAGTGCGCTTTGCTCGCAGCCGAGGCAACGCAGGTAGTCGGTTCGACCGCGCTCGAGAAAATGCAGATAGCGCGCGTGATAAACGAGGCCAGAAAAATCCGTGTCCTCATAATAGACCCGCTGCGTCAGGCGGTGCCCATGTTCGATGAGTTCGCCGGAAAGCGAAACCACAAGCTCGCTCATGATATCTCCTTGGAAAGTTCGGCCGCACCTGAACGACCTTCGCGGACGATAAGATGCTCGTGGCGCTGAGGCAGCATCTCGATGCGCTCAGCAATGAAACGGGGTCTGAGATCGTGTTCCAGCAGCGCGGAAGGCTGCGCGGGCAGCCAGCGGAACTCCACCTCGACGCCATCCAGCACGCGATGCACTATATCGCTTTCATGGAACGGCAAAGGCTGGCGCAGCGAAACCAGATAATAAAATGCCAGTTCATGCGCGGCATAATCATCATAGGCGAAAAAATTCTCCGCCGACCAGAGAAGACGCTCGACGGCGCAATCCCGGTCGAGCTCCTCGCCGATCTCGCGGATGATGGTCTGCTCGGAGCTTTCACCGATTTCCGCCCGCCCGCCCGGCAGGGCCCAATAGCTATCCTTGGCGCCACGCTGGACGAGAAGATAGTTGTCGTGGAAAATCAACGCCGCCACACGCATGCTGAACAGCTGCGGCTTGCGGTCCAGCCGGATCATATGGCGCTCAGGGGCAGAAGTCATTTGGCGTCCAGGTCGCCGTCATACCAGACAAGGTGTCGTGTGGTGTCAGGCAGGTGTTCTATTTCATCCGCGATGAAATAGGGCGGAATATCGAGTTCGGTCAATGCATCACGGGTCGCGGCGACCCAGCGAAACTCGAGCTCGTTATCGCCATCCTGAACGCGGTGAATGATATCCGTCGGGTGAAAGGCAAGGGTCTCCGGCAAATCCATCAGGTAATAGAAACCGAGTTCGTGCCACTCCTTACCCTCATAATGGAAAAAATTCTCGACCGCCCATAGAAGCCGCCCGACCTTCGCTTCGACGCCAAGTTCCTCGACCATTTCGCGCGCCAGCGTTTCTTCGGAACGCTCGCCCATTTCGGCGCGGCCACCCGGAAAGGTCCAGAATTTCTCATGGGACGCGCGGTGCACCAACACGTGGCCATCCCGAAACGCCAGCCCCGCAACGCGCATCTGGAAAATGCGTTTCGGCTTGAATTTCATGCGAATACGGGTGTCCTGCACCGTGGTGTCTTGCGTCATTAACTGAACCTGCTGGCTGGAAACATCAAATCGGTTTCCGTCCACCCTAACGCATCCATCTCGGCTTTTCTCGCCTTTGCGTCGTCTCCCACAATGAATTCATCCAGTTGTGGCGGCTTGATCATGGTGCCGGACAACATGGCATGCACCTGCCCGCGATGATGCGTCTGGTGCTGGAAGAGATGGGACAACACATCATCGCAGCGATCCTGCTGGATGCGTATTCCACGATGAATATTGACGATGGCAGCGAGGCCGTCCTCATCCAGCATGTCGACAAAATCGATCAGTTCTTCGTCCAGTTTCGCTTGGGCAGCATGCAGCTCCGCCATGGTGGTGAAAGGCTCTTCTTCTTCAAAAGCGGCAAGGCCGAGCGTCCCGCCTTTGACAGCGTCGATATAAAACAGGTCAACGGTGTAGATGTGGTTCAGGGTCGCCCGAAGGGTTGGAAAGAAGCTGACGCGAGCGGCCACGAATTCCTCCTGCAACAGCTGAAGACAAGCCTGATGCAGCCTTAAATTAGCCAGCCGGTTGTTGCGCGCGAGTTTGCGGAAAACCCGCATCGGATCGTAGGCCATCGACGTCCCTTCTTATGGCGCCTGATAACGCCGTTTTTCAATCGACGTGTTCAAGCTCGGACTTGCTCTTCAGAACCTTCGCCCCATCTTCCTGCTCGATAAGATAGGCGGGTTCGTCCTTGCTGGCCTTGCGCTTTATCGTGGAACCGGAAATCGTTTTTTCGACATCATCAGTAAACGTCTCGACGATTTTTCCTTCGCCGGTTCCGTTGCCCCATTTCCAGCGAACCTTCGTACCCTTGCGATATTCAGGCATCATCATTTCCTGACCAAAGAAAATCAAATGCGAAAGCGCCGGGCTTGTTCCCTCAATCCTCTTCCAGCGTCAGCCGGAATTGCGCCGCCTCGAGATCTTTAGGCGGCTGCATGCCCAGATGTTTCCAGGCAGTGCCGGTCAGAACGCGGCCGCGCGGCGTGCGCTGGATGAAACCCTGCTGGATCATGTAGGGTTCTATGATGTCTTCGATCGCATCACGCGGCTCCGACAAGCCAGCGGCGATGGTCTCGATACCAACAGGGCCGCCGCCGAAATTGACCGCGATCATGGTCAGATAGCGCATGTCCAGCTGATCGAGACCCATTTTGTCGACAAGCAACCGCGTCAGCGCTTCGTCGGCAATCTCACGGGTGACGGCTTCCGCCCGTGCCACCTCAGCGAAATCGCGAACCCGGCGCAAGAGCCGTCCGGCGATGCGCGGCGTGCCGCGTGCACGCCTTGCTATCTCGCGTGCGCCATCGTCGGTCATGTTCAGACCCATCAGCCGCGCGCCGCGCCGAACGATCAGTTCCAGCTCGTCGACAGTGTAGAAGGCCAGACGGACAGGAATGCCGAAGCGGTCGCGCAGCGGCGTTGTCAGCAAACCAAGACGCGTGGTCGCGGCAACGAGGGTGAACTTGGAAAGATCGATCTTCACCGAGCGGGCCGCAGGCCCCTCACCGATGATGAGGTCGAGCTGGAAATCCTCCATCGCCGGATAGAGAATTTCCTCGACTGCCGGGTTGAGACGATGGATTTCATCGATGAAGAGCACATCGCGCTCCTCGAGATTGGTCAAAAGTGCGGCAAGGTCGCCAGCCTTGGCGATCACCGGTCCGGAGGTGGACTTGAAGTTGACGCCAAGCTCCTTGGCCATGATCTGCGCCAGCGTGGTTTTGCCGAGACCGGGAGGCCCGACGAACAACACATGGTCCAGCGCCTCGCCACGGTTCTTGGCGGCCTCGATAAACACCTTGAGATTGGCGCGAGCCTCGGCCTGGCCGGTAAAATCGTCCAGCGACTGCGGGCGCATTGTGGTGTCGATATCTTCACCGCGCTTGTCCGCCGAAATCAGTCTGTCCGCATCGCTCATAGAGGGCATTCCATTGTTCTAACCAGTTCAAGAGATGGTCTTCGCCGCTATATCACGACTGTCGCACGAAGGCGCTTCACGAAATTCAGCATCGCACCCGGCTTTGTTCGCTTGCTGCGCGCAGCTTAGCGTGAAAGTTCGCGCAGGCCGAGCCGGATGAGTTTGGCACTGTCGCCGCCCTCCCCGCCGTTCTTCAGCGCGGCCGCAACGGCATTTGCGGCCTGATCGCGTGAATAGCCGAGATTGGTGAGCGCCGACACGGCATCCGCCACCGGCGCGGAGGCGACACCCTCGCCAAGTTCCTGCTTGAGCCCGATGGAAGCCGAAGCTTCTCCTGCAAAGGCAGGCGCCTTGTTGCGAAGCTCGGTAACGAGGCGCACCGCCACCTTCGGCCCTACGCCCGGCGCACGCGAAATCATCACCTTGTCCTGCAGCGCTATCGCATTGGCGAGTTCAGAAGGCGACAGGGTAGACAAGACGGCCAGCGCCACTTTCGAACCGACCCCCTGCACACTCTGGAGCAGATTGAACCATTCCCGCTCAAGTGCCGACAAAAAGCCGAACAGCCTCAACTGGTCTTCGCGCACATAGGTTTCGATGAAGAGGACGACCGCTTCACCAGCGGAACCTATTTTTGAGAGTGTGCGCGCCGAGCAATAGGCGACGTAACAAACGCCGTGCACATCCACCAGCACGTAATCCGTGCCGATTTCCTCAATGGTGCCTTTAAGTTTTCCGATCATGATGCCGCCCGCTGCAATGAGACTTCAATATTCAACCGGCTGCCAATAGCCGCGCCATCCTGTCGCCGCCGCGATTATGGGCGTGGCAGATTGCGATCGCCAAGGCGTCCGCCGCATCGTTACCCTTGAATTCTGCTTTCGGCATCAGGATTTTCAGCATCATGTGGATTTGCTGCTTTTCGCCGTGCCCAACACCTATGACGGCTTTTTTGACCGCGTTCGGCGCATACTCGAAAACAGGCAACCCTGCCCTCGCCGGAACCAGCATGGCAATGCCGCGCGCCTGACCGAGCTTCAGCGTGGCGACAGCATCCTTGTTCACGAACGTCTGCTCCACCGCCGCCTCATCGGGCTGATAGCTGTGAACGGTATCCGCCAGCCCATCATGCAGCTGGCACAGGCGGGAGGCGAGATCCATATCACCATCCGATGTCACAGTGCCGGAAGCGACAAACCGAAGGCTGTTGCCGAAGGTTTCGATGACACCCCATCCGGTGCGCCGCAACCCGGGGTCGATACCGATGATTCGAATCGTCTTTTGCATAAGCCACCCTATCTTTTCGGCTGCGACCCTGCCAGCGATAAGTGAACAAAACGACAACATTGATCAAATTTGCAGTGCAGCATTTACCTCTGCTTAAACCGCGTACCGCATTGTTCCCGCACAAAATCAAAAAAGGGGAGCTGCGGACATGATGATCCGCAGCGCAATATTTTCGCCATATCAGCCATCCGGTGGCGCCATCAATGCATGGTGCGGGAAGTGATACGGCATTGAGGGCTGCATCGGCCATGCTGAACCGTTTTCATTCCATATCCACCAAAGTGCTCGTGATTTTCCTTGCGCTGATGACGATCTCGACCGGGGCTCTCACGCTTCTCGGCTATCAAAGCAGCAGCGGCGTTCTCGAGGAACAGGCGTCGAAATCCATGGAGAGCATTCTCGTCTTCAGGGGCGATATGCTGCAGGAACGCCTTGAGCAGCTTGAAACGCAGGCGGATTCTATCGCCAAGATCGAATCCCTGCAGATGGCGGTAGTTTCCATGCGCAGCGGCTGGGGCACCGTGCAGAAGAGTTCCGGCGACGCAAAGGCGGAACTGCAACGCGTCTTCGTCAAGGAAAACCCCTACGGAGAGAAAGAAAAGCTCATCAAGCCCGAAAATCCGAGCGGCTTTTATTATTCCACCCATGAAAAAACCCAGACGGATATCGGCGGCTACCTCAAGGGAACCCCATTCAGCGATGTTCTATTCATCGATCCGGCCGGCACGGTTTATTACTCCTATCTGAAAGGACCGGCTTTCGGGGAAACCGTCACGGGTGGCGCCTGGGCGGATAGCGGCCTTGGGGCTGCTTTTGCGCGCGGAGCCACCAACGCAGGAAAAGCCGTGAACGACGTGGCGCAGACGAGTTTCTCCGGTCTGCGCATCGACGCCGCGACTAAAGAGGCCGGCATCTATTTCGGTATTCCGGTAGTCAAATTCGGTGCGTTCAAGGGCATCGTTCTCTTCCGCGTCAAACAAGAGGTCTTCAGCCAGATCCTCGCGAAAGGCATCTCCGCCGGCAGCTCCGAACAATCCGCGATCGTTTCCGCCGATGGCAAGGTTCTGGGCGTGGACGGAAACGGTCTCGTCAGCCTTAATCCGGCAATCTATGGCTTCCATGCACAAGCACTCAATACGTCCGGTATGACGATTGCCAAGATCAACCGTCCGGACGGCGAAGCCAATGCCTATGCCCGCGCCTTTTCGTTTGCCGGTGAAAAATACCTCGCGGTGGAAAGCATGTTGCGCAGCGAGTTGAACGCCGGTTCCATTTCGATTGCCGGCACGCTAGCCGTCATCGGCCTTTGCGTTCTGGCAGCCATGTGCGCGGCAACCGCCTTTTTTGCACGGCGCCTGTTCGCACCGCTGGAGAAGCTGGCCGGGCTGACCGGCGAAGTGGCGGCAGGCCGTCTCGATGCCGAGATCGGCAATCAGGACCGCAAGGACGAGATCGGCCGCATGGCGCGCGCGCTTGGCAGTTTCCGCGAAAAACTCATTTTGCAGAGGGAAATGGAAGCGACCGCGTCCCGTACGCGCGAGGAAGCCGAAATGGCACGCCGCGCACATCTTGCGGAACGAGAGGCCGAGGCCGGCACGCTGCAAATGGTCGTGCGTTCTCTTGACGAAGGGCTGGATCGACTGGCAAGCGGCAATCTCGCCTATCGCATTGAGACTGTCTTCCCAGACGATCTTGAAAGCCTGCGCCACAACTTCAATACGGCGCTTGCAAGGCTCAGCGAGACCATGCAGGCCATCGGCGGCAATTCCGCCGCCGTTCGCGGCGGCTCGGAGGAAATGCGAGTAGGTGCAGACCAGCTCGCTGAGCGCACCGAACGGCAGGCCGCCTCCATTACCGAGACGGCAAGCGCCATCAAGGCAATCACCGAAGCCGTCCGCGACCAGATCGAACGCGCCGAACAGGCAACACGGATCGCCCGCGACGCCAGTACGCAGGCCACTGCGTCCAGCCACGTCATGGAGCAAACAATCGCCGCCATGGAAGCGATCCAGACCTCGTCGCGCCAGATCAACCAGATCATCGGCGTTATCGATGAAATCGCCTTCCAGACCAACCTTCTCGCCCTGAACGCAGGTGTGGAAGCCGCGCGTGCGGGCGAGGCCGGCAAGGGTTTTGCCGTTGTGGCGCAGGAGGTGCGCGAGCTGGCACAACGCTCGGCCGCCGCCGCAAAAGAAATCACCAGCCTGCTGAAGCGCTCCACCGACGAGGTTTCCACCGGCGTGGCACTGGTCGAAAAGGCGGGGGCCTCGCTAACCGGCATCGGCAAGCACGTGCAGACCATCAGTTCCCGCATCGAAGAGATCATGGAATCCACCCGCGAGGAGGCGCATACGCTTGCGGAAATCAACAGCACCGTCACCAGTCTCGACACCATGACGCAGCAAAATGCCGCCATGGTGGAGGAGACGACGGCGGCCATTCACAATCTCGCTTCCGAGGCGGGCGAGATGGACGGCAGGCTCGGACAATTCGTGCTCGCTTCCGACCGGCAACCTCCAGACCATCGCGAAACCCGGCAATTCCGTCGAGCGGGCTAAAAAAATGAAAAGGGGCCTCTTTCGAGGCCCCAATTTTTTTGAACCATCCTTCAATTCTGCGCGACTTCTATGGTAAATCGGGACACGCGCCTTACATCCGCATCAAAGACAGAATTTGTGTAGGAGCGTTGGATGATCCCCTTTTCCATTCTCGACCTTTCGCCAATCGGCGAAGGCGAGAGCGTCAGCCAGGCGCTTGAAAATTCTCGCCGCATGGCGATCAAGGCTGAAGACCACGGTTACAACCGCATCTGGCTTGCGGAGCACCATGGCATGCCCGGTATTGCGAGCGCAGCCACATCGCTCGTGATCGCCCATGTTGGTGCCGCCACGAAACATATTCGCGTCGGTTCAGGCGGCATCATGCTGCCTAACCACTCCCCGCTCGTCATTGCCGAACAATTCGGCACGCTGGCGGCACTGTTGCCTGGCCGGGTCGATCTCGGACTTGGCCGCGCGCCGGGAACCGATATGCGGACGGCAAGGGCGCTGCGCCGCAATCTTGATGCCGGTGCGGAGAACTTCCCGCACGACATCATCGAGCTCCAGCAATACCTTGGCCAGCCCCAGCAGGATCAGGCGATCCTTGCCGTGCCCGGCATGAATTCGCACGTGCCGCTCTGGTTGCTTGGCTCAAGCACCTATAGCGCGCATCTGGCAGCTGCACTCGGCCTGCCCTATTCCTTTGCGTCGCATTTTGCGCCTGACATGCTGATGGAGGCGATCCATATCTATCGCGAGCGCTTCCAGCCCTCTGCGACGCTGGACAAGCCCTATGTGATGGTTGGAGTGATGGGAGTCGGCGCCGATACCGACGAGGAGGCGCAATATCTCTTCACCTCGTCACAGCAGCAATTCGTCAACCTGCGCCGCAATGTACGCGTCCCGTTCCCCAAGCCGGTTTACAGCATGGACGACCACTGGAACGAGATGGAGCGTTTTTCGGTGGAACATACCTTGCGTTTCGCCGCCGTCGGCTCGCCTGAAACAATCGGACGCCACCTCGACGGCTTCCTCGCCGAAACGCAGGCCGACGAACTGATCGTCTCGATGCCGATCCACAATATCGAAAAACGGCTGCGATCCGTGGAGATCTTCGCCGATGTGCGGACCTCCATCAGGAAGGCCGCCTAAACAAAAAGCCCCGGAGCGATGACGCTGCCGGGGCTTTTTTTTAAATCTGAACCGTCAGGCGGAAAGCTTGGCGAGAATTTCTTCCGAAACTTCGAAGTTGGAATAGACGCTCTGCACGTCGTCATCGTCTTCGAGATTGTCGATGAGCTTCATCAGCGACTGCGCCTTTTCCTCATCCACCGGCACCGTGTTCTGCGGCTTCCAGATTGCCTTGACGCTTTCAGCTTCGCCGAGCACGCCTTCCAGCGCCTTGGAAACCTCGTTCATCGCCTCGAAACCGCAGATGATGGTGTGACCGTCCTCAGAAGATTCGACATCGTCGGCACCAGCTTCGATAGCCGCTTCCATGACCTTGTCGGCATCGCCGACTTCGGCCTTGTAAGTGATCTCACCGACGCGGTCGAAGGAGAAGGAAACCGATCCGGTTTCGCCGAGTGCGCCACCAGCCTTGGTGAAGATGGAGCGGACGTTGGAGGCGGTGCGGTTGCGGTTGTCGGTCAAGGCCTCGACGACGACGGCGACGCCACCCGGGCCGTAACCCTCGTAACGGACCTCATCGTAGTTTTCGCTGTCTGCACCGGAAGCTTTCTTGATCGCGCGCTCGATATTGTCCTTCGGCATGGACTGGGCCTTGGCGTTCTGAATTGCCAGGCGCAGGCGCGCGTTCATGTTCGGGTCGGGCATGCCCGCCTTTGCCGCAACGGTGATTTCACGCGCAAGCTTGGAAAACATTTTGGACCGAACGGAGTCCTGCTTGCCCTTGCGGTGCATGATGTTCTTGAACTGTGAATGACCAGCCATGGAAAACCTGATTGTCTTAATTTGGAGATTGCGGGCCTTATAAGTGCGATATGCCCGCCGTTCAAGCCCGCAAGCGCTTTCTCTTGGCCGCAAGAATATAAGGAACTGATTTATCCGCTTTTCGTTTTGACAATGAAAGCGGAAGAGCGGGACATTTTTCACCCTCCCGGTCGCCGCAGCAAACCCAACGGAGGAAACACATGGTCAGTCTGACTGAAGCAAGAGAAAACCCTGCCCGCCAGCTCTGGGATGAGGTCAATTCGGTCCATGCCGGCATGCTTGGCCTCGAGGGCCTGCACAATCATATGCAGCCGATGGCACCGCACGCCGACCCCAAGACCAACACGATCTGGTTTTTCTCCAAGAAAGACACCGATCTCGTCAAAACGCTGAAGCCGGGTTCGCGGGCTCATTTTTGTGTCGTCGGCAAGGACCATGATTATCACGCCTGCCTCTCGGGCGTGCTCGAGGCGCGCGACGACAGGACAAAGATCGAAGAATACTGGAACTCCGTCACCGCAGCCTGGTACGAGCACGGTAAGAGCGATCCGCAACTGACGATGCTGGCGCTGCATGTTGACGACGCGGAAATCTGGGCCTCGACTGACAGCACGCTAAAATTCGGCTGGGAAATCGCCAAGGCCAATATGTCCGACGATAAAATGCCTGATGTCGGCGTTCGCCAGCACCTCGCCTTCGCCTGAGATACCGACTCCCCCGACTTTCCTCGCCGGTCGCTTTACTACATGCCTTTTGGCACCAGTATCTGCGGCTGGCGGGGAAGGTTTCTCATTGAGACCCGGATGATCGCATCTTTTGCGTAGGCGATCTGGAAGCTTTCCCCAAACATCGTCAAAAACTGCTCCAACGGAGGCCCAGTGCGGTGCATGGGCAAGATCAGTGCGGAGCGCAGGCGCTTGACCACGCGGCTCATGCTGTCGGCCCCCATCGTCAAACCACCATCCACTGGAACCATTAGCACATCCAGACGACCAATTTCGGCATAATGCTTGTCCGTCAGTTCGTGATGCAGATGGCCGAGATGGCCGATACACAGCCCCGCGACCTCGAAGATGAAAATGGAATTGCCGTTTTCCTGAAAGGATTCGTAATCGCCCCAGCGGTTGCGAATGTCAGTCGCGACGTTGCGGATATAGACATCACCAACCAGAAGCTTGTGCTCGGCCTTTTCTCCGGGCGTATCGCTCCAACCGTGCAGCACATGTTGAATGGCCGGATCCGGACTAAGAGTGAAATGCGTCATATGCGCCCGGTTCATCGTCACCACTGTCGGCGTGACCGGTGGGCGATAGACGCCATTATAATCTGTGGCGATCGTCACGCCGCCAGGACTTTCGATGAGATAGGTGGAATGGCCGATGAAGCTGATCTTCACCTCTTCCTTAGCCGTGGCCTGCGCCAGCTGGGCACCTGCCGGTTTGAAGCTGGCGAACATGACGCCGGGAATGTTGCGGGCGATTGCCTGGCACTGGCTCACAGGAGGGCGGCTTCCAGCCTGGGAAAAGGCCGCTCCCGCGCACGCAACCAGTCCGGCCATTGCAAGCATTAGCACGCGCAGCATCATGCCACTCCCTCGAACTTGCGAAGAAAGGAAGATGAGGCAGGTTTTGCAGGGCGTCCAGCGCCAACAGCGGCGGAACGCTCACGATCTCGTCATTGTGAACGGGTGATGAGCGCTAGAAGCCGAAAGCTCACGCCCAGAAGGACGGGAGGGTTTCGGAGAGCCTCGGGCCAATTCGCAGCGGTGCGATCTTTTCCGCAAGGCCGGTCCGGTCGGAAATCTCGACGCCGACGCCGCAGATCGTCGCAGGTCCACTGGCGGCTTCGAAACGGCCCTTCGGCATTTTGGAAATGAAGCGGTTGATCGGCTCTTCCTTTTCCATGCCAAGCGAGCTGTCGTAGTCACCGCACATGCCGGCGTCCGACATATAGGCCGTGCCACCGTTCAAGATCTGGGCGTCAGCAGTCGGAACATGGGTGTGGGTGCCGACGACGAAGCTTGCGCGCCCATCAACGAAATGACCGAAACACTGTTTTTCGCTCGTCGCTTCCGCGTGGAAATCGAAGATGATGGCGTCGGCCTGCTCCTTCAGCGGGCAGGCAGCGAGAATGTTCTCCGCCGATTTGAAGGGATCGTCCAGTTCCGGATGCATGAAGACCCGGCCCATGATGTTGGCGACAAGCACACGCGCGCCGTTGCGGGCGTAAAAGATGCCCGAGCCCTTGCCAGGCGTACCATCGGGATAATTGGCTGGCCGCAGGAACTGGTCATGGCGCTCGCAGAAGGAAACGGCCTCCTTCTGGTCCCAGACATGGTTGCCGGTCGTCACCACATCCGCACCGGCATTGATGGTTTCGAGATAGATATCCTCGGTGATGCCGAAACCACCGGCGGCGTTTTCGCCATTAACGATGACGAAATCGAGCTTCAGATCGGAAACAAGCCCGGGCAACCTGTCCCAGACAGCCGTGCGTCCGGTCTTGCCAACCATATCTCCGAGAAAAAGAAGCCTCATTCACCCGCCCCGATCTTGCGCATGTTCCTAAATTCCGTCCCCTCTAACGGGTAATCCATCTTTTAAAAAGTGCTAAAACGCCTTTTTCCCATCGGTCATCAACGGCTAAGCCGAAAACCAGCGCAGGCCACTCTCCGTCAGAACCGCCTGAAGCGGCACGTCATGCGGCTCCGCCGGCACGGATGGCACTTCCTGACAATCAAATGCGACGCCGATGAGAACGGGCGCTCGGCCTTTGCCGTGCAATCTCGCAATCGCGCGATCATAATGACCCGCGCCATAACCGATACGCTGACCCTGACCGTCAAAGACGGAAAGCGGGACGAGCAGAATATCCGGATCGAGAACTTCTGCGTCCTCCGCCGGACCGGTCGTGCCGAAGCCCGTCTTCACCAGCGGTGCATCCGCATCAAAGGCGCGGAAAATGATGGTCTCCCGGTTCAGCACAACGGGAAGGGCGAGGCGCCCGCCTCTTGTCCGCAGTGCCTCCATCAACGGCCGAATATCGGCCTCTGAGCGAATGGGCATGAAACCGGAAATAACGGCACCTGGCGAGAACGGAATGGCAGATGCACCATATGCTGTCATCGCCTCGCTTTTTTGCTGACGCTCGGCTTGTGGCAACGCATCACGCGCGGCAAGCCTCTCGCCGCGCAGCCTTGCTTTTTCGGCGATGTCGCCGGACATCAGGCAGCCCGGCTCACGAGCACCTTGTCGATACGGTGTCCATCAAGGTCTATGACCTCAAAACGCCAGCCGTTGCGGGTGATGTGTTCGCCCAGTTCCGGCAGGCGACGGAACTCGTCAAGCACCAGACCGGCAACGGTCTCGAACTCGGCGTCTTCGTCGATCTGGAAGCCCATGCGGTAAGCGAACTCATCGGCGGGCATCCAGCCGGCAACGAGGAACGAACCGTCCTCGCGCTCGACGATCGCCGGCTCCTCGTCATTGTCTTCCTGGAAGGCACCTGTGATTGCTTCCAGAACGTCGCCAGAGCTGACGATACCTTCGAAATGGCCGTATTCGTCATAGACCAGCACCATATGCACGGTGGAACGGCGCAATGACTGGATGACATCGACAGCGCTCGTCAGATCCGAGACGACGGGAACTTCGCGCAGAAGCTCGCGCACGTTCAGCTCCTTGCCGGATGCCAGCGCATCGAAAGCGTCCTTGGCGAAAAGCACGCCCAGAATTTCATCGGAGGCGCCGTTGCGCACGGGCAGGCGGGAACGCTGCGTTTCCCGAAGCTGAACGCGGATTTCTTCCGCACTGTCTTCAATATCGACGACTTCCACGTCGCGGCGCGGCGTCATCAGGCCACGGGCATTACGGTCGGCAAGGCGCATGACGCTGGTGATCATCGCCGATTCCTCGGTTTCGATGACGCCGGCGCTATGAGCTTCCGCCAGAACCGTGCGGATTTCGTCATCCGTGACCGATGCATTGGACGTGCCGCTATGGCCGAGAAGCGCAAGGATGGCCTTGCCGGATTTGTCGAGAAACCAGACCAGTGGCGCGCCGACCTTGGAGAGCATCACCATAGTGGGTGCAACACGGGCAGCGATCTTTTCCGGATCGCGCAGCGCAATCTGCTTCGGCACCAGTTCGCCGACGATCAGCGACAGATACGTGATGGCGACGACCACGGAGCCCACGCCCAACGCATCGGCAACCCGATCGGGGACGCCCTGCACCGACAGCCATGCCGTGAACCGGGCGCCGAGGGTGGCACCGGAAAACGCACCGGAGAGAACGCCGACCAGCGTGATGCCGATCTGCACCGTGGAAAGAAAGCGTCCGGGATTTTCGGAAAGACCGAGCGCCATCGTGGCGCCCTTGCTGCCGTGCGCGGCAAGCACCTTGAGCCTCGCCGGTCTGGAGGAGACAACGGCAAGCTCGGACATGGCAAGCACACCGTTCAATACGGTGAGCAGGACCACGATCATAATTTCAGTAAACAAGTTTAGCTCTTTGGGCTGTTGAACGGCACGTCGCGGTTTTGGCCGCAGCGCCCTCTTTCAAAAAAAGGGCATGACAGACATACCAATTGAGATAATAGGGAATTGTTCCGCCATTGCAATGACAGCAGCATAAAAAAGCCGTCTCCGGCAGCAATGAAAAATAACTGTCGACACTATATCAGTCAGAAGAAGAATCGGGGAGTGACCCGAAGCTCCAAGTGCGATCCACGGCGACCGATGGAGATTTACGATCCTGGGTGCCTACAAATGTAGGTGGGCGCCATGTGTCCAGCCCCACGGGACTGGCCAGGGACAGCTCCCTTTGGATCGAGTATGGCCCCAGGGATTGTGGTTCCTGTCGGGAAGCGCAGAACGCCTCTTAGATATAGGACGTATCCAACCAAACCACCAGAGGGCCACGAACGAATTTTGTTGCTGGAAAGCTTTGCCGACGATCAATGCGCCGCAGGCTTTGGCCGCGCCAGGAGTTTTTCGGTAATACCGTTCAGACGGTCGGCCAGATCGCTGATGGCAACGGCAACCATCTCGTCCGATCTTGCCTTGTGTTCGGCCATACCGTCGCGGTTGCGAGAAAGGGACGCTATTTCCCCCTCCAGCTTTTCGATCTTGCGGTTGAGCTCGGAAAGTTCGTCCATCACCATGATGCCCGACATGACGGTCAAGCGCAGATCACCGATTTCGCCGAACTGGCTCTTTAGATGCCCCACATAACGGTCAAAACGGGTAGCGAGATCGGTCAGGTGCTCTTCCTGCCCTGCCTCGCAAGCCATGCGGTAGGCCTTGCCGTCGATCATAACAGTAACTTGCGCCATGAAACCGCTCCCTATCGATCCAGCACCGCGCGAATCGTCTCCATCGCCGTCACCAGACGGCGGGAAACCTCGCGGTTGACTTCTTCGAGACGATTGGCGCGAAACTCGGCCTGGTCCAGCTCGTGCGCGAGCCTTGCGCGATCGACATGGACCCGCTTGACCTCGTTATCGATTTCGCCCGTCTCCCTTTGCCGTTCGATACGCATATCGATGGCATTTTCGAGATTTGTGATGGCAGCGCTCAGCTCCGTCACCGCAGATTGTACGGTCTTCTCAGCCGACATCGTTTTTTCCAACTCGCAAGTAACCGGCCGAATCGTCCGGTTTCAGGCCTTTTCAACATCCAAGAGGTTATTACCCGATTTATCATCACGTCAATCAAACCAGTGCATTGAGGCGTTTTGCTCTGTGGATGAACGAGGAAATGGCGACACATATCGCACGATTTTTCTCGAGACACCCGTTTTGCTAAACGATTTTTATCCTTGAGAGAACCGCAATTGCCCGTGGATTTATTGACTTGCCTGCCTCACCTGCTATGGATCAACCCGCTTTTTGGATAGTTGCGTAAAACTATCTCCCTTCACCCGGAAACAGACGGAAAAGCCATGATTTCTCGCGACAAACACGACCGGATGGCCAATGCAATCCGCTTTCTTGCCATGGATGCAGTAGAGAAGGCCAACTCCGGCCATCCCGGCCTGCCGATGGGCGCAGCTGATGTCGCCACTGTTCTTTTCACCCGCTTTTTGAAGTTCGATCCCAAGAGCTCGCTGTGGCCGGATCGTGACCGCTTCGTGCTGTCTGCGGGCCATGGTTCGATGTTGCTTTACTCGCTGCTCTATTTGACGGGCTACGAGGACATGACGATCGACGAGATCAAGCGTTTCCGTCAGTTCGGCTCCAAGACCGCCGGCCATCCCGAATATGGCCACGCGACCGGCATCGAAACGACGACCGGCCCGCTCGGCCAGGGCATCGCCAACGCCGTTGGCATGGCAATCGCCGAACGCAAGCTGGAAGAAGAATTCGGCTCCGATCTGCAGAACCACTTCACCTATGTGCTGTGTGGCGACGGCTGCCTCATGGAAGGCATCAGCCATGAAGCCATCGCGCTTGCCGGCCATCTGAAACTCAACAAGCTCGTTCTTTTCTGGGATGACAACAACATCACCATCGACGGTGAAGTTGGCCTTTCCGACAGCACCGACCAGATCGCCCGCTTCCAGGCTGTTCACTGGAACACCATACGCGTCGACGGCCATGATCCGGATGCGATTGCCGCCGCGATCGAAGCTGCACATAAATCCGACCGCCCGACCTTCATCGCCTGCAAGACCGTGATCGGTTTTGGCGCACCAAACAAGCAGGGCACCCACAAGGTTCACGGCAACCCGCTGGGCGCCGAAGAAATCGCCGCCGCCCGCAAGAGCCTCAACTGGGAAGCCGAAGCTTTCGTCATTCCGGAAGACGTGCTGGATGCATGGCGTCTCGCCGGCCTGCGCTCCACCAAGACCCGTCAGGACTGGGAAGCCCGTCTCGAAGCCACCGAAGCCGGCAAGAAGGCCGAATTCAAGCGCCGCTTCGCCGGCGATCTGCCCGGCAACTTCGACAGCGCGATCGATGCCTTCAAGAAGAAGATCATCGAGAATAACCCGACCGTCGCCACCCGCAAGGCGTCCGAAGATGCGCTCGAAGTCATCAACGGCATTCTGCCGGAAATGATCGGCGGCTCGGCCGACCTGACGCCGTCCAACAACACCAAGACCAGCCAGATGAAGTCCATCACGCCGACGGACTTCTCCGGCCGGTACCTGCATTACGGCATCCGCGAACACGGCATGGCAGCAGCGATGAACGGTATCGCACTGCATGGCGGTCTCATTCCCTATGCCGGCGGCTTCCTGATCTTCTCGGACTATTGCCGTCCGTCGATCCGTCTGGCTGCCCTGATGGGCATCCGCGTCGTCCACGTTCTGACGCATGATTCCATCGGCGTCGGCGAAGACGGCCCCACCCACCAGCCGGTGGAGCAGATCGCCGCGCTGCGCGCCATCCCGAACCTGCTCGTCTTCCGCCCGGCGGATGAAACCGAGACGGCGGAATGCTGGCAGCTGGCGCTTGAGCAGAAGCATCGTCCTTCGGCGCTGGCGCTCACCCGCCAGAACCTTGCGCCTTCGCGCAAGGAATACGAAGAAAAGAACCTTTCCGCTTACGGCGCCTACGAACTCGTATCCGCAAGCGATGCCAAGGTTTCGATCTTTGCATCCGGTTCGGAAGTGGAAGTAGCGCTCAAGGCCGCAGCGACGCTGAAGGACAAGGGCGTTTCCGCCCGCGTCGTTTCCGTTCCCTGCTTCGAGCTCTTCAAGGAGCAGCCGGAAACCTACCGCAACGCCATCATCGGCAAGGCTCCGGTCAAAATTGCGGTGGAAGCCGCCATTCGCCAGGGCTGGGATTACTTCATCGGCTCCGACGGCGCTTTCGTCGGCATGCATTCCTTTGGTGCGTCCGCGCCGGCGAAGGATCTCTTCAAGCACTTCGGCATCACGGCGGAAGCTGTCGTCGCCGCAGTCGAGGCAAAACTTGCATGAGGGCTTCCCAAGCCCTCACATTCCGCAAAGACCAAGCACATATCTTGTTCGGGAGACTATAAATGACTGTAAAAGTTGCCATTAACGGCTTTGGCCGCATCGGCCGCAATGTTCTGCGTGCCATCGTCGAATCCGGCCGCACCGATATCGAAGTCGTTGCCATCAACGACCTCGGCCCGGTTGAAACCAACGCCCATCTGCTGCGCTACGATTCGATCCACGGCAAGTTCCCGGCAGATGTGAAGGTCGAAGGCGACACGATCATCGTTGGCGGCGGCAAGCCGATCAAGGTTACGGCCGTTCGCGATCCGGCAACGCTGCCGCACAAGGAACTGGGTGTCGACATCGCGCTCGAGTGCACCGGCATCTTCACCGCCCGCGACAAGGCCGCTGCCCACCTGACGGCAGGCGCCAAGCGCGTCATCGTTTCCGCTCCTGCTGACGGCGCTGACCTTACGGTCGTCTTCGGCGTCAACGACGATCAGCTGACGAAAGACCATCTGGTCATTTCCAACGCGTCCTGCACCACCAACTGCCTCGTGCCAGTTGTGAAGGTTCTCGATGACGTCGTTGGCATCGATCACGGCTTCATGACGACGATCCACTCCTACACGGGTGACCAGCCGACGCTGGACACCATGCACAAGGATCTGTACCGCGCCCGCGCCGCAGCCCTTTCCATGATCCCGACCTCGACGGGTGCAGCCAAGGCCGTTGGCCTCGTTCTGCCGCACCTCAAGGGCAAGCTGGACGGTACGTCGATCCGCGTTCCGACCCCGAACGTTTCGGTCGTCGATTTCAAGTTCATCGCCAAGCGCGACACGACGGTTGAGGAAGTCAACGAAGCAATCAAGTCCGCTTCCAACGGCAAGCTGAAGGGCATTCTCGGCTACACCGAAGAGCCTTTGGTCTCCCGCGACTTCAACCACGACAGCCACTCCTCGATCTTCGCGATCGATCAGACCAAGGTCATGGAAGGCAAGTTCGTGCGCGTTCTTTCCTGGTACGACAACGAGTGGGGCTTCTCCAACCGCATGTCGGATACGGCCGTCGCATTTGCGAAGACCATCTGAATAGGCACCACGGTTCGCGAATTACGAAAAACCGGCAGGCGCAATCCTGCCGGTTTTTCTTTGCCAAAAAATTGCCGGCGGGACGAGGGACCCGCCGGCATCGATCCTGAAGCAAGGCGGGCGCTTCGGATCGAAAACCATCGCCCGGCAAGAGGCGCATGAGACCAAGCCGACCAAGTCTGATGAGCTGCACAACCCGTTATTTCCTGTTGTTGATGATAATCTGATCCGAACTGCTACCGCTCCAGATCGTATCGAAAGTCTGTTGCCTCAAATCGCTTTGCTGCATGGAAAGCTTCATCATGCAGTCAGCGAAATCACGCGAACCTTCAGGGTAACCAAACACCCGGCAACGCTCGCGTTGGGCGGCCATGTTTTCAGCCGTCTGTTCCGTGCTAGAACAGCCCGAAACAATTGGGCCGACCGCCAGCAAGGCAATAAATATAGTAATGGATTTCCGTTTCATCCGATCGCTCCGGTCATGGTGAAAGCAACTCGGACGCGACAACTAACGTAGCTGCATTGTCTCTATGTTACGTCGAAACGCCGGCATGCGAATTGTTTGCGCGAAACATCCACAGCGCTACACGCCATGAACGTTTCGCCCGGGCGCCGAAAAAAATCCCATTTCCTGCCTTCGTCTGGTCCACTTTGAAACGGACAAGAAGAACAGGGACAACGGTCGTGCGCAATGCACTTCGGCCCTGCCGTATCATTCGATACACCCCGCCTTGCGTCGCCTTTCATCGCCACCCACAGCAGCGCTGACAGACCGCAACCCGTGGCGCATTGACTGCAAACGTGTAGGGCATTGATTGCGACGGCCAGCGCGGTTTGAAAGAGGCGGTGGACGTGGAATCATTTTATCTTCTGTTGCTGGTGGCAACTGTTCTGGTTCTCGTCGCAGCGTTCTCAAGCCTCATCGCCTTCCGGTTCGGCGCACCGCTCCTGCTGCTCTTCCTGATGATTGGCCTTGCGGCAGGCGTGGATGGCCTCGGTATCCAGTTCACCAACAATCCGCTCGCCTATATGCTCGGCTCGCTCGTTCTCGCCGTCATCCTTTTCGATTCCGGTTTCGGTACGTCGATACAATCTTTCCGGCTTTCGGCAGCGCCCGCCGTCGCCCTCGCCACCGTCGGCGTCATCCTCACATCCGTGTTTTTCGCAGGCGCTGCCGCCCTGCTGCTCGGACTGTCGTGGCTGGAAGGCCTGCTGCTCGGCGCCATCGTCGCCTCTACGGATGCGGCAGCCGTATTCTTTCTCTTGCGCATCGGCGGCATTCATATCCGCGATCAGGTCCGCTCAACGCTGGAGGTCGAATCCGGCACCAATGATCCCATGGCGATTTTCCTCACCGTCGCGCTGGTCGAGATCATCGCCAAGGGACAGGGACTGGCCGGCATCGACACCGGCTTCCTGCTGCTGTTCGTCGAGGAAATGGGTCTCGGTGTTATTTTCGGCCTGCTCGGCGGCGTCATGATCGCAACAGTCGTCAACCGTTTCGCTGCCGACCGCGGGCTGGCGCCGATCTTCGTGCTGGCTCTTGCCCTGCTGGTCTTCTCCTTCACCGGCGCTATTGGCGGCAGTGGATTTCTTGCGGTCTATGTGGCGGGCATCGTTGCCGGCAACCGCCGGATTTTTGCCAAGGAGACCATCCGCCGTTTCCATGAAGGGCTGACCTGGCTTGCCCAGATCATCATGTTCCTGATGCTCGGCCTTCTGGCAACGCCATCGCAATTTCCAGCGATTGCCATTCCGGCCGTGCTGCTTGCGCTTTTCCTGATCTTTGTCGCCCGCCCGCTGGCGGTGTGGCTCAGCCTCATGCCCTTCAACTATACCCAGCAGGAAACCTCCTTCGTGGCATGGGTGGGCCTTCGTGGAGCGGTTTCCATCCTGCTTGCCATCATGCCCATTCTTGGCGGGCTGGACGATGCGCAAATCTATTTCAATGCCGCCTTCATCATCGTGCTCGTGTCGCTTCTGCTGCAAGGCTGGACCATCAAGCCGGTGGCAACACGGCTCGGGCTGATCGTGCCGCCGCGCATGGGTGATGTCGACAAGCTGGAAGTGGACCTTCCCGGCACTGCCAATCACGAACTGATTTCATACCGCGTGGCCAAAGGCAGCGCCATCATGCAGGGCGAGCGAATTCCCCGCTGGGCGATGCCTTCGCTCGTCGTGCGTGATGGCAAATCCATTCGCTACCAATATGCCGGGCGCCTGCGCGAAAATGATCTCGTCTATCTTTTTATCGCGCCCGGTTATACGCGGCTGATCGACCGGCTGTTTGCAAGCGCCCTGCCGGTTGCGGATGACGACGCCGATTTCTTCGGGATCTTTGCAATCTCTCCCGCGCGTCCGGCCACGGAGCTTGACGCCGCCTACGGCCCCGGCCTTATTTCGGCCCACGAGCATGCCATGACCATCGCGGAACTGATCGAGGCGCGCCTTTCTGGCAAGGCAGATTATGCCGACCGGGTGCGCCTCGGTTCTATTGTTCTCATCGTTCGGGCGCTGGACGAACATGAGGCGATTACCGGGATCGGAATTTCGCTTGAGCCGGTCGAACCGGCTATCGGCCTGCCGATCTTTATCAGCTTTTCGGAAATTCTCCGCCGCGTGCGCGCTTATCTGGCGCAGCGGCGCCAGTCGGGCTCCACCGCTGCCGGCAAGGGCATTTCCGCGCCTTCAGACGAGGCAAGAGAAAATGAGGCCTGACCGGCTTGCGTCGGCAATCAGGCATAGTATGGTCCGTCCCGAACTCGCAACGAAATCAGGATCGACCTATGCCCGCCTTCAAGACCATCGATGACCTTAACGATATTGCCGGAAAGCGCGTCCTTGTCCGTGTTGATCTCAACGTGCCGGTTGCGGATGGCAAAGTGACGGACAGCACCCGTATCGAGCGGGTTGCACCGACCATTCTGGAGCTTTCCGAAAAAGGCGCAAAAGTCATTCTGCTCGCCCATTTCGGTCGCCCCAAGGGTGAACCTGTCGCCGACATGTCGCTCTCCCAGATCGTGCCTGCGGTCGAGGAAGTGCTGGATCACGCCGTTTTCTTCGCATCCGATTGCATCGGTGCGCCGGCAGCCGACGCAGTCGCGAAAATGAATGATGGCGATATCCTGCTTCTGGAAAACACCCGCTTTCACAAAGGCGAAGAGAAGAATGACACCGCCTTCGTCGAGGCTCTGGCAGCCAATGGCGATATCTATGTGAACGACGCCTTCTCTGCCGCGCACCGTGCGCACGCCTCCACCGAGGGCTTGGCGCGTCATCTGCCCGCCTATGCCGGTCGCACCATGCAGGCCGAGCTTGAGGCGCTGGAAAAAGGCCTTGGCCAGCCTGTTCGCCCGGTCGTCGCCATTGTCGGCGGCGCCAAGGTTTCCAGCAAGATCGATCTCCTGATGAACCTCGTCAAGAAGGTCGATGCCCTCGTCATCGGCGGTGGCATGGCCAATACCTTCCTTGCCGCGCGTGGCGCACAAGTCGGTAAGTCCCTGTGCGAGCACGACCTTGCCGAAACCGCAAAACAGATCATGATCGAGGCGGCGACATCCGGCTGTGCGATCGTACTGCCGGAAGACGGCGTGGTTGCCCGCGAATTCAAGGCCGGTGCGGCAAATGAAATCGTCGATATCAACGCCATTCCCGCTGACGCCATGGTTCTCGATGTCGGCCCAAAATCAGTCGAAAGCATCAAAGCCTGGATTTCGCGCGCGGAAACGCTGGTCTGGAACGGCCCGCTTGGCGCCTTCGAAATCGAGCCCTTTGATGCGGCAACCGTTGCTGCCGCAAAACATGCTGCCGAATGCACGAAGGCCGGCAAGCTCGTCTCCGTCGCCGGTGGCGGCGATACGGTCGCGGCACTCAACCATGCCGGGGTCTCGGACGATTTCACCTATATCTCGACGGCAGGCGGCGCCTTCCTCGAATGGATGGAAGGCAAGGAATTGCCGGGCGTTGCCATCCTGACCGCCGCCAAGTAGACTTCCCACACTTGCCTGACACGAGGCCGGACAAGCGATGCTTGGCCGGCCTTGTTTTTTGGTAAGTGCGCATGGGAGGAAAGTTTCAAACGATTGAAATGATTTCAATCGTTTCAATGAGTTAGCATGCCATTTCCCTGCCCTGGAACTTCTGTTATCGGAAATTTATTGTGCCTTGGGAGAATAGCAAATGACCGAACGTCTCGAAGACATCGCAATCAAAATGGTTGCAGACGGCAAGGGCCTGCTCGCCGCCGACGAATCCACAGGAACGATCAAGAAGCGTTTCGACAGCATCAACCTGGAATCAACCGAGACCGCCCGCCGCGATTATCGCGAAATGCTGTTCCGCTCCGACGACGCCATGAAGAAGTGCATCTCCGGCGTCATCCTTTACGAAGAAACCTTGTTCCAGAAGGCCGCCGACGGTACGCCATTCGTGGACATCATCAAGGCCGCCGGCAGCCTGCCGGGCATCAAGGTGGATATCGGCGCCAAGCCGATGGCTTTCCACCCGGGTGAATTCATCACCGAAGGCCTTGACGGCCTATATGAGCGCCTGCGCAAGTACCATGAAGCCGGCGCGCGTTTCGCCAAGTGGCGCGGCGTCATCACCATCGGTGATCAGCGTCCGAGCTGGGGTTCGATCAAGGCAAACTCCCAGTCGCTCGCCCGTTACGCTGCCCTCTGCCAGCAGGCAGACATCGTGCCGATCGTGGAGCCGGAAGTGCTGATGGACGGCGAACCCGGTACGCACGATATCGATCGCTGTGCGGAAGTCACGCAATGGGTTCTCCAGACCGTGTTCGCGGATCTGTTCGACGCCCGCGTCAACCTTGAAGGCATGATCCTCAAGCCGAACATGATCATCGACGGCAAGAATGCCCGCAAGGCTTCCGTTGATGAAGTGGCGGAAAAGACCGTGAAGGTTCTGAAGGCGACCGTGCCTTCTGCCGTTCCCGGTATCGCTTTCCTTTCCGGCGGCCAGTCCTCCGAAGAGGCGACGGCGCATCTCTCCGCCATGAATGCCGGTTACGATCTGCCCTGGTCGCTGACCTATTCGTACGGCCGCGCCCTTCAGGACACCGCACTCAAGGCTTGGGGCGGCAAACAGGAAAATGTCGCCGCCGGCCAGCGTGCTTTCACACACCGCGCGATGATGAACACCCTGGCTGCCAAGGGCAACTGGAAGCAGGAACTCGAAAAGGCTGCCTGAGGCATAGCCCCAGGCATTTATAAAAAATTGAAGCCGCCCCTTGGGCGGCTTTTTCTTTATGGGCGCAAAAGCAGCGTCGCCGACCAGATGACGAAGGCGGCAACCGCTATCTTCCAGCAATCGCCTCTTTTCTTGAGGCCGGGCAGGCCCAAGGGGCGGATGATCTGCACAATCATCGCCAGCAGTAAAAAAAGGCCGATCGCCTTTGTCATTTATTGAGCCTTTTCTTTATTTCTGCATCGTCACAGGCTGGACATTTTTACCGTTCACCAGAAGAGTGCAACTCATTCGGGTAACCCCCGTCTTATGGCCTGCCGACCATACGTTCGAACGCATGAGAGTGTCTTCATGAGCAGAAATCTTCTACCCGTATTCGCTCTTTTATCCAGCACTCTGTTTCTTTTTCTCGGTAACGGCCTTCAGGGTCTCGTGCTACCCATGCGCGGTTCGGCGGAAGGCTATTCCAATGAAATTCTGGGCTTTCTCGGCACCTCCTGGGCGGCAGGCTTCGTCATTGGCTGTTTTGTGGCGCCCGCCATCGTGCGCCGTGCGGGGCATGTGCGGGCATTTGCCTCCTTCGTGGCGCTTGTCTGCCTGACCGTGCTGATGACCGGCCTCGTTATCGATGATGTCTGGTGGATTACGCTCCGCGCGCTTACAGGCTTCTGCACCGCCGGCACTTCCATGATCATCGAGAGCTGGCTGAACGAGCGCGCGACCAATGAGAGCCGCGGCATGATCTTTTCGCTCTATATCGCCATAACGCTGCTTGGCGTCGTGGCTGGGCAGATGATCGTGCCGATGGGCGATATCAGCAATAGCTCGCTGTTCATGATCTGCGGCATCATCTATTGCATCGCCATTCTGCCGGCCACGCTTTCTAAGGCTGCCAGTCCCCAGCCCTTGCAAAAGGTGAAGCTGGACTTACCCGCCCTCTATCGGAATTCGCCGGTCTCCTTCGTCGGTATCCTGATGATCGGCATCGCCAATGGTGCTTACGGTACGCTTGGCGCCGTTTTCGGCGCGCGGGCGGGCCTTGATCCGACCATGATCGCCATCATGGTTTCAGTCACGATTTTCGTCGGCGCACTCGCCCAGTTTCCAGCAGGCCGCCTTTCGGACCGGATTGACCGCCGTTATGTGCTTGCCGGACTGGCGGGGCTTGGCGCGGTTGCGGGCCTGGCCGTGGCGGCCGTGCAGCCGCATGATGTCTATGTGCTCATTCCGATGATCGCCATTTACGGCGCCGCCGCCAACGCGCTTTATCCCATCGCCGTGGCGCATGCCAACGACTTTGCGGCATCGGAAGACTTCGTCAAGGTTTCCGGTGGATTGCTACTGCTTTATGGCATCGGCACCATCATCGGCCCGACGCTCGGCGGTGCGGTCATGACCTATTCCGGCCCCTATGCACTGTTCCTGGTGACAGCCGTCGCCCATGTGCTGATCACGGCCTATGCCATCATCAGAAGCCGTCAGCGCGCCACGCTTTCGAACGCCGAAAAGGACAATTTCTCGACGATGATGCCGACAACGCCCTCACCGCTCGTGACACCGGAAAGCATTGCGCTTGACCCGCGCGCGCCGCAATATCCCGAGGACGATGGCGACCATGTTGAAAAAGGAGCAGGCATATGAGCCTCTTGGACGATGACCGTCCGCAAAAACCGGTAGCGCATGAGATCGGCAGCGATCTCAGCCTTCTTTCGGTGGACGAGCTGAGCAACCGCATCGACATTCTTCAAACGGAAATCACCCGACTTGAAGAGGAGAGGAAAAGGAAGTCTGCCGGCCGGCTTGCGGCGGAGAACCTCTTCCGGTCCTGACAGGCGGCCTTCAGCAAAACCTCCGGCCAAGTCTTAACTCGATAAGCTGCTGCCACAAAGGCAAACGAGATTAACGATTCTGATGCAGTCTTTCGTTTACCATTAACCAAAAATTAAGCTTTCTGAGAGATTACTATACATGTCCAGTTCTTCTGGGCCTCAGGCATCTTCTCCATACGGCGAATTGGTCTGATTTTTCTCCCTGTTTTACCTTGAGAGCCGCTTTCGCGGCTCTTTTTTTACCGATCACCGGATTTCGTAAAACTGTGGGTATTAACCCTTCTTTAATAATTGCCTTGCGCATTTCAGGTAAAGATACCATCCTGAAAACACTAAAGGCCGGAACAAAATATTACCGGTCGTCGTTGCCTGACAGTGTGGTGCGTGAGCAGGGATTTAAAGAAAATGTCGGAACAGGTTTTAAATACCATTAGCTTTGCGGGTCGCGCGGCTGCTTCCAACCAGTTCAAGACCCTCTATACCGAAGGCATGACCTTGGTTGAGGAAACGGCGAGCTATCTTGATGGAGCCGGTCGTACCGCTTCAAAGGTTCTGCCGCGCATGGCGTCTGTCCTTTACGCGGCAGAATCGATGCGCCTCACCACCCGCCTGATGCAGATGGCGTCCTGGCTGCTTCTGCAGCGCGCCGTCAACAATGGCGAGATGACACGCGATCAGGTTCTCAGCGAAAAAAGCAAGGTGCGGCTCGACAGCTTCAACGTCGATCGGAACGCTCCGGGCTGGAACGACCTGCCTGAGTCCTTCCGTGACCTCATCGAGCGGTCGCTCCGCCTCCAGAACCGCGTTGCCCTTCTCGACCGTGAAATTTACCGCCCGTCCGAAGCCACCAAGGTACCTGACAACGAAAACAGCGTGCAGGCGCAGCTTAACCTTCTGCGCACGGCTTTCTCGATCAACTGAGAAAAGACGACCTTATCCGGACAATTTGAAAAGCAGGCTCATGGGCCTGCTTTTTTGTTTTGGCCTACAATGGGCTCGTTTCACCGGATCGACAGACAACAAAAAAGCCCGGTAAAACCGGGCTTTTTTTAAATGATACGTCCACAAGTGGATTAGAGGCCGAGGCCGCCGAAACGCTTGTTGAACTTGGAAACGCGACCACCGCGGTCCATAAGCTGCTGGTTGCCGCCCGTCCATGCCGGATGGGACTTGGGGTCGATTTCAAGGTTCATGACTGCGCCTTCCGAACCCCAGGTCGAGCGGGTTTCGTATTCGGTGCCATCGGTCATGACGACCTTGATCGTGTGATAAGCGGGATGGATATCAGCCTTCATGACAATCTTCCTGGTTAAGTGACGTGCGGTCCATTTGCCGCAATTGCGTCAACTGAGCCATTTCAATAAATGAAGCCATAGTCCTGATGGGCTATGGCTTCCCAATTCGATGCGGAGCCTATACATGAAGGTCGCCCAGATAACAAGAGCCTGCTATCCCCTTGTGAAAGGAGATAGCCGCAGGGACTAGAATTTTACCGCGCGCCGGAAATTCACCCGCAAAAGGCCGAAAAACGGCACGGAACGAGGAGTGTAGCGGACGTGGCAGACATTGAAGAGCAGAAAGCGGCTAAACAGAGAAACCTGAAGCCGCTGCTTGGCCTGTTTCCCTATCTCAGGCGGTATCGCGGCCTGATGGCAGCGGCCCTGTTTGCGCTTGTGCTTTCTTCCGCCACGACACTCGCCTTGCCGCTTGCCGTTCGCCGTATCATCGATCACGGTTTCCAGACGCCGGACGGTGGCATGATCAACAGCTACTTCGCCGTGCTTCTGGCCATTGCCGTCCTTCTCGCTCTCGCCAGCGCCATGCGCTATTATTATGTCATGACCATCGGCGAAAGGGTCGTTGCCGATCTGCGCCGGGATGTCTTTGCTCATCTCACCACGCTGTCGCAGCAGTTTTTCGATGCCAACCGCTCGGGAGAGCTGACCTCTCGGTTGACCGCGGATACCGTACAGATTCGCTCGGCGTTCGGTTCCTCAGCTTCCGTTGCGCTGCGTAACATCATCATGTGTTGCGGCGCGGTGGCGATGATGATCTATACCAGCCCCGGCCTTTCCGGCCTTGCGCTCCTGGCCATCCCGTTCATCGTTTTTCCTTTGATTGCTTTCGGGCGCTCGGTTCGTGCCCGCTCCCGCAATACGCAAGACACATTGGCCAATTCCGCCGCCTATGCCTCGGAAACTATCGGGGCGAGCCGCACAGTGCAGTCCTTTAACGCCGAGGCGCTTGCGAATGCCCGCTACGGCGCCTCCGTAGAAGCAGCCTATCAGGGTGCGCGGGCGGCGATAGGCGCCCGCTCCATCCTCACCGCCGTCGCCATCGCGCTCGTTTTCGGCAGCGTCGTCGGCATTCTCTGGTATGGCGCGCAAAGCGTTTTGTCCGGCGGCATGACGGCGGGTACGCTTGGCCAGTTCGTGCTTTATTCGGTCATCGCGGCAAGCGGCCTAGGCCAGCTCTCCGAAGTCTGGGGTGAACTGGCGCAGGCGGGCGGCGCGGCTGAACGGCTTTCCGAACTGCTGAACGAGCGCTCGCCCGTTGCAGAGCCGTCAGCACCCGTTTCGATGGTTCAGCCGCCGCGCGGCGAAGCGGCATTCGAGAATGTCGGTTTCATTTATCCACTCGCAACCGGTGGCCCGATCATCTCCGGCCTCTCCTTCAAGGTCAATGCCGGCGAAACCGTCGCCATCGTCGGCCCTTCCGGGGCGGGAAAAAGCACGGTCTTTTCGCTGCTGATGCGATTCTACGATCCGCAGGAGGGCCGCATCACCATCGATGGCGTCGATATCCGCGATGTTAGCCTTGCCGATCTGCGCGCGCGACTGTCTATTGTTCCACAGGATGTGGCGATCTTTGCCTCCTCCATCCACGATAACATCGCATTTGGTCGGCCGGCTGCGACACGCGAAGAAGTGCGCACGGCCGCTATCGCCGCTCAGGCAGACAGCTTCATCGCCCGGCTGAACGATGGTTATGACACGCAGGTGGGCGAGCGCGGCGTAACGCTTTCCGGCGGTCAACGCCAGCGCATCGCCATTGCCCGCGCCATCCTGCGCAACGCCCCTATCCTGCTTCTTGACGAAGCGACCTCCGCACTGGACGCCGAAAGCGAAACGCTGGTGCAAAAGGCGCTCGATGAGCTGATGAAAACCCGCACCACCATCGTCATTGCCCATCGCCTTGCCACCGTGTTGAAGGCCGACCGCATTCTCGTGATGGATGAGGGTCGTATCATCGAGGAAGGCACGCACCAGAGCCTTATCCGCCAGAACGGCCTTTACGCGAGACTTGCCCGGCTGCAATTCCAGACAGGGCCGGACGAGCTGCGCGCTCAAGCGTGAGCCGTGTGGGCTTAAGCCAGCACGCAACGCCCCGCGACACGGCCCGAAAACAGGCAACCGCCGAGGAATGTGCCCTCCAGCGCATTATATCCGTGCATGCCGCCGCCGCCGAAGCCTGCCACCTCTCCGGCAGCATAAAGGCCCGGAACAGGGTTGCCGGCCGCGTCCAGCACCCTCGCCTCTAGGTCCGTATGCAAACCGCCAAGCGTCTTGCGCGTTAACACATGCAGACGCACCGCAATCAGTGGCCCTTTTGTCGGGTCTAGCAACCGATGTGGTTTTGCAGTGCGCATCAACCGATCACCAAGATAACGTCGCGCTCCGTGGATCGCCGTAACCTGCGCATCCTTGCTGAAACCGTTTTCGATCTCCCGGTCTCGTGCCTCTATTTGATAGCGGATGTGGTCAATATTCAGCCGATTGTCCCCGTTTATGGTATTCATCGCCGCCACGAGTTCTTCCAGCGTATCACGGACGGCGAAATCCTCGCCGCGTTCCATGAAAGCCCGCACTGGCCCCGGTGGCTCCTTGCCCAACCGTTTGAGCAGTAGCCGCACATCCTTGCCCGTCAGATCCGGATTTTGCTCCGAACCAGAAAGCGCAAATTCCTTCTTGATGATTGCCTTGGTCAGAATGAACCAGCTGTGACCGCTGCCGCGTTCGCCCAGCATCTTAAGCGTGCCGAGCGTATCGAAGCCCGGCATCGCGGGTGCTGCGAGCCGGTTTCCATCCGCATCGCACCAGAAAGACGAGGGGCCGGGCAAAATACGAATGCCATGGTCCGGCCAGATCGGATCGTGATTTTTCACGCCCTCGGTATAATGCCACATACGGTCGCGATTGATGACCGTTCCGCCCGCTGCTTCCGTAATAGCGATCATACGGCCATCCACATGCGCAGGCACGCCACAGACCATGGTCGCGGGGGGCTTGCCCAGCCGCTCCAACGGCCAGTTGCGCCGCACCAGTTCCTGATTGCCGCCGATGCCACCGGAACTGACGATGACCGCCGAGGCCGAAAGGACAAAATCACCCTGCTCTTCCCGGCTGCTTGGTTGCCCGCGCAACACCGGATCCCTGGCAAGAACAACACCGGAAATGCCCGTCACCCTGCCGTCGGTGATATCCAGATGATCGACGCGGTGGCGGAACCGAAAGGTGAGCCGACCGCTTGCCGTCATGATCTTTGCCTTTTCAACGAAAGGCGCCAGCACACCGGGGCCAGTGCCCCAGGTGACATGGAAACGCGGAACGGAATTGCCGTGGCCATGAGCAAGGGCACCGCCACGCTCGGCCCAGCCGACCACGGGAAACCAGCGCATGCCCAGCCGATGCAGCCATTCACGTTTCTCGCCTGCGGCGAAATTGAGATAAGCCTCCGCCCAGCGGCGCGGCCAATGATCTTCCAAGCGATCAAAACCGGCGGAGCCGAACCAGTCCTGCCTTGCAAGATCGAGATTGTCGCGCACCCGCATTTGGCGCTGTTCGGGACTATCAACAAAAAACAGACCACCCAGCGACCAGAAGGCCTGCCCGCCCAGGTTCTGCTCCCCCTCCTGATCCACAAGGCAAACACTGAAACCGCGCTCAACAGCCTCTGTCGCTGCGACCAGACCGGCAAGCCCCGCGCCGACAACGATCACATCATATCCCTCCATCAGCTCCTCCCAGATGCGACAGAATTACGTTTACGCGAACGTAAATTTACTTGCAGCTCAAGGCAACCGCTATGATACGGCTTAAGGTGTTAGCGCTCGGTGAGCTTCAGTTCGATACGGCGGTTCTGCTGGCGTGCTTCCGGCGTGTCGCCTTCGGCAATCGGCTGATATTCACCGAAACCGGCAGCGACCAGCCGGTTGGCCGGAACACCCTTGGAGATCAGGAACTTCACCACGGAGGTTGCGCGTGCCGAGGAAAGTTCCCAATTGTCACGGAAGCGGCCGGACCCGGAAAGCTGGACATTGTCCGTGTGGCCATCCACGCGCAGAACCCAGTTGATCTCGGTGGGGATTTCCTTGGCAAGATCGATCAGCGCGGCCGCCAGCTTCTCCATCTCCGCCTGCCCTTGCGGATTGAGGTCGTTACCACCGGATGGAAAGAGCACTTCGGACTGGAAGACAAAGCGGTCGCCGACGATGCGAATGTTTTCGCGATCCGAGAGGATTTCACGCAGACGCCCGAAAAAATCAGAACGATAGCGGTTGAGTTCCTGAACCCGCTGCGCCAGCGCAACATTGAGACGGCGGCCGAGATCGGCGATCTTGACTTGTGATGAGGTATCCTTGGCTTCCGACGCCTGCAGGGCGGCTTCCACCGATGCGATCTGCGCCCTAAGCGCCGCAATCTGCTGGTTGAGCAATTCGATCTGTGCGGAGGCGCGGGAATTGGCCTGTCTTTGGTCATCCAGCTCGCCGGTCAGGCTGCCAATCCGGGCATTGGCGCTTGCATTGGTGCCCGATCCCGCATCGAGAAGCGACTGCAGACGTGAGCGCTCGCTTTCAGATGCGGCAAGGGTTGATTGCAGGCTCGCCAGCGCATCCTCGATATCCTGCTTGCTGCCCTTTTCCATGGCCAGAAGTTCAGTCAATTCGGCAATCTGGCTGTTGAGGCGCGTCAACACCTCGTCCTTGCCACTAATTTCCCGCGACAGAACAAATTGCGCCAGCACGAAGACCGTCAGCAGGAACATGATGGCCATGAGCAGCGTCGACAGCGCATCGACGAAACCCGGCCAATAATCCACACCCCTGTCGCGGCGGCGGTTGCGCGCAAGCGCCATGGCTACTCGCTCCCGTTATCGTGCCGGGTGCGTCCGGAGGATTTTGTCTCGCCGTCGATACGTGTCGACAACCGGTCGAGCGTGCGGCGAAGTGATTTCGATTCCTCCTGCTGCGCCTCGATCCAGTCACGCAACATCTGCTGCTCGCTGCGCATGTTCTTGACCAGACCTTGAATGCCTTCAGCAAGACTCGTCATGGCGGCAAGCGAGCGCTCAGTGCTGACCATTGCGCCGGGTTCAGCGTTGAATTCCCTTGGCCCATCCGCCGACGTATCCGTCACCGACGACAGCCAGTTTTCGAGCTGGGTGTAAAAACGGTTCTGGGCACGGCCGGCCTGAAGATCGAGGAAACCGAGGATCAGCGAGCCTGAAAGGCCGAGGAGCGACGAGGAAAACGCCGTTCCCATGCCGGAAAGCGGCGCGGTGAGACCGGACTTGAGCGAGCTTAGAATATCGTTGCTGGTGCCGGCGCTGGGATCGAGCGACTGAATGACATTGCTGATGGCGCCGATGGTGCCGATCAGACCCCAGAAGGTGCCGAGCAGGCCGAGAAACACCAGAAGGCCGACAAGATAACGTGAAGTATCGCGCGATTCATCAAGGCGTGTCGCGATGGAATCGAGAATTGTCCGCTGCGTAACTGCAGAAAGCCGGACTTCGCCACGCTTGCCGATCAACGTGCTCATGGGGGCCAGCAGTTTTGGAGCGCGGCCGACTTTCTCGGCGCTGCCGGCGGCCCGGAATGCGTTAAACCAGCGGACTTCCGAACGCAGGCTCATGGTCTGCGTGAATACCAGAATGATGCCGATGACGAGAACGCCAAGAATGAAGCCGTTCAAGCCCGGATTCGTCATGAAGGCCGTGTGCGCCTGCCGGTAAAGAATGGCCGCCAGAAAGCCGACGAGGATCAGAAACAGAACCATCGTCCACAGAAACGGTGTGGGGCTGGACAGCTTGTGGCTGTATTGCCGTGTGGTCACCGGCTTTTCCACGCCGAGATCGAGCAACTCCGAATCCGCCATAACGTTCGCATTCCCTTCGGTCACGTATCAACCGGACGCTATTTGAAAATTGCGACGATTTGAAGCGAAAAGCCTGTCTTTCGTCACAGGCATTTCACGAAAGCCGGCTTGACCGAAGACCGAAAAAACAAAAACGCCCGGCGATAGTTCGCCGGGCGCCTAAAACCTGGATTAAACGGCAGGTTTTCTGCCGAAATCGATCAACGACCCGGAATCGGACGGTTGGCAACTTCCACAAGTGCCTTGTGGATATATTCGTTTCCGGCAGCAACACTGCCGCTGCCGAAGATATCCGCGCCGCCCTTGGCGTCGGAGGTGAACCCGCCAGCTTCGCGAATCAGCACCAGACCGGCCGCCATATCCCACGGCGAAAGCTCTGCTTCCCAGAAACCGTCGAGGCGACCTGCTGCAACATAGGCAAGGTCGAGTGCTGCAGCACCCATGCGGCGGATGCCGGCTGCTTCACCCATGACATGGCGAAGTTCGACAAGGAATTTGCCGTGATTGCCGCGACCGAGATGGGGCACACCGCAGCCGATGACGCAATCCGTCAACGCCTTGCGCGCGGCAACGCGGATACGACGATCGTTAAGGAACGCGCCGCCACCACGCTCGGCGGTATAGAGTTCGTCGGTCGCGGGATTGAAAATCACGCCGGCTACGACTTCTCCGTTACGCTCGAGCGCGATGGAAACGGCGAAATGCGGAATGCCGTGCAGGAAGTTGGTCGTGCCATCCAGCGGGTCGACGATCCAGCGATGCGCACCATCACTGCCCTTTTCCTCGCCGCCTTCCTCACCCAGAAAATCGTAGGTTGGGCGGGCTTTCATCAGCTCGTCGCGCACGATCTTTTCAGCCTTTAGGTCCGCCTGCGATACGAAATCGCTCGGTCCCTTGACCGAAACCTGAAGGTTCTGCACTTCACCGAAGTCACGCGACAAAGACTTACCCGCCTTGAGGGCGGCCTGAACCATGACATTGAGAAGGGCTGAACGTGCCATCGAATTTGTTTCCTGGAAAGCTTGCGAACCACCCGCAAGCTAGCCGGGCAGGAACGTCATTATTTTCTTGAATTGAAAGTTTGCGGTTCAAGACCACAAAACGCGCGGAAATTCAAGGCAAAAAGCCTGCACATGCACGCTGGCGCCGAACAACCGGCCTTGCATCACATCGGACGGAAACGATTTGCCGCCTCGATAGCCTTTTTCTGCTGCTCGTCGGTGATCCCGAGATAAAAATCCTCGAGAGAGGGATCCTTCAGCCCGGCGCGGCGGGAAAGCACGTACCATTTGGCCGCCTCCACCGGATCGGGCCGTGTGCCGAGCGCCTGAATGTAAAGATGCGCCACCTTGTTCTGCGCCACGACGTTGCCGCGCTGTGCAGCACCGTAAAGCCAGCGGAAGCCTTCATCCAGATTTCGCTCGCCGCCAAAACCGTTGACCAGCCAGATGCCGAGATCGACCTGCGCGGTATCGTAGCCGGCCTTTGCGGCCCGCGTCAGCCAATCGCGCGCCTTTGCCTTCTTTTCGGCCGGCACATCCTTGACCGAGTGGTAGATCTGCGACACCGCATATTGCGCGTCGGCAATGCCCTGCTCGGCGGACTTTTCATAATACGGCATGGCCATCAGCAATCCCTTTACGCCGGGATTTTCCGAAACCAGTATCTGCCCCCAGTTGAACTGAGCCGAAGCATTGCCGGCTTCCGCCGCACGGTGCATGTAATCGTCGGCCTTCGCCTTGTCGCGGGTAACGAACTTGCCCTCCATCAAAATGAGGGCGAATTTGAACATCGCGACGGGATCGCCACCCTGTGCCGCCTGCTGGTACCAGAAGGCCGCGGTCTTTTCGTCGCGGGCGATGCCGAGACCACGCGACATCATTTCCGCCACCAGCGTCTGGGCGGCCGCATCGCCGTTCTGCGCACGGTTGAGCGCCTTGTCGAGCGCCTGGACATATTCGCCGCGCTGGAAATGCCCATAGGCCTCATCCACCCGGCCCTTGAACTCCTTTTCAGGCGGCAAGGCCGGCAGGTCCGCGCCCATGCGCTGATAGACGTTGACGCCCTGCGACGGTTGCAAGTCCTTCTGCTCTTCGGATTGCACCCTGCCCTGACGGGAAGGCTGCGCCTCATCCTCCAACTGGCGGGAAAGCGCGTTGCTTTCGCTTTGCGGTCCGGATTGGGCAAAAGCGACGCCCGCCGGCGCGCCGAAAGACAGCGCCAGCAGCGAAATAGAAAGGCAGACGTGAACCGAGCGCATCAACATCGCCTGTATCAACCGTCAAACCGTGGCGCTTTTTCGTCAAGCAACGCGTTGATTTCAGAAACGGCCTGGGCAGCACCTGAGGCATTGTCAAAAACGCCGCTGCGCATCGCCACGAATTCCACGCCGGCTTCGGCCACGGCAACCACCGACGAGATATCGGTGCCGCCCATGACGATGGATGGAATCTCGATCATCGATGCCCACCATTCGCCGAGTGCCAGATTTTTGGGATGCGCTTCCGGCTTGATGTCGCCTTCGAGCTTTCCAAAAAACACGTAGTCCGGATTGGACTCACCCATCTCCAGAGCCTTATGCCGATCATCGGCATTGCCGCCGCCAACGATCAGCTTCGGTGCGAAATTTTCCACGGCCTCCGCAAGCGCCTCGGCATTGCCCGCCACATGCAGGCCATCCGCCTTCACCCGGCTCGCAACGCGGCTGTCGCCCGCGATAAGGGCAGCGGCACCAGCCTCCTGCACCATCGGCACGATCAATTCGGCGCGTTTCTGGAAAGTGGCGTCATCCAGATCATATTGCGGAATGATGACCGAAGCCACATCGCCGCCTCGCAGTGCTTCTTGCAATTCTGTCGCCTGCTTTTGCGCGTCGTCCAATTGCGGGACGATCAGAACAAGGCGGCAACGGTTATCAACTTTGGTCATCGGTTCGTCCATTTCAGGCAGAAGACACTTTCGGCGTTATCTGCACTCGTTTTGATATGATAAATCCGATAGACCGGACCGGCGAAAGGATCAACCTTCATCCATGCTGACCGATTTTCATTTTTTCCTCGTCGCCATCCCCGCAGTCGTGCTTGTCGGCCTTTCCAAGGGCGGGTTGGGCGGTGCGCTGGCACTGATGGGCGTGCCGCTGATGGCGCTTGCCATCCCGCCCGTGCAGGCGGCGGCAATCTTCCTGCCGATCCTGATCGTGATGGATCTTGTGGCGCTATGGGCCTGGCGGCACCACAACCACCGGCAAACGCTCCTTATCATGCTTCCGGGCGCGATCGCCGGCATTACTCTCGGCTGGGCGACATCAAGCCTCATCTCGGCAGACGCCATGCGCCTCGTCGTCGCCTCGGTGACGATCCTGTTCGTACTGCGTTATTTCCAGGAGAGCTTCAAAAGCCGCAAAGGGCAGGAGATTCCGGCCAGACCGCAGCGTCCGGTGGCTGCAACACTCTGGTCCAGCCTGTCCGGTTATGCGAGTTTCGTGGCCCATGCGGGTGGCCCACCCTTCCAGATCTATGTTCTGCCGCTGAAGCTCGATCCCAAGACCTATACCGGCATGAGCGTGCGTTTCTTCGCGATCATGAATGCAATCAAGCTCATTCCCTATTTCGCGCTGGGAGCGCTTGATGCAACCAACCTCAAGACATCGGCGAGCCTGTTGCCGGTGGCAATGCTGGCGACGCTTGCCGGCGCAAGGGTGGTGAAATATCTGAAACCATCAGTGTTCTACCCGCTGATGTATACCATGGCGCTGATCGCGGCGCTGAAACTGCTGTGGGACGGGCTGCCTTTCTAGACCCAAGGCGGCCACTAAAAAGCCCTGGCAGCACGCACGTACCGCCAGGGCCGAAAAAGAATCCGTCAGTCCTTTATCGAAGGCTGGGGAATGGCATCAATCAATGCCTTGTGGAGGCGCGAAGCCTCTGTAGTTCATCCTTCAGGCGCAGTTTACGGCGTTTGAGATCGGCGATCTCTCTATCGTCAGAGGACGGGGAAGCAAGAATACTTTCGAGCTCCTCCTCCAGAGCACCGTGTTTCTTTTCGAGCGATGCAATATGAGCCTGAATGGTCATGCGGCACGTCCTTCCATTTTTAAGCCTACCTCCAGCTCTCCATCGCTGGAGTTTCAGGTTTGCGACGACAATGTGACATGGATCGTTGGTCTTGTCGAAGGCGAAATGAAGGCAATAAGTGGGCAATTTGGTCGCAAGGGATAACTTCCCGTTACCGCGATTTGATGATAGAGGCTCGAGGACCGATGACATACGCGCCGGAGGCTCTCCGGCTGGCATAAAATGGGGATGACAAGATGCCCGATCAGGACCAGGCGGACATCAGGCTTACGCTGGCGCGGCTGCGCCAGGAGCATGAGGATTATGACGCTGCGATCAACGCGATGATCCAGACCAACTGCGATGCGCTGAGAATACAACGCATGAAAAAGAAAAAGCTAGCCGTCAAGGACAAGATGACCCAGATCGAAGATCAGGTCATTCCCGATATCATTGCCTAGAGTGGCTTCCGTGCTTCCTGCCGGATGCACGAGAGACGCTCTAATCTATTGAATTTACGCATCGTGCCTTGCAGAAATCAAAATCGATTTTTGCGCCTATGCTGTAAGCCGGAGAAGCGAAGTGACAGCAGAAACACCCCCCGTCGCCATCATCATGGGCAGCCAGTCCGACTGGGAGACCATGAAGAATGCCGCCGATACGCTGGATGCGCTGGACGTGGAATACGAAGCCCGCATCATTTCCGCCCACCGCACGCCTGATCGCCTTTATGAATTTGCCAATGGCGCGAAAGACGAAGGCTTCAAGGTCATCATCGCGGGTGCCGGCGGCGCCGCCCATCTGCCGGGCATGACCGCCGCCATGACCCCGCTGCCGGTTTTCGGCGTCCCGGTACAATCCAAGACGATGTCCGGGCAGGACAGCCTCTATTCCATCGTCCAGATGCCCGCTGGCATTCCCGTCGGAACGCTTGCCATCGGCAAGGCCGGCGCTATCAATGCAGCACTTCTGGCAGCTGCGGTTCTGGCGCTGGGTGACGAGGACCTGGCAGACCGGCTCGATGCATGGCGCGCGCGCCAGTCAGCGGCCGTTGCCGAATATCCCATGGACAGCGCCCAGTGACAGCCTCTGACACGACGATGAATACGAACAATCTCACCATCGGCATCATCGGCGGCGGGCAGCTTGGCCGCATGCTGGCAATGGCCGCCGCACGCCTCAACCACCGCACCATCGTTCTCGAACCGCAAGCCGATTGTCCGGCGGCGCAGGTCTGCAACAGCCAGATCGTCGCGGAATACGGTGACGAGACGGCGCTTGCGAAACTCGCTCGCCTTTGCGATGTCGTGACCTACGAATTCGAGAACGTACCCGTCACCGCAGCCGAGACGCTGAGCGCTTCAGTTCCCGTTTATCCCCCGCCGCAGGCTCTCAGCGCCTCGCAGGATAGGCTGACGGAGAAACGCTTCCTCAACGGTTGCGGCATTCCGACCGCCGATTTCCGCGCCGTGGATAATCAGGAAGAACTGGAGGCGGCATTGGCCGCTTTTGGTGGCAAGGGTGTGCTGAAAACCCGCCGCATGGGCTATGACGGCAAGGGCCAGAGGCTTTTCAAGGGTAGTGAGGACATCGCAGGCGCCTTCGCAACACTCGGTGGCGTGCCGCTCATCCTCGAAAGCTTCGTCGCTTTCGAGCGGGAAATCTCGATCATTGCCGCCCGTTTCAGGGATGGCACCGTTACCTGCTACGATCCGGCCGAAAACATTCATCTGAACGGCATTCTGCATACATCCACGGTGCCGGCAGCACTCTCCGATGCGGCGAAGGCGGTTGCCGTGCAATCGGCGGAAAAGCTTCTGGCTGCGCTCGACTATGTCGGCGTGATCGGCATCGAGTTTTTCGTGCTGCCAGATGGTTCGCTCGTTGCCAATGAAATGGCGCCGCGCGTGCACAATACCGGCCACTGGACGGAAGCGGCCTGCGTGGTCTCGCAATTCGAACAGCATATACGAGCCGTCTCCGGTCTTGTCCCCGGCAGCACGGCCCGCCATTCGGATTGCGTCATGACGAACCTCATCGGCGATGACATCAACGATGTGCCAGCATGGCTTTCGAAAAAAGACTGTCTCGTGCATCTTTACGGCAAGACACAAGCACGGCCTGGCCGCAAGATGGGCCATGTGACCGAGCTTTTGCACACAGGAAAAGCCTCAGTCTTTTAAGGCAAAGACGTCTGGAAGTGTTGACAGGCAGGGGTCAAACGGGTATTTGCCTGCCAACCGAAAAGAGCGCGCCCCGTTGCGCGCTTTTGATTGTTTGAATAAGCACGGTAAAAGCCGTGCAAAACTGCGGACCAGTAAAATGAAAATCAAGAATTCGCTTAAAGCGCTTAAGGCCCGTCATCGCGATAACCGCCTGGTTCGCCGCAAGGGCCGCGTCTACATCATCAACAAGCAGAACCCGCGCTTCAAGGCTCGTCAGGGCTGATTGAGTGCCACTGCGGTTCGCGATCACATCGCGGATCACTTTGTTGACAGTGCAGAACTTTGCATTTGATATTGGGCGCAGTCGGGTTAAGCTTTAACCCATGCGCCCAAATCGTTTTTGCACGGCTATCATCGTCGCTCAGGGTTTCCTGCTTTCGGGCCTCCTGCTTTCAGGAATGGCGTCCCTTGGTCATGCGGCAGATAGTCAGCCTCCCGCAGCCATGGAGGCTGCGCCTTCACCTGCAAAGACAGTTGACAGTCTTTTCGCATCGCTGAAAAAAGAGCGGAATGCGGTCAAGGCGCGCAGCATTGCCAACCAGATCGCTTCCGAATGGAACGATTCCGGCAGCGCGACAATCAATCTCCTGATGCAATGGGCAGGTGAAGCCGCAGACGACAAGCGCAACGCCGCCGCTTACGATTTTCTCGACCAGGCTATTTTACTCGATCCGGACTACGTGCAGGCGCCCTATCGCCGCGCCATGGTGCATTTTGCGGATGGCGACACCCGAAAGGCGATGGCGGATATCAATCTGACGCTGGAGAAGGAGCCGCGCTATTTTCCGGCATTGGCGAGCCTTGCAAACATCCTCGAAGCCTCAGGCCGTGACGATCTGGCGCTGAAAGCCTGGGAACGCTATCTCGCGCTCTATCCCGCGGACAAGGACGCCCGCAAAGAGGCCGCTGACCTTTCTGAAAAGCTGGCTGGCACTCGCAGCTGAATATCGCAGACGATCCAAACAAAAATCGCCGCAAAAGCGGCGATTTTTCATTGTGGGACCGTCAAACGATCATTCCATGCCAAGCGCAGCCATATAGGTCTGAAGAATGGTTTCTTCCTCGATACGCTCGTTGGCGTCCTTCTTGCGCAGGCGGATGATGGTGCGGATCGCCTTGGTATCGTAGCCACGACCCTTCGCCTCGCCCATGACATCCTTGATGTCTCCCTGAATGGCGGCCTTTTCCTCTTCGAGACGCTCGACGCGCTCGATGAATTGACGCAGTTCGGCGGCGGCGACGGTTTCGGTGGTGCTCGTTTCGTCCATCATATCATCCTTCATTGGTAGCAGCTCGGGTGAGCCTTGTTCATTAAATCCAGGCGAAGCCTTCGCCGGTCGCCGCCAGCCGGGCAGCAAAAATTCCGGCCTGTGACCTGCCCACTGACGGGCCTCACGTCAAGTCGTTTCCGTCGCTCGGGGGTTATTCCGTTGGCTTGTTCTGCTCAAAGGCGGCTTTCTGGGCGTCGCTCGCCTTCGCCTGATATTTTTCCTTCCACTCCTCATAGGGCATTCCGTAGACGATTTCCCGGGATTGCTCCTTGGTGAGTGCAACGCCGGCCTCGTTAGCGGCTTCCCCATACCAGTTGGAAAGGCAATTCCGGCAAAAGCCCGCGAGATTCATCAGGTCGATGTTCTGCACATCGTGGCGCTCGCGAAGATGCTCGACGAGACGGCGAAATGCGGCGGCCTCGAATTCAATCTGCTGTTTGTCATTCGGTGTCGTCATGGGGCAGCTCCAGGCTCAGTAGGGGCCGGTGCGAGAGGTGAACAGCTCATATTCATGCAAAATGGGATCGTCGTTCATTGCGGCGAAAATGGGAGCGAGCCGGTCCGACCATTCGGCAATCCCTTCCTCATCCGCGATCAAATCCTGCCGAACTTCAAGAAGCGCATGCGGTATGCCCTTCATCATGCAATGGCGATACATGGTATCGCCCTTCAGCGCCCCGTCATAGGGTTCGTTGTCACCAACGAGAATGTCGCCGGTCGCGCGCAGATGCGCCAGAAGCGGATCGACCGCACGATTATCCGTGTCCCACAGAACCGCCGCATGCCAGGGCCGCGGTGTTTCTTTCCAGAATGGCGTGTACGAATGCAGCGACAGAACAAGCGGCGCTTCCCCCGATGACTGCGCTACACCGGTGAGCACGCGATCGACGGCATTGTGATAGGGACGATGAAAAAACTCGATCCGTCTTTGCCATTCATCATCCGAAATCGGGTGGTTGCCGGGGATGATCGCCCCGTCCGAAATCTTCATGATAAGGGTCGGATCGTCCTCGCCGCGATTGGGGTCGATCAGGAGGCGCGAAAATCGTCCAAGCACGGCCGGCACGCCGAGGCGGGCCGCAAGAGAACGCGTCAGCCCTTCAATGCCAATATCAAATGCGATGTGACGATGAAAAGCGGTTTGCGGAAGGCCAAGTTTGCCGTAGTGTGCCGGCAGGAGGTTCATGGCATGGTCCGCCAGAAGAACCATGCCTTTGTCATAATCGCCTTCTATGATTTCATAGGGTATGAAGTCGTTCATCGATAATTTTCTGGGGCAGGATTGAGGAGAAAAGCTTGATGGCATGGCTTGAGGCCGGGCGCAAGTTTCGGCGACAGAACAGCCATCTACCTTATCGCACTCACGATCCCACGAACAATATAATCGATTAAACTCGCGTTGACTTTCTTTGGCGGCCACGCCAAGAAGTGTGTTCATTATAACCATGGAATCCGGATGGAAGCCGTGACTCAGTCATCTCTCGCTCTTCCTCGCCACTTTCGGCATCTTGCCCGTCTTTTCTCCGCAGCGGCATTGTTTCTGACCCCGTTTGTCTTCGTGGAGGCCGCGCATGCGGATTTCCGCGTCTGCAACAGCACGCAAAACCTCGTGGGGGTCGCAATCGGCTACCGGGCGCAGGACGGCTGGGTCAGTGAAGGTTGGTGGCAGGTCCCCTCCTCCACCTGCGCAACGCTGATAGAGGGTGAGTTGCAGTCGCGTTATTATTATCTTTATGCCGAGGACGCCGCTCACGGCGGCCGCTGGACCGGTGACGTCAACATGTGCGTGGCGGAAAACGAGTTCAAAATCGCCGGCGTAGACGATTGTTATGCCCGCAGCTTCCAGAGAATGGGTTTCAAGGAATATGACACGGGCAGACAGGGCAGCTGGATGGTCCAGCTTTCCGATACGCCAGGCACACAGGGAAATCAAAACTGATGAAGCGTAACCGCAAAGTCAAAATTCTTGCAACTCTCGGCCCCGCCTCTTCCGACGAGGCAATGATCGAAAAGCTGCATCTGGCCGGCGCCGATCTCTTCCGCATCAACATGAGCCATGCGAGCCACGACGTGATGCGGACGCTGATTGAGCGTATTCGCTCCGTCGAAAGCCGTAACGGCCGTCCCATCGGCATTCTGGCCGACTTGCAGGGTCCCAAGCTGCGCGTCGGTAAATTTGCCGAAACCAAGGTTGATCTCGTTCCCGGCCAGACGTTTACGCTGGACAATAACGATACGCCCGGCGACAACACCCGCGTTTTCCTGCCGCATCCTGAAATTCTCGAAGCGGTCAAGCCTGGCCACCGCCTGCTGATCGATGACGGCAAGCTGCATCTGCGCGCTGAGAAGAGCGACGGCAAGAGCATCGTCACCACTGTTGTTTCGGGCACCCGGATTTCCGACCGCAAGGGCATTAGCCTGCCCGACACCTTGCTCGGCGTCGGCGTTCTGACCGACAAGGACCGCGTCGACCTCGACGCCGTTCTCGCAACCAACGAAGTGGACTGGGTTGCCCTTTCCTTCGTTCAGCGCCCGGAAGACCTGGCCGAAGTGCGCAAGATTTCGCGCGGTCGCGTTGGCCTGATGTCCAAGATCGAGAAGCCCCAGGCTATTGAGCGCATCGAAGAAATCATCGAGCTTTCCGACGCATTGATGGTCGCACGCGGCGATCTCGGCGTGGAAATGCCGCTGGAAGCCGTTCCGGGTATCCAGAAACAGCTGACCCGCGCCTGCCGTCGTGCCGGCAAGCCGGTTGTCGTTGCCACACAGATGCTGGAATCGATGATCACAGCTCCGGTTCCGACCCGTGCGGAAGTTTCGGACGTTGCGACTGCCGTATTCGAAGGCGCCGACGCTATCATGCTCTCGGCCGAGTCCGCTTCCGGCGATTATCCGATCGAAGCCGTATCGACCATGGCATCCATCGCCAGCACGGTGGAACAGGACCCCTATTATTCCAACATCATCTACGCGCAGCGCCCACAGCCGGAAGCGACGGGTGCAGACGCCATTTCGCTTGCTGCCCGCCAGATTGCCGAAACGCTGAAGCTCGCGGCGATCGTCACCTACACCTCGTCCGGCACAACGGGTCTGCGCGCCGCGCGCGAGCGGCCGCAGGTTCCGATCATTGCGCTTTCGCCGATCATCCAGACCGCACGCCGTCTGTCGGTCGTCTGGGGCCTGCATTGCGTGGTTACCGGTGACGCCAGCGATCTGGACGATATGGTGAACCGCGCTTGTCGCATCGTCGTGTCCGAAGGTTTCGGCAAGCCGGGCGACCGCATCATCATCTCCGCCGGCGTGCCGCTCGGCACCCCCGGCGCGACCAACATGGTGCGCATCGCCTATATCGGTTCGGACGGCCAGAGCGGCGTCTGATATCGCGATATCAAGCACAATAAAAAACCCGCCGTCACCGGCGGGTTTTTTGTTGGCCTTTCGGCCGCATTGCAGAAAGCGGGGCTCAGTGCATCTTCACCGGCGTGCTGAAACGGCTGGACTCGATCGCCGCTGCACCGGGCTTGAAGCTTGCCGATGTGGCGGAAGCCGACATGTCGTGGCTGAGCATACGGTTGGCGACGACGCGCGGCGCCTTCACCGAACGGCCGGTCGAGCCCTTGTTCTGGTTGAGCGCCCAGTCCGAGATCAGATCCTGCGTCAGACGACCACCGCCGACCATGGCCTGATGGGAAACGGCGGCATCCTGCCTGCTCGGGCGTGAGCCCTTGGTCGGCAAGCCGGCCGTCAGCCCACCATTGATGGAGGGTTTCAGATCAAAGGCGTCACCGAAACCTGCCTCTGGCTCAGCCTTCGCCGTTTCGGCGGGAGCGACTGTAACCTTGTGGTTGACGGCAGCCGGGAACGGCGCGGCTGTCGGCACGGTAGCGGAATTGATCTGCGAACGGGCAGCCTGACCGCTCTGTTCCAGAGCAGCAACCACAGTCGGCGAAAGCGTATCTTTCCGCTCTTCGGCGAGATCTTCGTCGCCTTCCGGATCAGCATTGGCCTGTGCCAGCAGGGCTTCCGCCACAGCCGGACGATTGGCCGGCACCGGAATAGACGCAAGTTCGCCCGTCGCTGCGGGTGTCGCACCATCTGCGGATGCCGTCAGGATCGATCCTTCAGCGTCGCCACGCATGCCACGCGGCCCAAGAAGCGTCGGCACAGGCACGGATACCTCAGCCAGATCGGCAAACTGCTGACGCTCGGCCGGAGCAGAGGTCGGCGTCGGTGTTGTCGCAGCCTGGAGGGCATCCTGCGCCGCATTACGGGCAGGAGAATAAAGCGCGGTGGCAAGGCCCGTATTGGCCGGAGGCTGGTTGCCGAAAGCTGGACGTGCAATGGGCAGCGGCGCAGTGCTCACACCGGGAAGCGGTTGGGCGGAAGCAACGGCGATCGTCGGTTCTGGCTCAGGTGCAGCAGGCGGTGGCGTTGCAGGGCGAGCGACAGCCGGACGTTCTGCGGGCTGCGGCGTAGCGATGCTATCGGGATCTTCATCCTCGTCGCCTCCGCCAAAGAGCGCCTGCAACAGAGTCTTGCGCTTGCCGCCACCACCGGAGGACGCAGGGCCGGCACCGGCGCTGGAAGCAACCTGAATGGAAGAAGAATTGACGCGCTTCTTGTAGTCAGCCAAGGCCTGTTCATAACCGGGAAGCGGATTGCCATCGGAAGGAACGTGCAGCGTATTGCCCTTGGGGAAGATACGCACGAGTTCCTGACGGCTCATGCGCGGCCAGGCACGAACGCCGCCGACATCCATGTGCACGAAGGGAGAACCCGAGGTCGGGTAGAAACCTACGCCGCCAATCTGCATCTGCATGCCGATTTCGCGCAGTGTGGAAAGCTTCACGCCCGGAATGTAAAAATCCATGGCCTTGCCGAGCATATGCTGGCTTTTTTCCGCCACGCCCTTGGTGCGCGTGCGCAGGAGGCCGTTAGTCTCAGGCGAACGGAAGGCCGAAACAACGTTGATGTAATCGGTCGCGCCACTGCGGCGGTAGACTTCCCACACAAGATCGAAAAGACGCGGATCCATCCGCGTCGGTTGGTTACGACGCCAGTCACGCAAAAAGCGGTTCAGCTCCTGCAGACCCTTCTGGTCGTATTTTCCGTTGCGCTTGAAGGTTATGACCGCCTTCTCGCGTGTATGGATATAATACAGTTTGAGACTGCGCGTTTCGGCGAAAGCTTCCGTCGCCGAGACACCTGCGAATGGCATTGCGGCGAGCATCAAGCAGGCAAAGGTGACAGCGCGTGCCGACAGCTTCGTGCATATATCCTTGATCAAGCCGCGCGCGATCTTGGTCGACAGCGCGATATTTCGATGCAGATATGGCAATTCGATCCCCGCCTGGAAGACAATTTCTGTCACATTGCCTCAAATGAACGTCAAATACGGTGACACGATGGCAAAATTGCCACACAGATGCAACCTTCCTCTATATAGTGAATCAGCCACTAACAAGAGGTTTATAGACGGTAAGCGGATATCCTTGCTCAGAAGTTAACGAATCTTGCTATCTGCCGTCGAATAGGCGGTTTGTGCAATCAGGCCGCATCCCGCAACGGATCGTCCGGATCAATGCCATAGTCCTTCAGCTTGCGATAAAGCGTCGAGCGGCCGATACCAAGTTTCCTTGCGACCTGACTCATCTGCCCGCGATAAAAACGAAGGGCAAAACGGATAAGCTCCTCTTCGATCTCGGCCAGCTTCCTGATATTGCCTGAGTCGTCCATGCTGGAGATCAGGTTTCCTCCCCGATATATTGTGGTGGAAATATCTGACGCCTCATCCAGAATGGCGTGACTTTCGGCGGCCGGCGGCGGCGGAGAATAGGCGGCGAGTTTCAGCGACGATCCAGACGGCGACCGGATCGACTCACCCGCATCGTCCCTACCTGCGAATTCCGGCAATTGCAGCGCGATTTGCGGAAAATCGGAATCCGCCAGTTCCTCGCCCTGCGACAGCACGACGGCGCGGAAGACCGCATTTTCAAGCTGGCGGATATTGCCCGGCCAGTCATAGGCCGTTAGCAGTGCCAGCGCGCTAGCATCGAGGCCGACGGGATTTGGCAATTTCTGTTCCACCGAAAAACGCTCCGCGAACACCCGTGCTAGATGGGGAATATCCTCCTTGCGCCGGCGCAACGCCGGAATGGTGATAGGAAAGACGTTGAGGCGATAATACAGGTCCTCGCGGAAGCGGCCTTCCTTCACCTCTTCGATGAGATTCTTGTTGGTGGCGGAAATCAGGCGGACATTCACCTTCTGCACACGCGCGGAACCGACAGTTTCGATTTCGCCCTGCTGAACTGCCCGCAGTAGCTTTACCTGCACGTCGAGCGGCAGATCACCGATTTCATCGAGGAACAGCGTTCCGCCATCCGCTTCCATGAACTTGCCAACGTGTTTTTCCGTGGCACCGGTAAAAGCGCCCTTCTCGTGACCGAAAAGAATACTCTCCACCAGATTGTGCGGGATAGCGCCGCAATTGACGGTGATGAATGGTTTGTTCGCCCTGTCGCCAGCCGACTGGATTGCACGGGCGACCATTTCCTTGCCGACGCCGGATTCGCCTTCCAGTACCACGGGAATGCTGGACTGGGCGGCGCGCTGCGCCAGTTCTATCACCCTCAGCATGGCCGGGCTTGCGGAAACGATATCAGTAAAATTCACGGCATTGCTCCGTCCGCGCCTGCCCGTGCGGGCCTTTGCCTCTCTCCTGTCGAGCTTGAGGGCATTGGAGATGGCGGCGCCGATCCGTTCCGGCGAGACCGGCTTGACGACGAAATCGAAGGCGCCGGCGCGCATGGCCTGCACGACGGTATCGATGCCGCCCTGCCCCGTCTGGACGATGACCGGGACGTCGGTGCCGAGTTCGCCAACGGCTTTGAGGAAGGCAAGGCCATCCATTTCCGGCATCATCAGGTCGAGGACGACAACATTGATCTCGCCGCTATATTGCTTGAGCAGCTCCAGCCCCGCCCTGCCGTTTTCTGCAAGCAAGGCCAGATGCCCATAACGTTCCACCGCATTTTTGAGCAGGCGGCGCTGGACGGGATCATCGTCTATCACGAGAACATGCGCGGTCATTTTTGGCTCCGGTTTCCGGTTTATGGACCTGCGTCATGCGGTCCCTTGTGGTGCACTCTGGCACGGGAGATTTGAACATCCAGTTTTGAGATTTGCTTGCATTTTATCCATTGCTGCGGGAAACAAAGGCCCCATATGCTGCGCAGGCATAACGACAAGGACGCGTTCGATGACCCTCAATCGCCCAACACCGCACCCCGTATTTTCGCTTGCCGAAACCTCCGGCCCTGCCCTTGGCGACCTGCCCGGCTGGAAACTCTCGGATCTCTATCCCTCGGGCGATTCGCCGGAATACAAGGGCGACATTGAGAAGGCGGCGACGCTGGCGGCGGCTTTCGAGGATAAATGGAAGGGCAAGCTTGAAGACGCCGCAAAGGCGACGGGCGCCAACGGCATCGGCGCTGCTCTCAAGGAATATGAAGCGCTGGACGATCTTATCGGCCGCATCGGTTCCTTTGCGGGGCTGACGTATTTTTCAGATACCTCCAACCCGGCAAACGGCAAGCTTTACGGCGACGCCCAGGCGAAACTGACGGATATTTCCGCCCATCTGCTGTTCTTTACGCTTGAACTGAACCGCATCGACGACGCCGTAATGGATGCCTGCATGGCAAACGATGCCTTAGCTGGGCACTACAGGCCGTGGCTGGTGGATTTGCGCAAGGACAAGCCGCACCAGCTCGATGACCAGCTCGAACAGCTATTCCTCGAAAAATCGATGACGAGTGCCAGCGCCTTCAACCGCCTGTTCGACGAGACGATGGCCGACCTGCGCTTCGATATAGACGGCGCAAGCCTTTCGCTGGAAGTAACGCTCAATATGCTTCAGGAGCCGGAGCCGGAAACTCGCAAGAAGGCAGCACAGGCGCTCAGCACCACCTTCACCAATAATCTGCGGGTCTTCACCCTCATCACCAACACACTGGCCAAGGACAAGGATATTTCCGACCGCTGGCGCAAGTTCGAAGACATCGCCGACAGCCGCCATCTGGCAAACCGTGTGGAGCGCGAGGTCGTAGACGCTCTGGCTGCCGCCGTGAAAAACGCCTATCCGCGCCTTTCGCATCGTTATTACGCCATGAAGGCGAAATGGCTCGGCATGGAACAGATGAACTACTGGGACCGCAACGCGCCGCTTCCCGATACATCGAATACTATCATTCCCTGGGATGAGGCGAAGGACACCGTGCTGTCCGCCTATGGCGATTTTGCGCCGGAGATGGCCGATATCGCCCGCCGTTTCTTCGATGAGCAATGGATCGACGCCCCCGCCCGGCCCGGCAAGGCGCCGGGCGCCTTCGCGCATCCGACCGTGCCTTCGGCCCATCCTTATGTCCTCGTCAACTATCTCGGCAAACCGCGCGACGTGATGACGCTTGCCCATGAGCTTGGCCACGGCGTGCACCAGGTGCTGGCCGGCGATCAAGGCGCGCTGATGTGCGCGACGCCGCTGACGCTTGCCGAAACTGCCTCCGTTTTCGGAGAAATGCTGACCTTCCGCAAATTGCTTGACGACACGAAGGACGTCAGGGAACGCAAGGCCATGCTCGCCCGCAAGGTCGAGGACATGATCAACACGGTCGTGCGACAGATCGCGTTTTATGAATTCGAACGCAAGCTGCACACCGCCCGCAAGCAGGGTGAGTTGACCTCCGAACAGATCGGTGAATTGTGGCTTTCCATTCAGGCCGAGAGCCTCGGCCCGGCGATCAAGATTTCCGAAGGGTATGAGACCTGGTGGACCTACATCCCCCATTTCATCCACTCTCCCTTCTATGTTTATGCCTATGCCTTCGGTGATTGCCTGGTGAACTCGCTGTATGCCGTTTACCAGAAGGCCGAGACCGGCTTTCAGGAGAAATATTTCGAGCTTTTGAAAGCAGGCGGCACCAAGCACCATTCGGAACTTCTGAAACCATTCGGCCTCGACGCGACAGACCCTTCCTTCTGGGACAAGGGTCTTGCCGTGATCGAAGGGCTGATCGACGAACTGGAAGCGCTTGACAGCAAACAGGCCTGATTGCCTCCGAAAAATACCGATGACAGGCGACGAGCAAAGGCAATGAAACGCAAACCCGCCGATCTGACCTTGAGAGAAACGCTGCGCTGGGAGCCGCAATCGGGCTTTCAGCGCATTGACCAGCATATGCGCCGGCTATTGCGCTCAGCCGATGCGCTCGGTTTCCGAGCACCGGCCAACGCGGTTCAGGTACTGGAGAAGAAGGTGGGCGGCGAAAGTCCGCTCTGCGTGAAGCTGGTCATGAACTACAAGGGTGAGCTCGATATCGAAACGGCCGAGTTTCGGCCGTTGCAGGAGGGAACCGTCTGGCGGATCCGCATCGCGACGCAAACCAGGCTTGATTCCACCGACACCTTCTATCGCCACAAATCATCGCGCCGGGAACCCTATGATGCCGCCCGCGCCGAATTTTCAGCCGGGGATGCAGACGAGGTTCTGCTGCTCAACGAGCGCGGCGAGTTGTGCGAGGGATCATCGACCAGCATCTTCGTCGAAATGCCGGACGGGCAATTGCTGACGCCGCCGCTCGACAGCGGTATTCTGCCGGGCGTTCTGCGTGCCGATCTCATCCGCCAGCGCAAGGCACGCGGGCAGGCATTGAAGCCGGAGGATATTGCCGGTCGACGGCTGTTCGTGGGAAATTCGCTGCATGGGCTGATTGCGGCGGAGCTGGTCTAGACCGTCACCGCCAAAAGCCGGTCGCGGCCCTTTTCCTTGGCAGCGTAAAGCGCTTGATCGGCGCGCATGAAAACATCGTCGGCACTTTCTGCCATCCGATAGGTCGTCATTCCAGCGGAACAGCTATAGGAAAAATCCGGAAACTCGGCCAGAGGTCTGGAAAGACGCACCTTTTGCAGTAGCCGCTCGACGATCTCCCGGCTCTCAACAACCGAACTGCGCGGCAGGATGAGCATGAATTCCTCACCGCCGATCCTGCCAAAACAATCCACCCGCCGGACGACGGAATGGGCGATCCCGACAAAATCGCGCAGCACCGCATCGCCGCATTTGTGGCCAAAACGATCGTTGATGTGCTTGAAAAAGTCGATGTCGAGCGTGCAAAGGCAAAAGGGCGCTTCAAGCCCCTTGCCGACCCGCTCCACCTGCAGCGCGAGTTTGGCGAAAACAAAACGCCGGTTCGCCGTTCCCGTCAATTCGTCGGTCTGCGAGGCGCGCACCGCCAGATCCCGGTCCTGCCGCAGGGTTCTGTAGCCCTGGCGCAATTCGGTGACATCGCTTGCGACACACAGCATCCAGCCATCCTGCTGCACCGTCTCCGTCATCCAGAACCAGCGGCCGTCATACATGTCCATCTCGAAGGCACGATACGGCAGCTTGCCGCGCCGGGACTGCGCCGACAAAAGCCAGCCCTCGAAATCGCTGTTTCTGACGACCACGCCGGTTCGCAGACGGTGGTTCAAGCGCATGATTTCCGCCCAGGTCGAAAAATCATCGTCGGCAAGCTGAAAGCTCTGCCGAAACGACGGGTTGGCATGCCGCAACCGGTCTTCGGAATCGTAAAGTGCAATAAGAACGGGGGTGGCGCTCTGAAGCGCTGCGACACGCTCAATAAGACTATTCAACAGGCAACACTCCTGTGATGACGAAAAGCCCCCTTTTCGTCATCTTGCAAAAGCCCCCAAGCCCTAGGGCATATACACGAAAAGAAGAACTTGATTATAAACGTAGTCTCTAAAATGCGAAGGGGAAGAATGCGGTCGGAAGGTCTCGACTTCAATCTCGCCGGATCGCAACCGCGCAGAACGGGATCACCACACACCAACCCGTCACAACTTTCGCATCCCGGGCTTGCGCTACCGTCATATGTCCGTCATGCACCTGCCCTTTATTGTGGCACGCTTTTATGATCTAGCTTACTTATTGGCTTAAAAAGGAAAAATGACGAATGACGGACGCAAACCATCCGATTTACGGCGATATTGACGGCCCCATCATCATGATCGGCTTCGGCTCCATCGGGCGCGGCACTCTTCCGTTGATCGAACGTCATTTCAACTTCGACAAGACCAGGCTCGTCGTCATCGACCCGCGCGAGGATATCGCAGCGTATCTGGCCGAGAGAAACATTCGCCATATCCGTACGCATCTGACCAAAGAAAACTACAAGGAGGTGCTCAAGCCACTCCTTAAAGGGGTTCAGGGTCAGGGCTTCTGCGTCAATCTTTCGGTCGATGCCGCATCCGTCGATCTGATGAGGCTCTGCCGCAAACATGGCATGCTCTACATCGACACCGTAGTGGAGCCGTGGCCCGGCTTTTACTTCGATGCAGACGCCGACAATGCCTCCCGTACCAATTATTCGCTGCGCGAGACCATGCTGAAAGAAAAGGCTCGGAAACCGGGCGGCACAACGGCCGTTTCCACCTGCGGTGCAAATCCCGGCATGGTGTCCTGGTTCGTAAAACAGGCGCTGGTCAATCTCGCCAAGGATAGCGGTCTCGACATCGAAGAGCCGCGACCGCATGACCAGCAGGCATGGGCAAAGCTCATGCAGCAGCTCGGCGTCAAGGGCGTGCATGTGGCAGAGCGCGATACGCAGCGGGCAAAAAATCCCAAGCCCTTCGGCGCATTCTGGAACACCTGGTCCGTCGAGGGTTTTATCGCCGAAGGTTTTCAGCCCGCCGAACTCGGCTGGGGAACGCATGAAAACTGGATGCCGAAAAACGCGAAAAAACAAAAAAAGGGCAGCAAGGCAGCGATCTATCTCGATCAGCCCGGCGCCAATACGCGGGTACGGACATGGTGTCCCGGACAAGGGCCGCAATATGGATTTCTGGTCACCCACAACGAGGCGATCTCGATTTCCGACTATTTCACCGTCCGCAATGACGAAGGCGATCTGATCTACCGGCCCACCTGTCACTATGCCTACCACCCCTGCAACGACGCCGTCCTTTCCCTGCACGAACTTTTCGGTAATGGCGGCACGCCGCAGCCGATCCAGCATGTGCTTGGCGAAGACGAGCTTGTCGATGGTGCCGACGAGCTGGGTGTTCTTCTCTACGGCCATGACAAAAATGCCTATTGGTATGGCTCGCGGCTAACCTTGCAGGAGGCACGGGCGCTCGCCCCCAGCCAGAACGCGACCGGATTGCAGGTCAGCTCCGCGGTACTGGCCGGAATGGTTTGGGCGCTTGAAAATCCGCAGGCCGGCATCGTCGAGGCGGATGAAATGGATTATCGCCGTTGCCTTGAGGTGCAGCGTCCCTATCTTGGACCGGTCGAAGGACATTACACGGACTGGACGCCGCTCGACGGTCGCCCGGGACTGTTTCCAGACAATATCGACACCTCGGATCCCTGGCAGTTCCGCAACATCCTCGTGCGCTGAGGACATGGCGTCTCATATTTGTCACGCAGGTGTTTTCATGACGGATGTCAGGAACCCGGGAGAGCAAACAACGTTGCCTTGAAATAAATAACGCTTCACGGCATGGTCGAAACATCAGGGTTTCATCGAATCGCAGGAGAACAGGCTCATGAACTTCAAGACAAGCGCTGCTTTGCTTTGTGCCGCAATCGCGGTGTCTTCATGCGTTGCGCCGGGTCCCTCCCAGCAGACGTCGATGGCACCCTCGCTTGCCCGCGGCCCGGCCGTGGATGGCCGCTGGATCGACCGCAACGGCATCGTATCGACATTCCAGAACGGTGCTTTCTCCACCCGTTCGACCGATACCAACACGCTTCTGGCATCAGGCACCTATGTCACGATTTCGCCGACGCTCTATGAAATCAACATGACGTCGTTGGTGCGCAACACGCAATCGCGCGTCAACTGCGCGCTCGTCTCCCCGTCACAACTGAACTGCACGACGGACAGCAACAGCCAGTTCTCGCTAACGCGTCAGGGCTGATAACACAGACTTTTCAATGGCATGAGCTTTTAAAACGCACGCCTCAAGCGTGCGTTTTGCTTTATTGCGCCACTGTCACAATTTCCGCTTGCGGCAGCTGCCGCTAAATGGAAACATCGCGCTTTGAAAGACTGACATACTTTCAGACTAGAGAATGAGCACGGCCTGATGATGATCGACCGGCCAGGGCTTCCGCTTTGAACAGGAGAGAGGGACCATGAAGAAAATTTTGAGACTGAGTATGCTGAGCGTTTCCGCGATAACGCTTTCAGCCGGAGCGGCTCTGGCCGACTACGAACTCAACATTCTTCACATTAACGATTTTCACTCCCGTATCGAATCGATCAATAAATTCGACTCGACCTGCTCGGCGGAAGAGGAAGGCAAAAACGAATGCTTTGGCGGCGCCGCGCGCCTCTTGACCGCAATCAACCAGACAAGGGACGCGCTCAAGGCTCAAGGCAAGAACGTTCTCCTGCTCAATGCCGGCGACAATTTTCAAGGCTCTCTGTTCTACACCACCTACAAGGGTACCGTTGAAGCCGAAGTGCTGAACGCCATGAAGTTCGACGCCATGACCGTCGGCAACCATGAATTCGACGATAGCGAAGACGGGCTTGCGGGCTTCCTCGACAAGGTTCAGTTTCCGGTCGTGACCGCCAATGTGGTTGCCAGCGCCGCCTCGAAAATCGGCGATCGCGTCAAGCCGTCCATCGTCCTTGAAGTCGGCGGCCAGAAAATCGGCATTGTCGGCGCTGTCGCCAACGACACGGCGGAACTTGCGACCCCCGGCCCCAACATCACCATTGCGGAAGATGTCGCGAAAATCAGCGAACAGGTGCAGAAGCTGAAAGGCGAGGGTGTCAACAAGATCATTGCCCTGACCCATGTCGGATATCCACGCGACCTCGAATTTATCGCGAAAATCCCGGATGTGGACGTCGTTGTCGGCGGCCACTCGCATACGTTGCTCTCCAACACCGACCAGAAGGCCGAAGGGCCTTATCCGACACTCGTCGACAATCCCGGCGGCTACAAGGTTCCGGTCGTTCAGGCAGGGCAATACAGCAAATATCTGGGTGACCTGCGCGTCGTCTTCGATGACAGCGGCGTGGTCAAGGAAAGCAAGGGCGATCCGATCCTGATCGATTCATCCTTCAAACCCGACGAAGCAACGCTCAAGCGTATCGATGAACTGAAAGCTCCGATCGAGGCGCTGAAATCGAAGGTCGTCGGCACTTCGGAAGGCCCGATCGAAGGTGACCGCAAGGTTTGCCGCGTCAAAGAATGCTCCATGGGTAATCTGGTAGCGGATGCGACCCTTGCCCGCGTCAAGGATCAGGGCGTCACCATCGCTTTCGCAAATAGCGGTGGCCTGCGCTCCTCCATCGATAGCGGCGATGTCTCGATGGGCGAAGTCCTGACGGTTCTGCCGTTCCAGAACACGGTCGCGACTTTCCAGCTGAAGGGCGAGGATATTCGCGCTGCCCTCGAAAACGGCGTCAGCCAGATCGACGATGGCGCGGGTCGTTTCATGCAGGTTTCAGGCATGAAATATTCCTTCGACCGCTCCAAGCCAGCCGGCAGCCGCGTTACTGCGGTCGAGGTCAAGGAGGGCGACGCTTTCGTGCCTCTCGACCCGGCAAAGACCTACACTGTTGCGGCGAATAATTACGTTCGCACCGGCGGCGATGGCTTCAAGGTATTCGCGACCAAGGCGATCAACGCCTATGACTTCGGCCCCAACCTCGAAGAGGCTGTAGCTGCCTATATTACGGCCAACAGCCCCTATAAGCCCTTCACGGACGGCCGCATCACCGAAGTGACGCCTGCCGGTTATGTGGCTCCGGCAAAGCCCGCTGCATCAGCGCCTGCCGCAACAGCACCGGCGGCAACTGCAACCGCTCCGGCCGCCACACCAGCCCCGGCTCCCGCAGCACCTGCTGCGACTGCGCCTGCCACCACCACGCCGGCAGCGGCCGCGGCTGCCGCCAGCAAATATGTCGTCGCAAAGGGCGATTCGCTCTGGAAGATCGCGGCGGAGAAGTATGGCGACGGTGCCCTTTGGACCAGGATTGCCAAGGCAAACACGCTGAAGCATCCGAACCATATCGAGATCGGCGAGGAACTGGAGGTTCCGGCTCAATAAGCCGCGAACACACAGACAGGGCAATTTGCCGCAGACGGGAAGCCGGCCTCGCACCATGAGGCCGGCTTCTTATTTTCCCTTTAAAAACAGATCATTACAGGCTGCGTTTTATCAAAAGACAATGCGTTCGTTACCGCACCTCGGAAATCACCTCCGCAGGTGGTTCAATCCTTACAAATTTCGTCTAGAACACGTGAACAAATTGACGGCACGAGCATATAGCTTGAGCATTTCCGGCAAAACCGCGTCACGGTTTGCGTCCGGCCATGTATAAAAACAAAAAATGGAGCGTTTCCGCCCTTTATCCCAAACGGAAACGTTCTCACGCAACCAGTACGAGTTCAGGGTGTCATTCATGACGACAGAATTATCCGCACTTCCCGTAGACCATCCCCGCGTAAGATTTGGCAAGGTCGGCGTTCTGCTTGTCAATCTTGGCACGCCGGATGGTACGGACTATTGGCCGATGCGCCGTTATCTGGCGGAATTTCTGAGCGACAAACGCGTCATCGAATGGTCGCGCCTCTACTGGTATCCGATCCTGTACGGCATCGTCCTCAACAAGCGCCCGCAGAAGGTCGGCAAGGCCTATGAGGCAATCTGGAACCGCGATCGCAACGAAAGCTATCTGCGCACCTATACCCGCAGCCAGGGCGAACTAATGGCACAGGCGCTGAAGGATTTGCCCAATGTCGTCGTTGACTGGGCCATGCGCTACGGCCAGCCTTCCATCGCCTCGAAAATCGACGCGCTGAAGGAGCAGGGATGCGAGAAAATCCTGCTATTCCCGCTCTATCCGCAATATGCCGCATCGACCACGGCGACGGTGAACGACAAGGCTTTCGAACATCTGATGAAGCTGCGCTGGCAGCCCGCCATCCGCACCGTTCCGCCCTATCATGACGATCCTGCCTATATCGAGGGGCTTGCCGCCTCCGTCAAAAACCATCTGGCAACGCTGGACTGGGAACCGGAGATGCTGATCACCTCCTTCCACGGCATTCCGCAATCCTACTTCAGGAAGGGCGATCCCTATTATTGCCACTGCCAGAAGACCGCCCGTCTGCTGAAGGAAGCGCTGGGACGGACCGAGAAGAACTTCATGATCACCTTCCAGTCGCGTTTCGGGCCGGAAGAATGGCTGCAGCCCTATACCGACAAGACCATGGAAAAGCTGGCATCCGAGGGCATCAAACGCATCGCCGTCATGAATCCCGGTTTCGTATCGGATTGTCTTGAAACGCTGGAGGAAATTGCCGGTGAGGCCGGAGAAATCTTCCTGCATAATGGCGGCGAGAAATTCACCCACATCCCGTGTCTCAACGACAGCGTCGAGGGTATGACAGTTCTCGAAAAGGTTGTACGACAAGAGTTGCAAGGTTGGGTGTAATCTTGCCATAACGATGCGGGTGTAAGATCCCAAAAGGTTGTGGTGCTGGAGGAAAAAGTGATGATTGCATTGGGCGGTTTCGATATCGTCGTCATAGCGGCGGTTGTTTTGGTTATTCTGGTGCTCTTTGCCGGCATCAAGACCGTACCGCAGGGACATCGCTACACGGTTGAACGGTTCGGGCGCTACACCCGCACACTCGAGCCGGGCCTCAACCTCATCGTGCCGTTCTTCGAAAGCATCGGTTCGAAGATGAATGTGATGGAGCAGGTTCTGCATATACCGACACAGGAAGTTATCACCCGCGATAATGCCAGTGTCTCGGCTGATGCCGTCACTTTCTATCAGGTCCTCAATGCCGCGCAGGCCGCTTACCAGATCACCAATCTGGAAATGGCTATTGAAAACCTCACCATGACCAACATCCGCTCGGTAATGGGCTCGATGGATCTCGATGAGTTATTGTCGAACCGTGATGCCATCAACGATCGCCTGCTGCGCGTGGTTGACGAGGCGGTGGGACCATGGGGTATCAAGGTTACGCGCATCGAGATCAAAGATATCGCGCCGCCGAAAGATCTCGTCGATTCCATGGCAAGGCAGATGAAGGCGGAGCGTGAAAAACGCGCGCAGGTGCTGGAGGCCGAGGGCGCCCGCAATGCTCAGATTCTGCGCGCAGAGGGCGCAAAACAATCTGCCATTCTCGAGGCGGAAGGCCAGCGCGAAGCGGCGTTCCGCGATGCCGAGGCCCGCGAGCGTCTGGCCGAGGCCGAAGCCAACGCCACCCGCATGGTGTCGGAAGCCATCGCTGCCGGCAATGTCCACGCGATCAATTACTTCGTTGCCCAGAAATATACCGAAGCGCTCTCCAGTATCGGCACCGCCAAAAACTCGAAAATCGTGTTGATGCCGATGGAGGCTTCTGCATTGATCGGCTCGCTCGGCGGCATAGGGGCAATCGCCCGTGACGTTTTCGGCGACAAGGGCGATGCACCAACGGCGCCTGCCGTCCCCGCATCTTCCCGCTCGGTGCCGCCGTCGCGGCCTTCGGCCCAGGCCATCAACGTGACAATTCCCGGTAATCCCTTCGGCTCTTCATCGGAGAAGTGACGATGCTGCAACGGCTTGCCACGGAACTGGGACCATGGAGCTGGTGGATTGCCGGCTTCATTCTGCTGGCTGCCGAGCTGGTCGCTCCGGGCGTGTTTCTGATCTGGATTGGCATTGCCGCGCTGGTGATCGGCGCGCTCTCCCTGCTGTTCTGGGATGCTGCATTCTGGGCGTGGCAATTGCAACTGGTGCTGTTTGCCGCCCTCTCCATCGCCTTCGCCCTGCTTGGCCGGAAATATTTCGGCAAAAACCGTGAGGCAAGCGACGAACCCTTCCTCAATCAACGGGAAGCCAGCCTTGTTGGCCGCACAGCAACCCTGCAGGAGCCGGTTGTCGAAGGACGCGGCCGCATAAGGCTGGACGATACCTGGTGGTCCGTTAACGGTGAGGACATGCCAGCCGGAACACGTGTCAGGATCGCAGCTGCGCGTGGCCGGACCCTGACGATAGAGCCGCTCGACCGCCCATAGCGATCAGGCTACACCGATTCTCAACAGATCGTGGAAATGCACCAGCCCTATTGGTCGGTTATCGTCATCAACGACGATCAGCGCACCGATATGGAATTTTTCCAGCGTCGCGAGAGCGCTGGTCGCCAGCACCGATTTTTTGACCGTTTTCGGAGTACGGGTCATGATGTCGTCCACCGTCAATTCCGCGAGGTTGCGCGACAGGTTGCGCGCCATATCGCCCTCGGTGACGATGCCACACAGACGGCCATCCTCGTCGAGAATACCGACGCAGCCGAAATGCTTGCGGGAAAGAACACTGACTGCTTCCGGCATGGAAGTTCCCTTGCCGACTAGCGGCACCCGGTCGCCGGTATGCATGATATCGCTGACCAGCGTAAGGCCCGCGCCCAGTTTGCCGCCGGGGTGAAACACCTTGAAATCACCGGCAGTGAAATTGCGTGCTTCCAGAAGCGCAACGGCAAGGGCATCGCCAAGTGCCAGCTGCATCAATGTTGAGGTGGTAGGCGCAAGTCCGAGCGGGCAGGCTTCCTGTTCATTGGGAACCAGAAGCACGATATCGGCTGCCTTCGCCAGCGATGCACTCTCCGAACAGGTAAGTGCAATCAGCGGGATGGAGAAACGGCGCGAATAGTTGATGATGCTACGCAGCTCTGAACTTTCACCGCCTTTGGAGATCGCCAGCACCACATCATCGCCGCCGATCATGCCCAGATCGCCGTGGTTGGCCTCTGCCGCATGCACGAAAAACGCAGGCGTTCCCGTGGAGGCGAAGGTGGCCGCGAGCTTGGCGCCTATGTGGCCGCTTTTACCAACACCGGTGATGATGAGGCGGCCATTAGACTGGCCGATCGTCTCGATCGCCTTGCAGAAAGGTTCGGAAAGCCCGTTCCTGAGGGCCTCTTCAAGAGCGGCAAGGCCAGCCCTCTCCATCGAAATCGTCCGCACGGCGGATTCAATCGCATTGTCTTCAACCAGTTTGACGGCTCTCGTAATCATGGCCGACTGTTACTATTTCAACCGGAATAAGTCCACTCTACAGCCGAAAATCGCCGCTCTTTAGTGGCGCAGGTTCGGCGGAGAAATCTCCTCCATCGTTCCCATCCGCTTGAAAGGGATGTTCTCTTCATCGACCAGATATCGCCCGACTGTCCTTATCCACGAGATAGAGCCGTCATCACGGCGCACGGCATATTCCTGATGGTAAAAGCTGGCGGCCTTGAGCGTCGTGAGCGCCGTTTCGATCACATGATTGCGATGGCCGATATCCACTTTTTCGAGCATCTGGAAAATGCTGATGCCCTGCATCGCCTGCCGCAAAGGAATGCCCAAGAGTTCAGCGCAGACTTCGTCTAGATAGAATCGGTCATTGGTAATATCCCAGCAATAAAAACCGACCTGCTTGACGTTCAAAACGGGATTCATGAAACGACGCTGTGACACAAAATAAAAATCAATTGGATTGCTAAAATAAAACGGACGAGTTCCACCCAATCATAGGGCGATTCCGTATCAAAATGAAACGTTTAAATCTGATCATATTCGAAATATTGGGCATCTCGGCAAATTTTCTTCAGTCGCGGTGCCGAAGCGGCCAGATCGAACGAGGAAGCCCCCCAGCTTTGCCGCAGCCACAGATGTGGTGAAATCCGGGAGGTCTTTATCAACTGTTAACCATAAAAATCCTATTGTTAAAGCGATATTAAAACTTGCGTCGCGTGTCTGGTCTCTTGGTCGTCCACTTCATCTGTCTGCCGCTCATTCGGCTTCAGGAAATGCTGAGACGAACTTTCGATCCGACATCGGCCAAATGCGCCGGGTGAAGAGGAATGATTGTGAAGGGCACCGCCACACGTCTGCCGACGTCGCGGAAAGCAGCAACCCTGCTGCTGCTTGCCTGTACGCTTCTCTACACCCCGGGGACTGTTTTCGCGCAAACAGCGGCCACGCGGCTGCCGGTCGCAGTTCCATCCGGCGATTCAACGCCGACAGAGAACCCCACAACGACAACTGAAAACGAGGCAAGCACGGTGCGAGCAGCACCGCCACAGCAACTATGGCGCCCCTCGAATAATCCGGGCGACCCCATTTCCGAACAGCAGGAAGAAGCGGGCCAGCCTTATGCCGACGCGGAAAACCCATATGAGCCAACGGTAGACGGCGGTGAAAACCCGCAAAGAGCCACCGAACCCGGACAAACCCCCGGCATCCGGCTCGGTACATTCCTGCTGCGGCCTTCGATCAGCCAAACGATCAATACGGAAAAGCAGACGAACACCGGCGGCCCTTCCAGACGTAACTACCTGACGACAGGTATTCGCGGCACGCTAACCAGCGACTGGTCCCGCCATGCGCTGACTGTAACAGGCGATGGCGCCTGGGAGAAAAATTTCGGCAGCAAGAATGGTGAAGAGCCGAGGGCGCGGATAGAAGCCGATCTGCGCCTCGATCTCGGCGAAGAAACGACGGCTAATCTCAAGGCGGGTTACGAATTCAGTCGTGAAGGCACCACGGACCCCAACGCTTTGACCGGCGCTGCCGTTCAGGGCGGAGAACACCGTTTCACGACCGGCGCATCGATCCAACGGGATTTCGGCAAGCTGCGCGGGCTGGCGGCGCTCGATCTGTCGCGTACGGTCTACACGGATGCAAAGGGCATAAACGGCCAGCCGATCAGTCTTAGCGATCGCGACCAAAACGGCGCGAACCTGCGCGGCCGCATCGGCTACGAATTGTCACCGGCCCTGATCCCGTTCCTCGAATTGAACGCGGGAACGACCAAATATGACAGGCGCCTGGACAATACCGGTTACGCACGATCCTCGAATTCCTACGGCGCCAAAATTGGAGCCGAGGTCGATCTTGGCGAGAAGACCCGCGGCGAGGCCGCCATCGGCTATCTACGCAAACAATATGACGACGACCGCATCGCTTCCATCGGCGCGCTGACACTGGACGGCGAACTGAACTGGTCGCCGCAGCGCGGCACCAACGTCAATCTTGGCCTGCGCACGACGATAGAGGATTTCGCCGGCGGACCACAGGGCGGCTGGATTTCCTATCGGCTGGATGCCGGGCTGACCCATGAATTGCGCAGCAATCTGGTCGCGCGGCTGACCGGGCAGATCGTGCACCGGACATTTCCCTCCTCCGATATCGAGGATGCCGTGGAATACACCGCAGGCGCTGGCTTGACCTGGGGGCTGAACCGCTATCTCGATCTGACGGCGGACGTTAGTTATCAGTGGACGCCAATTTATGACAGCAACGAACTGCGCGTCGGCGCGGGGCTTGTCCTGAAACGATAGCGTCGCCCCAAACAGAAATCCCGGCGCGAAGGCCGGGATCCCGTTGTCCAGTTGGTAAATTACTTCAGTCCGTCGATAAGAGCCTTGATCGGCTCCTCGATTGCGGGGCGGATGTCAGCGCGTTCGAGCGCGAAAGCAACGTTGGCAAGAATGAAACCATCCTTGGCGCCGCAATCGAACGTCTGCCCGCGGAAATGATAGCCAGCGAATTCCTGGGACTTGGCAAGCGTCAACATGCCGTCCGTCAGCTGGATTTCGTTGCCGGCGCCCCGTTCCTGATTTTCCAGAATGTCGAAAATCTCAGGCTGAAGGATGTAGCGACCGTTGATGTAGAAATTCGAAGGTGCCGTACCCTTGGCAGGCTTCTCGACCATTTCAGTGATCTTGAAACCCTCGCCCACGGCGTTACCCACGCCGACGATGCCGTATTTATGCGTCTGATCGGGAGCGCATTCCTGCACCGCGATGACGTTGCCGGCGGTCTGGTCATAAAGTTCGACCATGCCCTTGAGGCAGCTTTTCTGTGAATGCATGATCATATCAGGCAGCAGCACGGCGAAAGGCTCGTCGCCGACGATATCACGCGCACACCAGACCGCATGGCCAAGACCAAGCGGCACCTGCTGACGCGTGAAGCTTGCCGTGCCCGCCTTGGGCAGAAGGCCGGCCAGCAATGTAAGCTCGGCATTCTTGTTGCGCTCGCGCAGCATTTGTTCGAGTTCAAATTGAATATCAAAATAATCTTCAATCACCGCCTTGCCACGGCCGGTGACAAATACAAAATGCTCGATTCCCGCTTCCGCCGCCTCGTCGACGACGTATTGAATGACCGGCTTGTCAACGACAGTGAGCATTTCTTTCGGAACCGCCTTGGTTGCGGGCAGGAAACGCGTACCCAGACCTGCGACCGGAAATACGGCCTTCCGAATTTTCTTATGTTCTACCACATATCCCTCCTGAGAGATAAAACTTGATCACAATCCCCGCACAGTGTTGTTATTTCAAAAATAACAACGTTTTGTAAAGGGTGACGCTACCATCTATTAATGGTAAAGAATTTGTTGACATTCTTTTGTTATGCATGACGACGCCCGATGCGTTTTCGCAATCGAAATGATATTCGAGAGAACGAAAGACTGACGATGACAAAGATGATCCTTTCAAATGTCCGCAAATTCGGCTGCATGATGGTTGCAGGTCTGGCGATCTCGCTGGCCCCCGTCTCGGCCCGGGCCGATGCTGGGTTCAAGCAGTGGATCAACCAGTTCTACGCAACAGCCGCGAAAGAAGGCATTAGCAAGGCGACCTACCAGAAAGCCTTTGCTGGTGTCAGCGAGCCGGATCCGGATGCGCTGCGCAAGGCGACCTTCCAGCCGGAATTCACCACCCAGATCTGGGATTATCTCGATTCCCGCGTCAACCCCTATACGGTGCGCATCGGCCGCGAGATGAAGATGAAGCACGCGACGACGCTCAACTGGATCGAGCGTAACTTCAACGTCGACAAACATATCATTCTCGCCATCTGGTCGATGGAATCGAATTACGGCGCGGTTCTCGAAAAGCCGGAGCGCCTGCACAATATTCCGCAGGCACTGGCCACGCTCGCCTATTCCGACCCCAAACGCGCCAAGTTCGCGCGCACGCAATTGATCGCCGCACTCAAAATCCTGCAGGCAGGCGATGTCACGCCCAAGCAGCTGACGGGTTCCTGGGCGGGGGCGATGGGCCATACCCAATTCATTCCGACCAGCTACCTGCTCTATGCTGTCGATGCGGACGGCAACGGTAAGCGCGACATCTGGCACTCGGTTCCGGACGCGCTGGCGACGGCCGCCAATCTACTCGCCAAGAACGGCTGGGAACCCGGCCGGACCTGGGGTTACGAAACAGCCGTGCCGCGTGGCGGCGCCCGTTATGAGGGGCAGACGAAGTCTATTGCGGAATGGACCAAGCTTGGCTTTGCCCGCCCGAACGGCAAGAATTTCACCCGCGGCTCCGATCGCGCCATGCTGAAACTGCAGGGTGGGGCAAATGGTCCAGGTTTCCTGATGATGAAAAACTTCTTCACCATCAAGAAATACAACGCATCCGACAGCTATGCGCTGGCCGTTGGCCTGCTTGCTGACGAGATCGCCGGTTATGGCGGCATGCAGCAGAAATGGCCGCGTCCGGACGGCACGCTGGATATTCGTGAAAAATTCGAACTCCAGACCCGCATGAAAGAACTTGGCTATTACGATGGCGAAGTCGATGGCAATTTCGGCTCCGGCTCGAAGGCGGCGATCAGCGCCATCCAGTCGCGCATGGGTCTGGAAACCGACGGTCAGCCGTCGCAGCGATTGCTGAGAGCACTGCGGAATTGATAATATGCCGGTGAATTCGGCGGCGGTCTTCAACGCCGCCGAAGTATCCGGAAGGATCGATGTCATGAGTAGGAAACCTGCGGCAAAAAGCACAAGTACGGGCTGGCGCATCTGCGCCACCATTCTTTGTGCTGTCTTGTGCACGCCGCTTGTCCCTTCGCAAACCTTCGCCCAGGAACAGCGACGCACCCTGTTCGAAATGCTGTTTGGCCGGCCCGTGGGCCGGGAGGACACGCCAGGCCGCGAATACCAGCCCCGCAGTCGCCGGGATTTCCCGGCTGCCCCGCGTGAAAAATCAGTCACCCGCCCGCAACCCGCAAGAAAAGCGCCTTCGGTGGTTCAGATGCGAACCATAAAACCGGAGCCGACCGCCAAGCTTGAAAATGCCAGGCGTGTTCTGGTCGTCGGTGATTTTCTGGCCGGTGGCATGGGGGAAGAATTGGTCAATGCCTTCGCCAGCTCTCCGGGAATTTCGGTCGATGTGCGCGCGAATGGTTCTTCGGGCCTCGTACGCACGGACTATTACGACTGGTTCGCCAATCTGCCGCAGTTCATAACCGAAACAAATCCCGCCACGATCGTCATCATGATGGGATCGAACGATCGCCAGCAGATGCAGATCGGCGATACCAGGGAAAAATTTGGCACCGATGTCTGGTTCAAGGAATATGAGCGGCGGATCGATGAACTTCTGACCCTTGCCGGCCGGCCGAAGGTGCCGCTACTGTGGGTTGGCCTGCCGGCCTTCCAGTCAACCTCACTCTCGGCCGATCTCGTCGGCTTCAACCGGCTTTATCGCAGCCATATCGAAAAATACGGCGGCGAATTCGTCGATGTCTGGGACGGCTTTGTCGACGAGGCCGGTAAATTTGTCATCACCGGCTACGACATGAACGGGCAGCAGGCCCGTCTGCGTGAGGCAGATGGCGTCGGCATGACGCAGGCCGGCAAACGCAAGCTTGCTTTTTACGTCGAGAAATTCGTGCGCAGGCACCTCGACAGCGCCGGACCGGACCTCGTGAAACTGGACGGCAGCAATTTGCCTGCACTCACCTCCCTGCCCGCGCTTGGCATCGACGCGGGACAGGTGCGCACCCAGCCGATCAGCCTGACCGATCCGAACCTCGATGGCGGTGACAAGCTGCTTGGCGATGTCCCTTCGACGGCCGTATCGACACGTGTCTCGGTGGTGGAATCGCCACGCGAACGGCTGACCAAGCGGGGCGAGATGGCCGATGCACCGGCGGGTCGTATCGATGACTACCGGATTGTCCCGGATACTGCTCAGGCCAGACAGTAGCCACTTCTCCGCCGTCGCTACGGCTCGAACCGGCGTAATGTTGAGGCAACCCGGCAATGGCAGGATAAATTCAGCTTTGCAGAAAATGCGGGGTCGGCCAATTGCCCTCCCCTGCCCGCGCCTTACTGCACGGTGATATTTATCCGATGCCCCCGCGCCCCTTCCTCTCCGGGAAGGCGTACGCCAGACACTGCCGAGAACAATTCATGCGCCTGCTGCTTGTTGAAGACGAACGCGAAATGGCAGCAGCCCTTTCCGCCGCCCTGCACCGGTTCGATATCATCGTGGACAATGTCGGCACGCTCGATCTTGCCCGGCATGCGATCATGGACGGTGTTCACGATCTTGTCGTGCTCGACCGGCAATTGCCCGATGGCGATGGCATCCAGCTTGTAGAAGATCTGCGTCTGCTGCCCGTCACACCGCCCGTCATCGTGCTGACCGCGCAAGGCACGCTTGCGGATCGGGTGAACGGCCTGAACCTTGGTGCGGACGATTATCTGGCCAAGCCCTTCGCTGTCGAGGAACTCCTTGCTCGCATCCGCGCCCTGATGCGCCGGCCGGCCGGCAGCGTGACGATGACGGCGAAACTGGGCAAGCTGGAATTTTGCTTCGAAACCCGTGAAGTCCGCATCAAGGGAGAGTTTATTGCCCTGACCAGACGCGAATTGCTGATCCTTGAGGCCCTGTTGCGTCGGCAGGGCAGAACGGTGCTGCGATCGGTACTGGAAGAGGCGGTTTATAATTTCGACGATGAAATCCAGTCGAATGCGCTTGATTCCCATATCTCCCGTCTGCGCCGCAAATTGCAGGCAGCGGATGCGGGTCTGGAGGTTCACGGTATTCGCGGCGTCGGTTATCTGCTGAGGGCGGCCTCATGAAATCGGCCGGAAGGAAATCGCTCAAGCGACGCCTGACCATTCAATTGCTGCTTTTCCAGATCGGCAGCCTTTTCATCGTCACTGCCGCCTTCGTCGCTTACCTGTCCAGCGGCGCCTCGGGCAGCGCCCTTCTCAGCCCGGCAGCGGCCCAGATTACAGCCAATGCCATCATGCGTGACAAGGATGGCCGGCTGATGCTTGACGAAACAAATGAATTTGTCGAGCTGCGCGACAGCATGCCCGGTTTCTGGTTCGTTGCGGTCAGCGAGAAAGGTGAGATCGTGCAGGGTGGGCCGGTGCCTGAGGCCTTTAGCAACATGGATCAACAGCTTAGCGACGTCAAAGTGTCGGACGTACGCGATGCGGCATTGTCCTACTCCTATCTTGCTGTCTTGCGAATCGCCGTCGTGCGTCGTGCATCGGGACCGGCGGGCGAATTCGTTATGGTCGGCAAGGGCGGAGCCTTCAGTATGGCATTCCCCGTCCTACTGTTCTCCAACATACTGATCATGCCGATCCTCCTTATCATGTCCATTGTGACAATCGTGACCATTCCATGGATCATCCGTCGGGAATTTTTCGCACTTTCCGCTATTGCGCGAACGGCGGAAAGCATCGACATCGACAAGCGCGGATATCGATTGCCGGATAGCGATATTCCATGGGAGGTGCAGCCGCTCGTGCATGCCGTCAACGGCGCGCTGAAACGGCTGGACGATGGTTACGAGCGGCACAAGCGCTTCATTCTCGACGCCGCCCATGAATTGCGGACCCCTGTCGCCATTCTCCAGACCCGTGTCGAAACGTTGCTGGACGGACCGGACCGGAGCCGGATACTAGCCGATGCCAGCCGTATCGCCGTGCTTGCCGAACAGTTGCTCGATCTGCAACGACTTGGCGGGCAAAAGGCGTCGCTTATTCCACTAGATCTTGTCGGCCTCTGCCGGTCTGTCGTCGCTGATATGGCGCCGCTTGCAATCTCTCAAGGCTACGAACTTTCGTTCGAGCCGGACGAAGAGCCGATCCTCGCCCTTGCCGATGACGCCTCGCTGCAACGCGCCCTGATGAACGTCGTGCAAAACGCCATCGAACATGGCGGTAATCGCGGAACGATCACCATAAAACTGGGCGCCAACCGCGTGATCGACATATCCGACGAAGGCAACGGAATTCCCGAAGAGGACCGGGAAGCCGTGTTTGACGCATTTCACCGGTTGATACCGAAGGATCGCGGTACCGGGCTCGGTCTCAACCTCGTGCAGGAAATTGTCCGCTACCATGGAGGCGAGATCAGCATCAGTGATTCCCCATCCGGCGGCGCCTCCTTCCGCATCAGCCTTCCCTATTGCTGAAACGAATCCTGTCTTCGGACACCACGTAATGTAATTGCAATTCTCAGGCACGATATGTTGCCGTCCCCCTGAATGCGACACCTCCATCGCGTTTCGGTTCTCCAGTCAAACGAAAGGCCTGTTGTGAAATACAACAGGCCCTTTTGTTTTCGTTACGACGGCTTGCGCCGCATCAACTCGCTCAGCGCGGAAGGACGGTTGCGCCCATCAGCTCTTCGTCGATAGCACGTGCCGCCTGACGGCCTTCGCGGATTGCCCAGACCACCAGCGACTGGCCACGGCGAACGTCGCCTGCCGCCCACAGCTTGTCGACCGAGGTCTTGTAGTCCGTTTCGTTGGCGATCACGTTGGTGGAGCCGCGACGATCGGTGTTGAGCGACAGCTTGCCATCCATTTCCTTCAGCACGCTATCGGTGAAAGGACCGGAAAAACCGATGGCGATGAAGGCAAGATCAGCCTTGATGATGAATTCCGTACCGGCAATGGGCTTGCGCCGGTCGTCCACCTGACAGCACTTCACACCCGTCAAAACGCCGTCTTCACCGACGAATTCAAGCGTGGCAACCTGGAACTCGCGAACGGCACCTTCTGCCTGCGAAGAAGAGGTGCGCATTTTCGTTGCCCAGAAGGGCCATACGGCGAGCTTGTCTTCCTTTTCCGGCGGCATCGGGCGGATATCGAGCTGTGTGACTTTAACCGCACCCTGACGGAAGGCCGTGCCGACGCAGTCAGACGCCGTATCGCCACCGCCGACGACGACGACATGCTTGCCGCCGGCGAGGATCGGATCGGCCGGCCAGCCGATGCTGTCGATGTTTTCGCGGCCAACGCGGCGGTTCTGCTGCACGAGATAGGGCATGGCGTCGTAAACGCCATTGAAATCGGCGCCACCGATGCCGGCCGGGCGCGGGGTTTCCGAACCGCCGCAATAAAGAACCGCATCGTGATCAGCCAGAAGCGCTTCGACCGTTACATCCACGCCGACGTTGACGCCGCAATGGAAGGTAACACCTTCACCCTTGATCTGCTCGACACGGCGGTCGATGAAGTTCTTCTCCATCTTGAAATCCGGAATACCGTAACGCAGCAAACCGCCGGGCTTCGATTCACGCTCGTAAACGTGGACCTCATGACCGGCGCGGCCAAGCTGCTGCGCTGCCGCCATGCCGGAAGGACCGGAACCGATGATGGCGACCTTCTTGCCGGTGTGGATCGTCGCCGGCTTCGGCACGATAAAGCCCAGCTCGTAGGCCTTGTCGGCAATCGCCTGCTCGACGGTCTTGATGGCGACCGGTGCATCCTCGAGGTTCAGCGTGCAGGCTTCCTCGCAGGGTGCCGGACAGACGCGGCCGGTGAATTCCGGGAAGTTGTTGGTGGAATGGAGGTTGCGGATCGCCTCTTCCCAATTGTTGTTATAAACCAGATCGTTCCAGTCGGGGATCTGGTTGTGCACGGGACAGCCCGTCGGGCCGTGACAGTAGGGAATGCCGCAATCCATGCAGCGCGCCGCCTGCTTCTGCACCTCGGCATCCGACATCGGAATTGTGAATTCGCGGAAATGGCGGATACGGTCCGATGCGGGCTGATACTTGCCCACCTGCCGGTCGATCTCAAGAAAACCTGTAACCTTGCCCACGTTTATGTCCTCACATCAAAGCGGAGCGCCTGTCGGGCCCCAGTACCAGTAAGCGAAACCGAAAGCCGCCCCCAATACGATGAATTCAAATCCGGTCTCGCCGCTTGTCCAATAGATCACCATGGGAACGGCGACCGCGATCATCAGCGAGACCAGTTGGTGTAGTATCCCCACGCGGCGGATTATTCCGCCGCGACGCCCATGCGCATGCGCTCCATTTCCTCAAGCGCACGACGGTATTCGACCGGCATGACCTTGCGGAATTTCGGACGGAACTCGCTCCAGCGGTCGAGTATATCCTTGGCGCGTGCAGAATTGGTGTAATGGAAGTGATTGGAAATCAGCTGGTAGAGCCGCTCCTCGTCGTGACGCGTCATGTCCTCGGAGACGTCAACGCGTCCCTTGTGCATGAGGTCGCCACCGTGATGGTGCAGCTTCTCGAGCATGTCGTCCTCTTCCGGAACCGGCTCCAGCTCGACCATGGCCATGTTGCAGCGGGTGGCGAAATCGCCCTTCTCGTCGAGAACGTAAGCCACGCCACCGGACATGCCGGCCGCGAAGTTACGGCCCGTCTCGCCGAGCACCACGACAATACCGCCCGTCATATATTCGCAACCGTGGTCGCCGACACCTTCGACAACCGCGACCGCGCCGGAGTTGCGCACTGCAAAGCGCTCACCCGCAACACCGCGGAAATAGCACTCGCCGGTGATGGCGCCGTAAAGAACGGTGTTGCCGACAATGATCGAGTTTTCCGCGACGATACGGGTGTTTTCCGGCGGGCGCACGATGATGCGGCCACCCGAAAGACCCTTGCCGACATAGTCGTTGCCGTCACCCACCAGATCGAAGGTGATGCCGCGAGCGAGAAACGCGCCGAAGGACTGACCGGCCGTGCCGCGCAGCGTCACGTGGATCGTATCGTCCTTCAGACCCTTATGGCCCCAGCGCTTGGCAAGCGCGCCTGACAGCATGGCACCGGCGGAACGGTCGACGTTCTTGATCGGCACTTCGAAAACGACAGGCTCGCGGTTTTCCAGCGACGGTAGCGACTTCTCGATCAGCTTGCGATCGAGAATATCGTCGATCGGGTGCTTCTGACGCTCGGTCCAGAAGGTTGCCTCCTTGGGAGCCTCTACCTTGTGGAAGATGCGGCTGAAATCCAGACCCTTGGCCTTCCAGTGCGCCAGCATCTCATCCTTTTCGAGAAGTTCGGAAGCGCCGATGATCTCGTCCAGCTTGGTAACGCCAAGCGAGGCGAGGATTTCGCGCACTTCTTCAGCCACGAAGAAGAAGTAGTTGATGACGTGTTCCGGCGTGCCCTTGAAGCGCTTGCGCAGAACCGGGTCCTGCGTTGCGACGCCGACGGGGCAGGTGTTCAGATGGCACTTGCGCATCATGATGCAGCCCGCAGCAATCAGCGGCGCGGTGGCAAAGCCGAATTCATCCGCACCAAGCAGCGCGCCGATGATGACGTCGCGGCCGGTCTTCAGACCACCATCCACCTGCAGCGCGATGCGCGAACGAAGGCCGTTCAGCACCAGCGTCTGCTGGGTTTCGGCAAGGCCGATTTCCCAGGGCGAACCGGCATGCTTCAGCGACGTCAGCGGCGAAGCACCGGTGCCGCCATCGAAACCGGCGATGGTGATATGGTCGGCGCGCGCCTTGGCGACACCCGCCGCAACCGTGCCCACGCCCACTTCCGACACCAGCTTCACAGAAACATCTGCTTCCGGGTTGACGTTCTTCAGGTCGTAGATCAGCTGCGCCAGATCTTCGATGGAGTAGATATCGTGGTGTGGCGGCGGCGAAATGAGGCCGACGCCCGGCGTGGAGTGACGGGTCTTTGCAACCGTCGCATCCACCTTGTGGCCGGGCAGCTGGCCGCCTTCGCCGGGCTTGGCACCCTGCGCGACCTTGATCTGCAACATGTCGGCATTGACGAGATATTCCGTCGTCACACCAAAGCGGCCGGATGCGATCTGCTTGATGGCGGAACGCTCGGGGTTCGGCTTGCCGTTCAGAAGCGGCATGTAACGGTCGGATTCTTCGCCGCCTTCGCCGGTGTTGGACTTGCCACCGATGCGGTTCATCGCAATCGCAAGCGTCGTATGCGCCTCGCGGCTGATCGAGCCGAAGGACATAGCGCCCGTCGAGAAGCGCTTGACGATATCGACCGCCGGTTCGACGTCATCGATGGAAACCGGCTTGCGGCCGAGCGCTTCCGCCGATTTGACCTTGAACAGGCCGCGAATGGTGTTCATGCGCAGCGCCGTCTCATTCACCATGTCGGCAAATTCACGGTAGCGTTCCTGGCTGTTGCCGCGCACGGCGTGTTGCAGCGAGGCGACGGCATCCGGCGTCCAGGCGTGGCTTTCGCCGCGCATGCGATAGGCATATTCGCCGCCGATATCGAGCGTGTTGGCAAGGATCGGATCCTTGCCGAAAGCCGCCGTGTGACGCGTTACGGTTTCTTCGGCGATCTCGGTCAGACCCACGCCCTCGATGGAGGTGGCGGTGCCGAAGAAATACTTCTCGACGAATTCCGACGACAGGCCGATGGCGTCGAAAATCTGCGCGCCGCAATAGGACTGGTAGGTGGAAATGCCCATCTTGGACATGACCTTGAGGATGCCCTTACCCACCGCCTTGATGTAGCGATAGACGACTTCGTCGTCCGACACTTCCTTCGGGAAGGCGCCGTGCTTGTGCATGTCGAGCAGCGTGTCGAAGGCGAGGTAGGGGTTGATGGCCTCCGCGCCATAGCCAGCGAGCAGACAGAAATGATGGATTTCGCGCGGTTCGCCGGTTTCAACGACGAGGCCGACAGAGGTGCGCAGACCCTTGCGGATCAGGTGGTGATGCACGGCAGCGGTCGCCAGCAGCGCGGGGATTGCAATCCGGTCCGGGCCGAGCTGGCGGTCGGACAGAACGATGATGTTGTAACCACCACGAACAGCGGATTCAGCCCTCTCGCACAGGCGGTCGAGCATGTCAGGCATGCCTTCGGCGCCGCGCTCCACATCATAGGTAAAGTCGAGCGTCTTGGTATCGAAACGGTCTTCGGTGTGGCCGATGGAGCGGATCTTTTCCAGATCACCATTGGTGAGGATCGGCTGGCGCACTTCCAGACGCTTGGCACGGGCCGCGCCCTCGTGATCGAGAAGGTTCGGGCGTGGGCCAATGAACGAAACGAGGCTCATCACCAGTTCTTCGCGGATCGGATCGATCGGCGGGTTGGTGACCTGCGCGAAGTTCTGCTTGAAATAGGTGTAAAGCAGCTTGGACTTGTCCGACATCGCCGAAATCGGCGTATCGGTACCCATCGAGCCGATGGCTTCCTGGCCCGTTGTTGCCATCGGCGACATCAGGAGCTTGGTATCTTCGCTGGTGTAACCGAAGGCCTGCTGGCGATCGAGCAACGACACGTCACGCCGCAGCGCCCGTGGCTCCACCGGCTTCAGATCCTCAAGAATGAGCTGGGTGCGGTCTAGCCAGGTGCGATAGGGGTGCTTGGCAGCAAGCTCGTGCTTCACGTCCTCGTCGGAAATGATCGAGCCCTTTTCCATGTCGATCAGCAGCATCTTGCCGGGCTGCAAACGCCACTTCTTGATGATGCGTTCTTCCGGAACCGGCAGCGTGCCGGCTTCCGACGCCATGATGACGCGGTCGTCGTCGGTGACGAGATAGCGCGCCGGGCGCAAACCGTTACGGTCGAGGGTTGCGCCGATCTGCTTGCCATCGGTGAAGGCAACGGCGGCCGGGCCGTCCCACGGCTCCATAAGCGCGGCATGATATTCGTAGAAAGCCTTGCGTTCAGCCGACATGGACAGATTGCCCGACCAGGCTTCCGGGATCAGCATCATCACGGCATGGGCCATGGAGTAACCGCCGCGCACGAGGAATTCGAGCGCGTTGTCGAAGCAGGCGGTGTCCGACTGGCCTTCATAGGAAATCGGCCAGAGCTTGGAGATATCGTCACCGAACAGCGCCGACGAAACAGACGCCTGACGCGCCGCCATCCAGTTGACGTTGCCGCGCAGCGTGTTGATCTCGCCGTTATGGGCGACCATGCGATAGGGATGCGCGAGCTTCCAGGACGGGAAGGTGTTGGTGGAGAAACGCTGGTGCACCAGCGCAACCGCGGATTCGAAACGCGGGTCCGCCAGATCCTTGTAATAGGCCCCAACCTGATAGGCGAGGAACATGCCCTTGTAGACTATGGTTGAGGAGGACAGCGAGACCGGATAGAAATCCTGCGTTTCCTTCCCGCCGCCCTCGTCGTAGATGCGGTTGGAGAGAACCTTGCGGATCAGGAACAGCTTGCGCTCGAAGTCATGATTGGTCGCCGCATCGCGGCCGGCGCCGATGAAAACCTGAACATGGTGCGGTTCGGTGCCAGCGATATCGGGTGCCTTGGAAAGGGAAGAATTGTCGACTGGCACGTCGCGGAAGCCGAGGAACTGCTGTCCCTCCTCGCCGATCACGTCGACAATGACCTTCTTGTAGTGATCGATACGGGACGGATCGCGCGGCATGAAGATGTGGCCAACGGCATATTCGCCAGCTTTCGGCAGCGTCACACCCTGGCTCGCCATTTCCTCGCGGAAAAAGCGGTCGGGGATCTGCACGAGAATGCCCGCACCATCGCCCATCAGCGGATCAGCGCCGACAGCACCGCGATGCGTCAGGTTTTCGAGAATGAACAGGCCGTCCTTGACGATCTGGTGCGACTTCTGACCCTTCATATGGGCAACAAAGCCGACGCCGCAGGCATCGTGCTCATTGCGCGGATCGTAAAGACCCTGCTTTTCCGGCAGGCCGCCCGCGAAACGCCCCTTCGCAGAAACGGGTGCGGCCGCAGCCGCGGTGGGACAGTCTGTGGTCAGGGTTGCGGCGACGTTGTCTGCCTGCAGCTTGTTTGTCATTTTCGTCCCTCCTGCAAAATTACTTGCATGGTTTCATGCGAAGATCCGGCTCGACACGAATTTCGCTTTCCGAAAAATCCGCATTCAATCCGGCTCGACCAAATTTAGGACAGCAAAGCTGTCTCAATTCGAGAGAATTTTGGCAGAAACCCGCGGGTTTAGCAAGGGTGCGAATCCAATTAGTCGCAGTGCAGATTTGCAGCGAAGTTTCGATACTGACCCATTGCGCGAAACTTTCTTGTCACAAAACGCTTCGGGCCGTTGCTTTCATTGCCGGATTTGCCAACCGCGAGGTTAGGTCCTAGAACTTTGCGGTTCATCGTCAACGCATTCCCAACACCAGCACAACAGCCATCGGAAAGCTTTCAGAGATGTTTTTTGCCTCAGACAATTGGGCCGGTGCCCACCCTGCCATCAACGAGCGCCTTTCGCGGGAATCCACCCGATTTGCGGCTGCCTATGGCACCAGCGCCCTCGACCTTTCTATAGAAAAGCGCTTCAATGAAATATTCGAACGCGAAGTGGCGGTGTTTTTCGTCGCTACAGGTACGGCGGCCAATTCTCTTTCGCTGGCAAGCATTGCCCGCCCCGGCGGCCTGACCTTCTGTCATTCCGAAGCCCATGTGATCGAGGATGAATGTGGAGCGCCGGATTTCTTCTCCGGCATGCGCATGGTTGCCGTCGAGGGACCGAACGGCAAGATGCTGCCGGAAAATCTGATCGAGCGCATTTCGCGCTATCCGCAGGACGCCGTTCATCACGGACGTGCCGCAGCGGTTACGATGACACAGGCAACCGAGGCCGGTACTGTCTATACGCTCGATGAAATCGACGCGATTGCCAAAATCGCCAAGGAGAACGGCCTGCCGCTGCATATGGACGGCGCACGCTTTGCCAATGCGCTTGCCGCACTCGGCACCACGCCCGCCGAAATGACCTGGAAACGCGGCGTTGATGTGCTCTCTTTCGGTGGCACGAAAAACGGCTGCTGGTGCGCGGAAGCGATCGTGTTTTTCGACCCCGCGCTCGCCAAAGACTTCGCCTTCCTGCGCAAGCGCACCGCCCAGCTTTTTTCGAAGTCGCGCTTCATCGCCGCACAATTCGAAGCCTATCTGCAGGACGATCTCTGGTTGGGTCTCGCAAGCCACGCCAATGCCATGGCTAATCGGCTGCGCGCCGGCTTCGCCTCGCTTAACAGTGCCCGTCTGGCATGGCCGACCACTGCAAACGAGGTTTTCGCCATTCTGCCGAAGGCCGCCGCTGAAGCGGCAACGGAGAAAGGCGCGAAGTTCTACGACTGGCTGGTGCCCCGCGATATGCCGGAAAAGGTTGGAAAGGACGAGGTGCTGATCCGCATGGTCACCAGCTTCGCAACGACCGAGACTGATGTCGACGAATTCCTGTCGATCTGCGCCGCTGTCTGACAAAACATTCGGGGGCGCCGTGTCGTAACGGCGCCCTCAAACCTCCTGCAGCCGGTAGCCGACACCAGTTTCCGTAAGGATATAGCGCGGCTGATCCGGAATTTTTTCGATCTTCTGGCGAAGCTGGCGTACATAAACGCGCAAATATTGCACGTCGGTCAACTCGTCCCACACATGCTCCAGCAGGAAACGGTGCGTCAGCACCTTGCCCGCATGCTGGACCAGAACCCGCAGAATATCATATTCCTTGGGCGAGAGTTTCACCTCCCGGTCCTCCACCTTGACGATGCGTCTGACGAGATCGACCGAAAGATCGCCGGTATGAAACACCGGTCTCTCACCCTGGCTCTGAAGGCGATGGCGCAGGGCGACACGAATGCGGGCAACAAGCTCGTTCATGCCGAAAGGCTTGGTGATGTAATCGTCGGCACCCAGCTCCAGTGCCTTGACGATACCCGCCTCGTCAGTGCGGCTGGAAAGAATGATGACGGGTAGGGAAAGCCCCTCGCCCCGCCATTTCTCCAGAAGCTCGTGTCCCGACATATCCGGAAGACCGAGATCAAGGACCACGAGATCGGGCTTGTCCTCGTTCATCAACTCCATCGCGACGCGGGCATTCATCGCCTCGCTGACCGCATAGTCCTGCGTCGAGAGACCGACCCGCAAAAGTTTGCGGATCGGCGGTTCATCGTCGACGATCAGAATGCGAACGGCGGAATTGGTCATTGCCGATCTCCTTCAGCCCTAGTCATGATTAAGCACCGGCACTTCGGCGGGAACGGGCAGGCTTATGATAAATTGCGCGCCCGTGCGACCTGATCTGTTTTCAGCGCGAATAGATCCACCCATGGCCTCGATAAACCCCTTGCAGATGGATAACCCGAGGCCGGTCCCGGCCTGCACATGGTCCGCCTTGCGCACACGGTAGAAACTGTCGAACACCCGCTCGGTATCATCAGGGGGAATACCCGGCCCCTCGTCGGCAACGCACAGGAAGACATGTCTGCCCTGCCGCCACCCGCGAATCTGGATTACGGTTTGTTCGGGCGCGTATTTGGCGGCATTGTCGATCAGATTGAACAGAACCTGCTCAAAAAGCACCGGATCGACCTTCAGCATCGGCAGATCGGAGGGAATGTCCAGAACGATCTCGTGCCTGACAACGATTTTCGCCGCGCGTGAAAGCGCTGTTCCGACCATATCGCCAACAAAATGCAATCCGTAATTCGGCTCCATCGCGCCCGAACCGATCCTCGTCATATCGAGCAGGTTGGAAATGAAGCGGTTCAGCCGTTCGGATTCCTCGACGATGGTTAGAAGCAGTTCGGTGCGCGCCTCGAGCGGAATGTCGTCGGCGAAATCCTTCAGCGTTCCGGCGGAACCCAGAATGGCGGCGAGCGGCGTTTTCAGGTCGTGGGAGATGGAGGTCAAAAGCGCGGTGCGCAGCCGGTCGGTTTCCGCCGCAAGCCTTGCCCGATCGACATCCGAAACCAGCTGGATGCGCTCGATGGCAAGTGCCGCCTGATCCGCCAGCGCATCGAAAAGCCGCTGCTGCTCAGGTGTGAAAAGCGGGCCAAGCCGGTCGTCGTCCAGCCCCACCACCCCGACGGCGCCGCTGCCGGTGCGCAGCGGCAGATAAAGGCGTTTGGCACCCGGGAGCGTATCGGCACCCCGGCCTGCAGCCTTGTTGTGTTCCCAGGCCCAGTGTGCGGCCGCAATGTCAGCATCCACGAGCGTGTCATCGGGCGGATAGCCCGCCTTGACGGTGATCGAATTGTTTTCGGGCAGAAGCAGGACGACCCTGACTTTCAGCATCGACGCCATCTGGAACGCGGTTGCCCACAATACGTCATCCAGCGTGCCGGTAACCGCGAGTTTTTTGGAAAAAAGGTACAAATCTTCCGTGGTTCGCGCACGCATCCGTGCAGCTGCGGCCTGCCGCTGCACCGCCGCAGTCAGATTTGAGGCGACAAGCGCCACACCGAGATAGAACAGCAGCGCCACGACGCTTTCGGGATCGCGGACAGTCAGGGTATAACGCGGTTCAAGAAAGAAAAAATTGAACGCAAAGGCACCAAGCAGGGAAGCATATAGGCCAGGCCCCAGCCCTCCGCGCACGGCTGCCGCGAAAACCGCCATCAGGAACACCAGCGCCAGATTTTGAACATCAAGGGCTTGGTCAAGCACGATGCCGGCCACTATTGCCAGTCCGACAAACAGGGTGCTGTTGAGATAGGGCAGTATCGAAAACCGCGATTGAGCCGTTGCCGGTTTCACGGTCTGGACCGGCTTCTCCACGTTTTTGTCGCCGGAAATGACATGCACGCTGATATCGCCGGCATGGTCTATCAGATCATGCGTCAGCGAACGCTGCAGAATTCTCTGCCACCACGACCTTCTGGGACGGCCGATGATGATGTGGGTAAAGTTATTGGCGTTGGCATAAGATATGATTTCGTGCGTCAGGTCGAGCGCCGGCAGGGTTACTGTCTCGCCGCCCAACTGCTGCGCGAGCCGCATGGTGCCGGCCAGCCGATCCTTCTCCGCCTCCGACAATTGCTGAGAGCGAGGCGTGTCCAGATGCAGTGCCGTCCACGGCGCGCGCAGGCGATCGGCCTGCCTTCGGGCATAACGCACCAGACCGGGGCCGTTGCCGCCGTGGTCCAGACAGACTAGAACACGGTCTCCCGCAGCCCACGGCCCGGAGATGGCGTGCGACTGCATGTGGTTGAGCAATTGCTCGTCCACCCGCTGCGCTGTGCGCCGTAGCGCAAGCTCGCGCAGGGCCGTCAGATTGCCGCGCGAAAAATAGTTCTCGATGGCGCGCCGCGCGGTGCGGGGCATATAGACCTTGCCGTCCTGCAGGCGCTTGATCAGATCGTCGGGGGTGATATCGATGATCTCAACATCGTCAGCCCGGTCAATGATGCTGTCCGGCACCGTTTCGCGCACGCGGATACGGGTGATCTGCGCCACCACATCGTTCAGGCTTTCCACATGCTGAATGTTCAATGTCGTATAGACATCGATGCCCTGCGCGAGAATTTCCTGAACATCCATATAGCGCTTGGGATGCCGGCTGCCGGCCGCATTGGTGTGGGCCAGCTCATCGACCAGAACCAGCGCCGGTCGACGGGCAAGAATGGCGTCGAGATCCATCTCGTTCAGCGCCTGGCCGCGATAATCAATGTTCCGGCGCGCAATGATCTCGAAACCCTGCACAAGTGTTTCGGTTTCCTTGCGGCCATGCGTTTCCACGACACCGATAATGGTATCGACACCATCTGCGAGTTTTGCCCGGCCAGACATCAGCATTTCATAGGTCTTGCCGACACCGGGAGCTGCGCCCAGAAAAATCTTCAGCCGCCCTCGCGCCTCGCGCCGGGCGTTTTCAAGCAGCGCATCCGGCGATGGTCTGCTCGGCATATCACGATTATCGTCAGGCATTTAACCCACCAGTGGACAAGCTATGGCTTCCAAAGAAGCCATAGCCATTTCAGTTCATGAGCCGGCTGCGTCAAGAGCCATGTTGAGAGCCAGCACATTTACAACGGGCTCGCCCATGAAGCCCAATTCAGGCGCCTCCACATGGGCGTCGACGACGGCGCGCAGTGACGCTTCGTTCATGCCCCTTGCCTTGGCGACACGCGAGACCTGAAAATAGGCGGCCTCAGGCGACACATGCGGGTCAAGACCGCTGCCCGATGCCGTCACCAGATCAATGGGAACCTCGGCTGCCGGATTTTCGGCTTTAGCAGCCTCGTAGTCCTGCTTCACCCGGTCGATAAGCTTTGCGCTCGTCGGTCCCAGGTTGGAGCCGGAAGACGACGCGGCATTGTAGCCGTCGCCGGCAGCCGACGGCCTGCCGTGGAAATATTTCTCGCCGGTGAAGGCCTGCCCTATCAATTGCGACCCGACAACAGTCCCATTCTTCTCGATCAGACTGCCATTTGCCTGGAAGGGAAAGATAGCCTGTGCGAGGCCCGTCATTCCAAGAGGATAGGCAAGGCCGGTGATTGCGGTGGTGGCAAGGATCAGCACCAGTGCGGGACGTAGCTGTTTCAACATTTCCATACTCCTCAGGCGAGACCAAGCGCCGTAATGGCGAGGTCAATGGCCTTGATGCCGATGAAGGGCACGATGATGCCGCCCAGACCATAGATGACGAGATTGCGCGACAGCAGCGCCCCGGCCCCGATCGGGCGGTATTTGACGCCCTTCAGCGAGAGCGGGATGAGCGCGATGATGATGAGCGCGTTGAAGATGATGGCAGACAGGATCGCACTTTGCGGTGTCGAAAGACCCATGACATTCAGCACGCCAAGCTGCGGATAGAAGGCCAGGAACATTGCCGGGATGATGGCGAAATATTTGGCGATGTCGTTGGCGATGGAGAATGTGGTGAGCGCGCCGCGCGTCATCAGCAATTGCTTGCCGATTTCGACGATTTCGATGAGCTTCGTCGGATCGCTGTCGAGATCGACCATGTTGCCAGCCTCGCGCGCTGCGACCGTGCCGGTGTTCATGGCGACACCCACATCGGCCTGCGCCAGTGCGGGCGCATCGTTCGTGCCGTCACCGCACATGGCGACGAGCTTGCCCTTGGCCTGTTCCTCGCGGATAAGCTCCAGCTTGTTTTCCGGGGTCGCCTGGGCGAGGAAATCGTCCACCCCTGCTTCCGCCGCGATGGCAGCGGCCGTCATGGGATTGTCGCCGGTGATCATCACCGTGCGGATGCCCATGCGGCGAAGTTCGGCGAAACGCTCGCGAATGCCGCCCTTGACGATATCCTTCAGCTGCACGACGCCGAGCAGCTTACCGTCGCGCACGACGGCAAGCGGTGTGCCGCCTGTCTTGGCTATCTCTTCCGCGATCGTGCGGATGTCGCGCGTTACATCCGTTTCGGTTTTAACGGCAAGCGCCGTATTGCCTTGCTGCGTAACACCCCCATCGACATAGGAAAGAACGGCATCGACAGCCCCCTTGCGAATGGAAGAGCCTTCGAAATCCACACCGCTCATGCGGGTCTGGGCGGTGAAGGGCACGAAAGTGGCGTGCAGTTTCTGCATGTCGCGGGCACGGATGCCGTATTTTTCCTTGGCGAGAACGACGATGGAACGGCCTTCCGGCGTTTCGTCGGCAAGCGATGCAAGCTGCGCCGCATCGGCCAGTTCCTGTTCGGAAACACCGGTGACGGGGCGGAATTCGGTTGCCTGGCGGTTGCCGAGCGTTATCGTGCCGGTCTTGTCGAGCAGCAGCGTGTCGACGTCGCCGGCGGCTTCCACCGCGCGGCCGGACATGGCAAGCACGTTGAAACGCACCAGCCTGTCCATGCCGGCAATGCCGATCGCCGACAAGAGAGCGCCGATGGTCGTCGGGATGAGCGTCACGAACAGCGCCACCAGCACGATGATCGGGATGGAGCCACCGGCATAGGCCGCAAAGCTCGGAATGGTCGCGGTGGCCAGAACGAAGATGAGCGTCATGCCCGCAAGCAGAATGTTGAGCGCGATTTCGTTCGGCGTCTTCTGGCGCTCGGCGCCTTCAACGAGCGAAATCATCCGGTCGAGGAAGGTGGAGCCGGCAGCAGCGGTGATGCGAACCCTTATCCAGTCCGACAGCACCTGCGTACCACCGGTGACGGCCGAGCGATCGCCGCCGGATTCGCGGATAACAGGGGCGGATTCGCCCGTTATTGCCGCTTCATTGACTGAGGCAACACCTTCGATGACTTCACCGTCGGACGGAATGATGTCGCCAGCCTCGACGAGAACGACATCGTTCACCTTGAGGCCAGCGCCAGCTACCATCGTGTATTGGCTACGATCATCACCTGTCAGAAGTTTCGCCTGGGTTTCCGTGCGGGTTTTCCGCAGCGAATCCGCCTGCGCCTTGCCGCGCCCTTCGGCTACGGCCTCGGCAAAATTGGCGAAGAGAACGGTGAACCAAAGCCACAGATTGATCTGGAAGGAAAAGCCGAGATTTGCATTGCCGATGATGAGATCGCGAACGAACAGCACGGTTGTCAGCACCGATACCGTTGCCACGACGAACATGACCGGATTGCGCGCAAGCGTGCGCGGATTGAGCTTTTTGAATGCGTCGGCAATTGCCGGAACGAGAATGCGAGAATCAAGGATGCTCGCTTGTTTGGACTGGCTCATGAAGAGACTCCAGCGTTTGAAACAGGGCGACCGATGAGGGTCGATCAGCCCGTGAGAACTTCGAGAGCGCAGACGGCGGCGAACAGAGCCGCCATCATTGCAAGAATGAGATTGGATGCGCACCAGCCGCCCGGGCCGGCGCTCCCGTGAACAGGAGCGCCAGTGCGGACAGGAAGGGTGCGGTTACGTCGGGGAGTATCCTTCGTCATGGCACCACCTCAAAATACCTGGCCGGCGGCCATGACCAGATGTTCCACGACCGGACCAAGCGCCAGGGCCGGCAGGAAGGTGAGGCCACCGACGACCACGATCGTGCCGACGAGCAGACCGACGAAGAGCGGGCCGTCCGTGGGGAAGGTGCCGGCTGATGCCGGAACGGTCTTTTTGGTAACCAGCGAGCCGGCAATCGCCAACGCCGGGATGATCACCAGAAAACGTCCCATCAACATGCCAAAACCAAGCGTGATGTTGTACCAGGTCGTGTTGCCCGTGAGGCCGCCGAAGGCAGAGCCGTTGTTGGCAGCAGCCGAGGTATAGGCATAAAGAATCTCGGAGAACCCGTGCGGTCCGGCTGTGCCGACCGACGCGACCGCCGAGGGCAGAATTGTGGCGGTGGCTGTGAAAACCAGCATGGCGAGCGGCAGGCAGAGAATGGCCAGAACCGCCATCTTCATCTCCTTGGCCTCTATCTTCTTGCCGAGATACTCCGGCGTGCGCCCGACCATCAGCCCCGCCACGAAAATGGCGATGATGATGAAGAGAAGAATGCCATAGAAACCCGCGCCAACGCCGCCGACGATTACCTCACCCAGTTGCATGTTGATGAGCGGAATGAGACCACCGAGCGCCGTGAAGCTACCATGCATGGCGTTGACCGCACCGCAGGAGGCAGCGGTGGTGATGACCGCAAAGAGCGACGAGAGTGCCACGCCGAAGCGAGCTTCCTTGCCTTCCATGTTGCTTCCGGCAAGGCCGAAGCTGTGCATCAGCGGATTTCCGGCTGCTTCCGCCCAATAGGTCACTGCAACACCGGCGATGAACAGAACACCCATGGCAGCAAGGATTGCCCAGCCTTGACGGGTGTTGCCGACCATACGGCCGAAGACGTTGGTGAAGGCAGCACCGATCGCGAAGATCGACACCATCTGGATCATGTTGGAGATGGCATCAGGGTTTTCGAACGGATGCGCGGAATTGGCATTGAAGAAACCGCCGCCATTGGTGCCGAGCATCTTGATCGCCAGCTGCGACGCTACCGGGCCGACTGCGATCGTCTGCCGCGCGCCTTCAAGCGTCTGGGCGCCGACATAAGCGCCAAGCGTCTGCGGCACGCCGAGCCATACGTAAACCAGGGTAAGCACGATACAGGCAGGCAGCAGGATGTAGAGCGTCGAGCGCACCATATCCACCCAGAAATTGCCGATGGCCTTGCCGGAAGCGCGCGCGAAGGCGCGGATTAGCCCGATTGCAATCGCCATGCCCGTCGCGGCAGAAACAAAGTTCTGCACGGTGAAACCAGCCATCTGGGTCAGATAGGACATGGTGCTTTCGCCACCATAGTTCTGCCAGTTGGTGTTGGTGACGAAGCTGACTGCCGTGTTGAAAGACAGTTCCGGCCCGACCGCTGCCATTCCTTCCGGATTATATGGCAACATACCCTGAAAGCGCATCAGGGCGTAAAGCAGGGCAAAACCGAAGAGGTTGAAGAGGAGCATGGAAAACGCATAGGTCGTCCAGTGCTGTTCTTCGCGCTCGCTTGTCCCGGCAAGGGCATACAGGCCGCGCTCGACGGGTGCGAGAACCGGCGAAAGCAGGGTGCGTTCGCCATTGAAGACTCGCGCCATATAGAAGCCGAGAGGCTTCACCAGCGCGACAACGATCCCGCAGAAAAGCAGGATCTGAAACCATCCATTGAGGGTCATGGTATTGAACTTTCAATAGCCGCCGCTTCCCGATCAGAAGCGTTCGGGGCGAATGAGAGCATAGGTGAGGTAGGCGGCGATAAAGACGGTGACGGCACCGCTCAAAACATAGTCGAATAACATCTCGACCTCCGCCTAAAGCCGGTCGCAGGCGCGCGTATAGGCAAAGCAAAGCGCGAAAAACACCGTGGCTGCACCGATCAGAATAACGTCCATCATCGATGGGACTCCTTTTTTAACCGAGGAGCCGGACAGGAAGAAAAGCGCCGTCATGTGGGACGTCGCTTTTCATTCTTTCTGGCTGGGAAGAAACACCATCCCTTCCCGCACAGAAGAATGCACCCGAACCGCATAAAGGTTCGAGACGGCCGCAGATGGAATAAAATAGGAATCCCATAGGAATTTCGATGCTCGCCAATGCGGGCATTGCAGCCGCTGCTTAAGAGAGCGAGCCGTCTTTGAACGCGGAAACGATCTTTTCCGCCGGGCTGTTGGCGGCAATCAGCGCCGCAAGCAGTATACGCGCCTGTCCGGGGCGCAGCGTTGACGAATGGATGGCACCGGCCGCGACCAGATCGTGACCACCGCCGCCACCGCCGTAACTCGCCACCAGCAGTCCTTCCGGGACCCGGCTGGAGACGACGACAGGAACGCCTCGCTCGGCACAGCGCTTCACGGCCACAGCGATGCCCGGATTGGCGTTGCCGGAGCCAAGTGCGGCAAGCACGATCCCATCCGCACCGGCCTGCAGGCTCGCCTCGATATGGGCGGCATCACAACCGGGATAAATGGCAACGATATCAACCCGCAGATCGGCGAGGGGCACAGCAAGCTCCAGCGCTGCGGCATGGGCCGCCGGCCGCGCAGAGCGGAACGCATCCGCCGCATCCGCGCTCAGCTTGTACAGCCCCCATGCCGGCAGACATCTGCCGCCGAAGGATAAAAGCACGCCGCGTTCGGCATTCGTCTGATCAAGCGCCGTTTCTATGGCCGCGGCCAGATTGGACGGCCCGTCCGCATTCGGATGGTCGGCTGTAAACTGTGCGCCGGTGAAGACAACCGGCTTGGTGGTGGCATGCTGCAAATGCACGAGCAGCGATGATTCTTCCATCGCATCGGTTCCATGCAGAACGACGACACCGGTGACAGCGGGATCATTGAGCTCCACGCCTACCGCATCGCTGATGCGCTGCATGTCGGCCAATGTCAGGCTGGAGGAATCCTTCGCCATCAGATCGACCGGCTTCAGCCTCGCGTTGATTTGCGGAACCAGTGCAAGCAAGTCTTCACCCGAAAGGCTTGGTGTGCTGGCGCCATCGGCGCCGCGCCTGCTGGCGATGGTACCACCGGTGGCGATGACCGCCACCAGTGGAGCTTCACCATGCCCGCTCAATGCGATGCTCCCGCGCCTGCACGTTCGCCGGCCAGACGGTGGATACGGTCGCGCAGCATATACCAGCCGATGACCAGCGCCGGGATGATGACCAGCAGCGAAGCGATGGTCCACGAGCCGACAGGGTAATCAAAAGCCATCAGCACCAGCACGCCGAACAGGAAGACGAGTGTGAGAATGCCAGTGTAAGGCGCACCGAACATGCGGAAATCCGGGCGAGCCAGTTCGCCGCGCCTGGAAAGCTGCCACAGTTTGAGCTGGCAGAGCACGATGACGGCCCATGCGCAGATGATGCCGAGCGCCGACAGGTTGAGTGCAATTTCGAAGGCCGCAGCTGGCACGACGGCGTTCAGCGCCACACCGAGAACGGTGACGGCGGCGGTCACCGCAATACCGCCATAGGGCACGCCAGCCTTGTTCATCTTTGCCAGCGCTGCCGGCGCCGATCCGGAGACCGCCATCGAATGAAGAATACGGCCGGTAGAATAAAGCCCGGCATTGAGCGAAGACAACACGGCGGTTAGCACCACAAGGTTCATGATCACATCCGCACCCTGAACACCGATGGAACCGAAGAAGGTAACGAAGGGGCTCTCGCCAGCCTTATAGGCGGTATAAGGCAGAAGCAGCGTGAACAGCAATACCGAGCCGACATAAAACACCACGAGGCGCAGCACCACGGCGCGGATGGCGCGGGGCATGACTTTGCGCGGGTCTTCGGTTTCCCCTGCCGCCGTGCCGATCAGTTCGATCGAGGCGTAAGCGAACACTACCCCCTGAATGATGACGAAGGCGGGAAGAATGCCGTTCGGGAAGAAGCCGCCATTGTCGGTGATAATGCTGAAGCCTGTCACATGCCCTTCAATGGGCGTGCCAAAGATGACGAAATAGACGCCAACGACGAGGAAGATCGCAAGCGCCAGCACCTTGATCAGGCTGAACCAGAACTCAAGCTCGCCAAAAACCTTCACCGACAGCATGTTCATCGCCAGCACGACCAGAAGTGCCGTAAGTGCAAACACCCATTGGTCGATGCCCGCCAGCCAGGGGACGTAGTGCTTGAAGAAGTTCATATAGAGCGCAACGGCGGTCACATCGGCCACCGAGGTCATTGCCCAGTTCAACCAATACATCCAGCCGGCAAAGAAAGCCATCTTCTCGCCATAGAACTCGCGGGCATAGGACACGAACGAGCCGGAACTCGGGCGATGCATGATAAGTTCGCCAAGTGCACGCAGCACCAGAAACGCAAAGAAGCCGCAAAGCGCATAAACGAACACCAGCGCCGGACCGGCCTGCGCCAGCCGTCCACCGGCGCCCAGGAACAGCCCGGTGCCAATTGCGCCACCAATCGCGATCATCTGGATCTGACGCGGTTTGAGTGCCTTGTGGTATCCGAGGTCTTCTTCCGTGAAGACCTCGCGTTCGGCAGGTGCCGTTTTTACAGATTTCATTGATATTTCTCCTCCCAATGAATTTGCTTTGCAGTCGGCGATACGCCGGAAATCAAAATTGGAACTGGCATGCTCGGCGCTGGATACAGCGCCAGCAAGCTCATGCATCGCTGTAAAGCTGCATGACAGATTTTTGCCCTCATAATTGCAGAGAATGCTGTTCGTCAAGGGGATCGAAGCATTATTGACCTTCGTACGGCGAAGGATTAAGGTCGAAAAATCTGTAAGACAGCTTTACAGATTTAGGTAACGCTTTGAGCTATTGGAGGAAAAAGTGGGCGTGACGCGCATGGAGCATGATTTGCTCGGAACGAAGGAAATTCCGGCAGATGTTTATTGGGGCGTGCACACGGCGCGCGCGGTGGAGAACTTTCAGATCACCGGCGTAACGATCGGCCACAACCCCTATCTCGTCAGGGGACTGGCCTATGTGAAGGAGGCCGCCGCCCTCGCCAATCACGAGCTTGGCTTGCTTGACCAGGAGCGGATGGAAGCAATCGTCAGGGCCTGCCGCGAAATTCGTGAGGGTGCGCTTCACGAGCAGTTCGTCGTGGATGAAATTCAGGGCGGTGCTGGCACTTCCACCAACATGAACGCCAACGAGGTCATCGCCAACCGGGCACTTGAACTGCTCGGCCTCGCGAAAGGCGATTATGCCCACCTTCACCCCAACGACCACGTCAATCTCAGCCAGTCAACCAACGACGCTTATCCGACGGCGGTCAATGTAGGAATGATCGAAGCGATCGACGATCTCGCGGCTTCGATGGGTGTGCTGAAAGACGCGTTCGATCGCAAGGCACAGGAGTTTTCCGGCTTCATCAAGCTGGGACGGACGCAATTGCAGGATGCCGTGCCGATGACGCTCGGTCAGGAGTTCCGCACTTTCGTGGTGATGCTGGGCGAGGATCAGGCCCGCCTCATCGAATCCGCAGCCCTGCTGCACGAGATCAATCTCGGCGCCACCGCCATCGGCACCGGGCTCAATGCACCGCGCGGTTATGCGGCGCTTGCCTGCCAGCATCTGGCGCGCTTGACCGGACGCCCGCTGGTGACGGCCGCCGACCTGATCGAAGCGACGCAGGACCCCGGCGCATTTGTGCATCTGTCCGGCGTGTTGAAACGTGTCGCCGTCAAACTGTCAAAAACCTGCAACGACCTTCGCCTGCTCTCTTCCGGCCCACGCGCCGGCATCGGCGAAATCACCCTGCCCTCCGTTCAGGCAGGGTCGAGCATCATGCCGGGCAAGATCAATCCGGTCATTCCCGAAATGGTCAATCAGGTGGCTTATGCGGTAATCGGCAACGACATCACCATCACAATGGCCGCCGAAGCCGGGCAGCTTCAGCTGAACGCCTTCGAGCCGATCATGGTGCGTGCCCTTTCCCAGAGCATCAGCCAGCTAAGCGCCGCTTGCCGGACTTTGGCGGCACGTTGTGTCGATGGCATCGTCGCCAATCCCGCCATCATGGCACAGCGTGTGGAGGAATCGATCGGTCTCGCAACCGCGCTTAACCCGCTGATCGGATACTATGCAGCAACTGACGTCGCAAAGGAGGCGCTGGCCAGCGGCCGCACCGTCCCGCAGGTGGTGCTGGAGCGCGGCTATCTGACGGAGGCGCAACTTCAGCAGGCACTGAGCCCCCGCCACCTCGCCAACCTACCCGCGCTTACGGGTGTCGAGCCCGATCTTCTCCAATAATGGTCGTTACCACCTGCTTCACCTGACCCAGGTGAAGCTCCATCGCTTCGCGCGCATCGGGGGCTGAACCCCGCCGGATCGCCTCGACGATCCGGCGGTGCTCCAAATTCGATGCAACGCGCCGGCCAGCCATCAGGTTGACCATCTCGGACTGTTGGGAAAGAGCCTCGCGCGCATCGGCCACAACCTTGGCAAACAGTGCATTGGACGAGGCTTCCGCAATGGCGCAATGAAACTGCCCGTCCAGCAGCACCCACGGATGCGGCCTTTCCTCAGCCTCCATCCTGTCGCAGAGTTCGAGCAGAGTCTCTAGTTGGGCATCAGTGCGACGCAGCGCCGCCCAACCTGCCGCCGGCACCTCGATGAAGGGGCGTGCCTCGATCAGGTCACGGGCGGAATATGCTCCGTAACTCAATTCAGCAGGCGGTGTGGCGGTCATTACATAGGTGCCGCTGCCCGTGCGCGTCTGCGTCAACCCCAGAGTCTGGAGAGATCGCAACGCCTCGCGCACGATCGGTCGGCTGACACCATATCTTTCCGCCAGATGGGCTTCGGAGGGCAGCCGGGTTCCGACCACGAGCTGACCAGAGGTGATGGCCGAACGGATATCTTCGAACACCACTTCTGCGGCATTCTTGCGATTGATCGGCTTTGCGTCCGCAAGCCAATCCGACAACTCGCCCATCCTTGAACCCTCCGGCACCCTTGGTCTGTCAACGACGCAGAAGCAAACGCTTATCTATTGAAGGACAGCGCCGCTCCCGCAGCTAAGCCGATCTTCCTAACACTATCTGCGCCGAAGGAACAACGATGGCGGGCACATTTGCAGAATTTAAGCGGGATAGTGGCTTTGCCGGCGCCACACCCTCGCGATCACGAGGGTGTGGCTGTCTCACAGGAAATTACGTCTTGATTTCCTGTGCTTCCTGCTTGTCATCTTCGCGCGGAATGCGGAACCACGCGACATAGAGTGCCGGAAGGAACAGCAGCGTGAGCGCCGTGCCAACCACGATGCCGCCCATCATGGCATAGGCCATCGGACCCCAGAATATCTCCCGAGATATGGGGATGAGGGCAAGTGTTGCCGCCGCAGCCGTCAGCATGATCGGTCGCATGCGATGCTCGGTCGCCTCGATGACGGCGCGCCAGGCCGAGACCCCCTCGCTTCTGAGATGTTCGATCTGAACGACGAGAATGACCGAGTTTCGGATCAGAATACCGATCAGTGCCAATATGCCGAGAATGGCGACGAAACCCATCGGCGCGTTGGAGAGCAGCAGCGCTGCCACCACGCCGATCAGCGCCGTCGGGGCAACGGCAAAGACAAGAAACAGCCGGCTGAAGCTCTGCAACTGAACCATAAGGATCGTTGCCATCGCAAACAGCATCAGAGGCACCACGGCTACGATTGGCGCCTGCGAATCCGCGCTGGATTCCACCGAGCCACCTATTTCCACCTTGTACCCCACGGGGAGCGACTTTTCGAAAGCCTCGAGTTTCGGCTTCAACTGCTCCACGATCGTCGCCGGCTGCGTCGGGCCGATGATGGCAGCCTTGACCGTGACTGTCGGAATTCTGTCGCGACGCCAGATGGTCGGCTGTTCCAGCTCGTAGCGGAAATTGGCGATTGCCGACAGCGGCACGGCCTTGCCGTTCGTGGCTGGCAATTGCAGGTTCTGCAATGTTTCGATGGAGCCGCGCTCCGCCAGCTGCGCACGCGCCACCACATTGACGAGGTAGATATCATCCCTGACCTGCGTCACTGTGGAACCCTCGACAATGCTGTTCATGGCATTGGCGATGTCTTCCGAAGACACGCCCAGTTGGCGGGCCTTGTCCTGCAAAACGTCGACCTTGACCACCCGCGTCGGCTCATTCCAGTCCATGACCATGTTGGACAGCAGCCGATGTTCGCCGACGATGCCCGCCAGCTGCTGGCCGAGTTCGCGGACATGCTGGATATCCGGACCGCTCAAGCGATATTGCACCGGCTTTCCGACCGGAGGGCCGATGTCGAGCAATTTCACGAAGGCGTCGGTGCCGGTAAACGTCCGGTTCAGATAGTCCTGCAACTCAGCGCGCACCTTGTCGCGCACATCAAGCCCCTTGGTGACGATGATTGTCTGGCCGAAGGTGACATCAGGCGTCTGCACGTCAAAGGAGAGGATAAAACGTGGTGCGCCTTCACCGACATAGGTCGTCCAGTGGTCGATGTCGGGGTTTTTCGCCAGCGCTTCCTTCTCGAACTGTGCCATCTGCCGGTTGGTTTCGGCAATCGAGCTGTTTTGTGGCAGGTTCCAGTCTACGATCAGTTCCACACGGTCGGAGGCCGGGAAGAACTGCTGCTGCACGAGGCTCATGCCACCAACGGAAAGGGCAAACAACGCAACCGTGAGGATGATCGTTACCCAGCGAAAGCGCAGCGCCCGGGATAGAAGCCAGGAAAAGCCAGAGGCAAAACGGCCCTTCTTCTCATGGTGCGATTTCATCGCCTTGGGCAACATCGCCACGCCAAGCAGTGGCGTGAACACAACCGCGACAATCCACGACACGATCAGCGAAACGGCGATCACCACGAACAGGGTGAATGTGAACTCACCCGCCGCGCTGTTGTTGAGGCCGACGGGAATGAAACCGGCAACGGTGACCAGCGTACCGGTCAGCATCGGGAATGCGGTCGAAGTATAAACATAGGTCGCCGCTTTTCTGAGATCGTCGCCGACCTCGAGGCGTGCGACCATCATCTCGACAGCAATCATAGCATCGTCGACGAGAAGCCCAAGCGCGATGATAAGCGCGCCGAGAGAGATGCGTTGCAGCGAAATGCCGGTATATTCCATGTAGACAAAGGTGATCGCCAGCACGAGCGGTATGGAGACCGCAACCACCATGCCCGCCCGCAATCCGAGGCTGATGAAGCTGATGACGAGAACGATTGCAATTGCCTCGAACAGCGCCGAAGTGAAGCCGGAGACCGCCTCATCGACCACGGCCGGCTGATCGGACACGCGATGCACATCGACGCCAACAGGCAGGTCCGCCACGATACGCTTCATCTGTGCATCCAGCTCCTCGCCGAAATGCACGAGGTTCGCACCGGTTTTCATGCCTATGGCAAGACCGATGGCCGGTTGCCCGTTAAAGCGGAACAGCGAAGACGGCGGATCGACATAACCGCGCCGGATCGTCGCCACTTCCGTCAGCGGGAAGAACCGGTTGTTGACGCGCAGATTGATGGCGCGAAGGCTGTCTTCCGAGGTGAACTGGCCGCTGACACGCAGCGCAACACGTTCCGGCCCGGCATTGACGAAGCCGGACTGGGTGACAGCATTCTGGGCTTGCAGCGTCTTGATAATCGATTGCTGATCGATGCCCAGCGCTGCGATCTGCCGCGTGGAAAACTCCAGATAGATCGCCTCGTCTTGCGCGCCGATGACATCAACCTTGCCGATATTGTCGACAGTCAGAACCTTGGCACGCGCGTCCTCCACCAGATCGCGCAATTGCCGCTGGCTGAGACCGTCGCTGGTGAAGGCGTAGATATTGCCATAAACATCGCCGAAACGGTCGTTGAAGAACGGGCCGACAACGCCCGAGGGGAAGTCGCCCTTGATGTCGCCGATCATGTTGCGCACGCGCACCCAGGTGGGTTCGACATTCTTGGCTTTGGTTTCCGGCACGAGTTCCACGAAAATCGTCGTCTTGCCAGCGACTGTCTGGCTGCGCAGATAGTCGAGATTGTCGAGTTCCTCGAGCTTCTTCTCGATCCTGTCGGTCACCTGCCTGGCCACTTCCTCCGCGGAAGCGCCGGGCCATTGCGCGCTAATCACCATTGTCTTGATGGTGAAATTCGGATCTTCCTCACGTCCGAGGTTGAGATAGGAGAAAACACCGGCAAGAACGAAGACCAGCATGAAGTACCAGACGAGCGAACGGTGCTCGAGCGCCCAGTCGGAAAGATTGAATTTCTTCACTGATGGACCTCCTGATCGATCCTGATGGCTTGACCATCCTTAAGCTTGTGAACGCCGGCACTGGCGACACGTTCGCCGGGCTTGACGCCGCCGGTGATGCGCACACTGCCGCCTTCAGCGGGCTCGCCCTCTATTTTGACCGGGCGCGAGGTGACCGTGGCCGTATCGGTATTGACGATCCAGACACTCCAACCGTCTTCGGTTTTCAGCAGGGCCGACGAGGGGAGCATGATCTGCGATTCGGAGGCGGCAATTGCTGAGGCCGTGACGACCGAGCCGAGCCGGAATGTCGGCGGCGCATCCTGAAGGCTGATTTTCGTGCGGCGCGTGCGTGTTGCGGTTTCGGCTTCTGGGGCAATCTCACGCACCACGCCGGTGGTGCGTATCTTTGGGTCCAGTTGCAGGGCGATATCGAAGGTCGATCCGATATCAAGTCGCTGCGCCGCAAATTGCGGAACATCGACCACAACATCCCGCACTTCCGGGCGGGCAATGGTCACGACCGTCTGTCCGGCAGAGACGACCTGGCCAATTTCACCGGATGTCGCAGTCACCACGCCGTCAAATTCCGCGTGTAGCTGCGTATAGCCCAGTTGCTCCTCGGCCTTATCAAGATTTGCACGGGCTTTGGCGACGGCGGCATTGGCCGTTCGCGTGGCCTGCTCGGCCTCTTCAAGTGCTGCTTCCGTGCCGCTGCGGGCCTCGGCCAGCACGCGCTGACGCTGCTCGGTCGTCACCGCATTGGCCAGTTGCGCTTCGGCGTTGGATAGATCGGATTGGGCGCTCTTTACCGAAAGTTCCAGCGCGAGCGGATCGATCGAGGCCACCACATCGCCTTTCTTGACCAGATCGGCCACATCGACATTGCGGGCAATGATCCGGCCGAGAACACGAAAGCCGAGATCGGTCTGAATTCTCGATTCCACCGTGCCGGTCAGCCGCAGCGCATCGGCGCGCGTCTCCCCTACGACAACGGAGAGCACCGGGCGCGGCGCCTCAGCGGGCGCTGCCTGCTTTTCCTGGCAGGACGAGACCGCAATCGCCGGAAGCAGCAAAAACAAGCTTCTGTTTATCCTGAACATTATTGTGCCTGCCCCTTTTCATAGGCGACCTTTTCACCGGTGCGGAGAAATTTGGTCCCGCTGGTCACGACGAGATCGCCGGGAAGAAGTCCTTCCGCCACGACGAATTGACCCGTCTCATAGTCGGAGACCTCAACCCGGCGCATGGCGATTTCCGAGGACTGCGCATCGACCACCCAGACGGCGGGAAGGCCGTTCTGCGATGCCATTGCCGACCAGGGAAGCTCAATCGCCTCCACCTGCTTGAAGCGGAAATGACCCGATACCGGTGCTCCGAGCGGCATGGTCATATCGCCGTTCAGGCCAACCTTGACCCGGATCGTCCCATTGTCGGGATCGATCGTCGGGGAAATCTCCCGCACTGGTCCCTCGACAGCGCGGGCGGGATCCGACAGGAGGCTGACATTGACGAGATTGTCGATATCGCGCTCGAGGAACAGGGATTCGTAGACATCAAATACCGCATCGCGCGGCCCGTCATGCGCCAGCGTGAAAACGAGCTGAGCGGCCTGCGCCACCTGGCCGACTTCGACATTGCGCGCGGTGATCACACCATCCGCATCGGCCCTGAGTTCGGTGTAGGAAAGCGCATCGCGCGCCGTATCCAGCTGGGCCTGCGCCGATCTGACGGCGCCTTGTGTGGTGAGCAGGGTTTCCTGCGCCTTGTCGACCGCGGAGCGCGAAGTCACCTGCGTCTTGAAAAGACTTTGCTGGCGATCGAATGCCAACTGCGCCTGCGTCATCTGCGCTTCGGCAGATTGCAGGTTGGCCACCGCAACGTCGATATCCGCCTTTTGCTCTTCCGGGTCGATGCGAGCAAGCAATTGCCCGGCCTTTACCGGGGTACCCACATCCACCAGCCGCTCGGTGATCTTGCCGCTCACCCGAAAGGAAAGGTCCGTCTGGACCCGTGCCCTTACTTCGCCGGTGATGACGCTGCCACGGCCGACGGGCTTTTTCGCTGCCGCAACCACATCGACGACACGCAACGGCTTTTCAGCAGGCGGCTCTTCGTTGCTGCAGGACGACAGGGCGAAAATGCCGCCGACCGCCATTGCTAAAAGAATGCTTTTCATGGTGACCTCTTGATCTTCGCCTCACCCTATAATATTTGACTGACTGAATAGTCAATGAAATTCTTGTGTCGCCGATCGGGAACCGTCCGGACGTCAAACCTGGCTCCCCGAATGATCATTCCGAATTGCCCGGCGCGTCCTCGCGGACGCATCGGGGGATGTGCTGACATATTGAACCACGCACCACGTCTTGTAAAAATCGATTCCGGTTTTTACGCCGGTGCTATAGGCAAACCACCTGTCATTTCCGCCGATTGCGACGGGTAAAAAGGCAAGTGCCGAAAGAATACGTAGGGATCCGGGGTTATGGCAAAAGCAAAACTGACACGCGCAGAACAGAAGATACAACGTCCGTTGGAAATTCTCGACGCCGCATTCGAGGAATTCACCAAGAGAGGATTTACGGCCACGCGGGTGGAGGACATTGCCGAGCGGGTGGGAGTGACGAAAGGCACGGTCTACGTCTATTTCGAAACCAAGGAGGCTCTTTTCGAGGCGATGATCAGGCATGCCTCGGCACCTTTTCAGGAGGCATTCAAGGCTTATGCACGCACGTCGGATGATCCCGTCGAGGAGCTTCGGATGCTTCTTGAATTCCTGTTCGACGCCCTCGTCGACAATAGAAAGATGCGGGAACTGTTTCGCTTCATCGTTGCGGAAGGAGCAAAATTCCCCGATCTCATCGACCAGCACCATGACGTGGTGATGGCGCCGGTATTCGAGCGGATCAATACGATCCTCGAAGAGGGCGTGGCGAAAAAAAGGTTTAGAGCCAACCCCACGGAACTGGCCAAGGTCGTCATGTCACCCATAGTCGGAACATTGGTTTTCCGGTTGATTTTCGACGATCGGCGCAGTCTGGACAAGCAGGTCGTTCTGAAGATTCATCTCGAACTGATCATGCGCGGGCTGCTGGCATAAGCGGCATTCTCCTGCCCGTCGACGACCCCTGATGCTGCGATCTGATACATCGTAAGAAACCTTACATGTCGGGCGCGATACAGCCACAATGCTGCGGTAAGGGTCTGTTGCCTCGAGCATATTGCTCGTATTTGAACGAGTAATTGCCATCCTGTTGCCGAGACCCGCTCACCACTCCAACTTTTCAGCGATTTTAGTTGCCGAGTCGAGCTGTGCTCCTGCGCGAGAATGCAAGTGCCGATTAAATTCTAGTACCCTTCAATCAATTTGAGGTCACCCTGCCCCTCTGTGCAAACAGCGCCGGTACAGTTAGACAGAACAGGTTCCAGCCGCTCAGAGTTGTGCGAGATCCTCGCCGAGCAGATCGACTTAATAAACCGTTTCAGATTTCAGGAGCGAGCCTACAGCTCGGACATTTATGAACAAAACAGTGAATGCCCGCGCCGAGCAGAGCACGGAACCGCCGCGGCAACGCGTGTTGGCTCGAGATCGGGCTATTCCAGAAAACGACCGCCAGCGCGGTGAACACTTTTTTCGAAATGCAGGTGACCAGAAGGATTGCTATCAACCATGACCGCGACGTTAACAGCCCAATTACCTGGCGGCGCGAGTGAAAAGGCCCTGCTTAAAATACTTTCGAATTATCGCAAACCCCGGACCGGCCGCAGCTTGTACGAACTTGCTGTGACGCTTGTTCCCTTCGTATTCCTTTGGGCAGCAGCGTCGGTATCGATTCATTTTGGTTACTGGCTTGGCCTGCTTCTGGTGATCCCCGCAGCCGGATTCCTGTTGAGGCTCTTCATACTGCAACACGATTGCGGACACGGCTCTTTTTTCGGGCGCCGTCGCTGGGATGACTGGACGGGTCGCGCAATCGGTATCCTGACGCTGACGCCGTACGACTATTGGCGCCGCGCGCATGCGGAACACCATGCGTCAGCCGGCAATCTCGATGAGCGAGGGGTTGGCGACATTACAACTCTGACCGTGACCGAATATCGTGCGCTCTCCCCGCGCGGAAAACTCGGTTATCGCTTGTACAGGCATCCGCTGGTGATGTTCGGCATCGGTCCTGCTTTCCTGTTTCTGTTCAAACAAAGGCTACCGTTTGGCATGATGCGGTCTGGAGCGTTGCCCTGGATTTCGACAATGGCAACAAATGCCGGTGTGGCCGTATTGGCCATTCTTCTTATCTGGGCGATAGGGCTCGTGCCTTTTCTGTTGGTTCATCTGCCAATAGTGCTGCTTGCCGGGTCAGCAGGTGTCTGGCTGTTTTATGTCCAGCACCAGTTTGAAGAAACCCACTGGTCCAAGCCTCCGGAATGGACTTTTCCCCATGCGGCGATGCATGGCGCCTCGTATTACGATCTGCCGGGTCCGCTGCGTTGGATCACCGGCAATATCGGCATGCACCATGTCCACCATTTGTCGAGCAAGGTACCTTTTTACAGGTTGCCAGAGATTCTGCACGACTACCCGGAGCTTGCGAAACTTGGTCGCATCAGCCTTCGCGACAGCCTGGGCTGCGTAAAGCTCATTCTGTGGGACGAATCCACAAAACGGCTGATTTCGCTACGTGAGGCAAAAAAGCAACCGCGATAGATGAGAGCTGGAACGACGCAATGCCCCTTGAGCCGGTGCGTGAGTTATCATTCCGCTAAATGCGGAACCGACCCCAATGAGACGTGGCCAATAGTGTAGGTTTGCATTGTTTCAGTAACGGCCGGCACTGTCGGCCAGAGATTGAATTGTAGCAGCAGCCATTTTGTTGGATCGAATGCGGCTATGGCCGCGAGCACGCCGGCCCTGATTGCTGAACGCGCGTCCGCGGTCGCCGTATCGCGCAGCTTGGCCAGATCAGAATGTGGCGCTATGGACCGGACCTCCCGTGTGGCATATCGCGAGGCTGTAAGATCAGGTACGTGGTCGGCGTGCCAGACCAGCCATGTCTGCACCGACGGCCAGCCGAAGTCCCGTGTCAGAACCGCAAAACCTGGACCGGACAGGAAGCTGTCTATCCCTTCTGGCTCGTCCCAAAGATAGAACGGCGCGTAGAGGTTTTCAGCACTGGTGAAGCCGGCATCCTGCTTTCTCGCCGAAAGATAGGCCTTGAAACGCAGGCGTGGAAAGCCATCGAGCAGCGGCCCCTTCTCCCTTATGCGCCGGTCTATGATCGCCATGTCGTAGCCGGCAGGCAGCGTGAAGCTGTATTGCATGGCGATCATGACGTGCTCTCCTCTTTTTTGACAGGTTCCATCCAGTGGACGGCAGTTCCACTCCTGACCGGCTGGACGCTGAGATAGCTGAAGGGACAGGACGGCGCGGCGCCATGCCAATGGGCTTCGCCGGGCGCAAACCACACCGCATCTCCGGCACGGACTTCACGCGGATCGTCACCGTTGCGTTGGACGAGACCGATGCCATCCAGCACGAAGAGAAGCTGGCCGCGCGGATGACTGTGCCAATGGGTCACGACCCCCGGCGGCACAAAAGCGCGCATTGCCGTCATCTCGCCATCGATCCGGCTCGATAACAGCATCTGGACGAGGAAGGATCCGCTGGAGATACCCTCAGGTGCCGCAACTATTCCGTCACCGGCTCGACGCACGCTCATGGTAGATGGACAGGCCGGTTGCATCTCGAAAAAATCGGTCATCGGCCACTCCCATCCGCTGGTGTGCCTGCTGAAACGCCTGATGCAAAGGACCAGTCATCAAACGTCGAGTTGACGATGGCGACCATCACATCCTCTGGCCTCACACCGGGCGACACCGCCAGGTTTTCGACGAGCCTCGCATAGAAGCGCGCTTTGGTTTCCGGCGATCGCGTCTTACCCGTGGTGATATGAAAGAAAATGAAATCATCCGACCGAGGGCCGCCGCGATATGTTCGGTCGAAGATCAGTTCGCCCGGTTGGTGCTGGTGGATTGCAGCGAAGCGGTCGTTTTCCGGAACGTCAAAGCAGTCGACAAGCGCGCGGTCGAGACTGTCGGAAACCGCCTTGAGATAGTCGGTGGATTTGCCCGCAAGCAGAGATATTCGGGTGAAAGGCATGAATGCGCTCCGTTCAAGAGGATTGACAGCCACACTATGAAACGACATCATCATCCTGAAAATCAAATTATTCAGGACATTACGTCCTGATTTTAGGGACATTTAACTTGCGCCTTACCCATCTGGATCTGGACGCGCTCCGCAGTTTCGTGATTGGCATCGAGACCGGGTCGTTCGCGCAGGCCGCAGACAGACTGGGGCGTTCGACCTCTGCGGTCAGCGCACAACTCAAGAAGCTGGAGGACCAGGCCGAAACCGCTCTGGTGCGCAAATCCGGTCGCGGGCTGGCGCTGACCGAGAGCGGCGAAGTGCTGCTGTCCTATGCCCGCCGCTTATTGAGCCTGAATGACGAGGCGATCAGCGCCGTTCGCGGGCCGGAACTCGAAGGCTGGATCCGCCTCGGGATTCAGGAGGATTTCGGAGAAACCGTGTTGCCGCAGGTGCTGGGCCGTTTCGCACGCGCCCATCCACGGGTTCGGATCGAAGGGCGCATCGCTCGCAATAGCGAATTGCGGGAGAAGGTCGAGTCCGGCCATCTTGACCTCGCCTTGGCCTGGAACGACGACACGGCTTCGCCAGCTGAAACGGTTGCATCCATGCCACTGTGCTGGCTGGGCGCCGAGGAAACAGAAACTGTCTGGCAGACCGGCGGGAAAGAGCCGCTGCCACTTGCAGTTTTGGAAGCGCCGTGCCTTTTACGTAGCATTGCCTGCAACCACCTTGATCAACAGCGTATCGCCTGGCGCATTGCATTCGTCAGCCCGAGCCTCGGCGGGTTGTGGGCTGCGACAGCCGCAGGCCTTGGCATCGCACTTCGCACACCGTTCGGCCGGCCGCCTGCAGTTCGGGTGCTCGATCCACTCACCAACGGTTTGCCGCAACTCCCGTCGCTGGGGCTCAGCCTTCTTCGCTCCGGAAAAGACGAAAATCCAATCAGCGCCCATCTTGCCACGATCATCCGCCAAGCCTTGCAGGAATCGCTGCCGGAAGCATGGATAGTGCGACCGTAATCGCTGAAACAGCATAAGCTTCCGCCAAGATTATAGGTACGGCGAAGCTGCGGGGGAATCTTGGCCCCGGCTCAAGGCCTGCGCTCGATTCACTAAAATTCCGCATAATATCTTTCATTATCATAATAAACATGATTATCTGCGGAAATGGATTCAACAGACCGCAAAATCATCAGTCTTCTTGCAGAAGACGCCCGCCGCTCTCTGGCCGATATCGGAAATGTCGTGGAGCTTTCCGCTTCGGCCGTGAACGAGCGCATCCGACGCCTGACGGCCAGCGGGGCGATCCGTCGCATCACCGTTGATGCCGATCCATCCGCATTCGATTTGCCCGTGATCGCCTTCGTGTGGATCGCGTTGGCGCCGGATGCGGACGAGGCCGCGTTTCGTGTCTATGCGGCGTCGCAGTCCGCTATCGCGGAATGTCACCATGTGACCGGGCAGTGGTCCTACCTCGTCAAAGTTCACGTCGGGTCGCTGGCGGAGATCGAAACCTTTCTGGCGACAATGAAACAGAACGGGTTCCTTGCCCGTACCGAAACGATCATCGCCCTGTCTTCTGTCGTGCCGGGACCATTTATGCCGAAGGAAAGCGTGGACTGATGGAACTGATGCTCGTTTTGAAAAGCATTGTGCTGGGCCTTGCGGTCGCAGCCCCGCTCGGCCCCATCGGCGCCCTCTGCATCAACCGGACCCTTGAGCGCGGGTTCTGGGCGGGAGTGGCAGGTGGCCTTGGGACTGCTCTGGCGGATGCCGTGTATGCCAGCCTCGCAGCGCTCGGCTTTTCCGCTTTCGCGGCGACCCTTGCGACAATCGATACGCCGCTCAAAATCGTCGGCGGCCTTTTCATGCTGTGGCTCGGCTGGAAAAGCCTGAGGCCCAAACCTCTGGCAGAAGCGGCCAAGGTTGGAGCGCGCGATCTGCTCGGCACCATCACCGCGACCTTTTTCCTGACGATCACCAACCCCATGACGATACTGTCCTTTGCAGCAATTTTCGCGGGTCTCGGCCTTGCTGACGCATCGGGAGCGACGAGCGCGTTTTTTGTGGTCGCGGGCGTTTTTCTAGGCTCTTTATTGTGGTGGTTCATGTTGAGCGGCGGCGTTGCATTTGCCCGGCAGCGCCTTCCCACCACCTTTGCCCGCTGGGTTTCCCGCCTGTCCGGAGTGATCCTTGTCTTATTCGGGCTTTTTGCCCTAGGTTCACTTGCCTGGGGCATGATGGCTCATTGAAATGCAACGGTTTTGTCTGCGGCTCCAACTTCTGGGAAAATCGGCGCTCCCTCCACGGCCGCATCGAGATCGGCGTCGTCGACGATGAAGGGCGCATTGCCGCCAAGTTCCAGTCCCAGTTGGTCGGCGCGCATTGCCGGTAGAGATGTTCTCCCGTGCTCGCCGAAGAGCGTGGGATCATTAAGATGCATATTTCCGACCCTCAACAGAAAACCTGCGCCGACGCGGGATCGAAGGCCAGATGCACGAGATCACCACGGTTGAGGCCCGAAATTGCCTCATGGCCAAATGGCAGGCGCACGGCAAAGGGCTCTCCCGAACCTGTATGGGCGACGACATGGACGTTGTTGCCAAGGAAGGTGATATCGCTGACGGTGGCCTGAAAACCGGCGTAAGAGCCGGGCCTGTTGCGGCTGAGCTGTAAACGCTCCGGACGCAGCATCAGCGCCGCCTTTTTTCCCGGCGCAGCTTCGCCATGAACCGGAATTTGGTCAAAGACGATATTCTGCCCGAGCGAAACCGTCGCCTTGCCGCCCGAGGCGGCGAGGAGATCGCAGGCGATGAAGTCGCTGTCACCGATGAATTCGGCCACGAAGCGGGTGGTGGGATGAGCGTAAAGCTCCGGCCCCGTACCGATCTGGTCAATCACGCCTTTTGAAAACACCGCGATCCGGTCGGAGAGACGCAAGGCCTCCTCCTGATCATGGGTGACGTAAAGGATCGTTACTTCCGTCTGCTGGTGGATGCGACGGATTTCGAACTGGATCTCTTCCCTGAGCTTCTTGTCGAGCGCCGAGAGCGGCTCGTCCATCAGAAGAACCGGCGGATCATAAGCGAGCGCCCTTGCCAAGGCCACGCGCTGCTGCTGGCCGCCCGACATCTGCGCGGGCTTTCTGTCCTCGAAACCTTCGAGACGAACGAGCCTCAGCATCTCCTTCACCTTCGCATCGATTTCCGCCTTACTCTTTCGACGCACTTTCAGCGGAAAGGCGATATTCTCGCCAACAGACAGATGCGGAAACAGCGTGTAACGCTGGAAGACCATGCCGATATTGCGCTTGTGCGACGGCGTGGAGAGCAGGCTTTCGCCGTTCAGCAGGATGTCGCCCGCCGTCGGCTGTTCGAAACCGGCCAGAATGTAGAGCGTCGTGCTCTTGCCCGAACCGGATGGTCCGAGAAACGTCATGAACTCGCCCGGCTGCACCTCGAGATTGACGTCCTGAACGGCGACGACCGGTCCGTATTGCTTGGCGATGCCGCGAATTTGCAGGAGCGGTTTGGTCATGTTTTCAATCCTTTTCGCACAGCTGCGACAAGCAGCATGAGAATGATGGTCACCGCGATGAGAAGCGTCGATGCAGCGGCGATCACCGGCGTCAGATCCTGCCGCAGCGTCGCCCAGATTTTTACCGGCAGCGTCTGCAACGTTGGACTTGCCATGAAGATCGCCAGCACCACCTCATCCCAGGAAGTGAGGAAGGAAAAGATCGCGGCTGAGAACAGGCCGTGGCTGATGGCCGGCAAGGTGATGCGGATTTTGGCCTGCAGCGGGCTCGCGCCGCATAGCACTGCAGCGTCTTCGATCGATTTGTCGAAACCCTCGAGCGCGCTGGTCAACGCCAGAATGGAGAAAGGCAGCGCCACGACAAGATGGGCAATGACAAAGCCCGTGGTGGTGCCCGCAAGGCCGAGCTTCAGGAAAAAAGCATAAAGCGCCACCGCCAGCACCACGACAGGCAGGATCATCGGCGTCATGAACAAAGCCCGCAGACCCTCGCGCCCGATGAAACGCCCCCGCACCAGGCCGAAGGAGGCCACGAGGCCGATCAGCACCGACAGGACTGTGACCATCACGGCGATACGCAGGCTTGTCCAGGCAGCATCCAGCCACCTCGGATCGGCAAAGAAATCCGCATACCATTTCAGCGTCCAGCCGGGCGGCGGAAAGATCAGCCATTGCGACGAGCCGAAGGACAAAGCGGCGATGAAGACAATCGGCAGGATAAGGAATGCCGCTGTCAGCACGGTGATGAAAAGGAGCAGCCACTTCCATGCGCCAAGGCTGTTGTAGTTCAAAAGCATGTCAGCGCCCCCCTGCCCCGGCCGCGCCGAAGAATTTCAGCTGGATTGCGTAAAGCGTCAGCGTCACCACCAGAAGCACCAGCGCCGCTGCGCCGCCCATGCCCCAGTTGACGAGAGACTGCACGAATTGCGCGATAAGCTCGGCCAGCATCATGTTCGCCGTGCCGCCCAGCAGCGCCGGGGTGACGAAATAGCCAAGCGACATGACGAACACCATCAGCGCGCCGGAGATCATACCCGGAGCGGCAAGTGGAATGAGAACGCGGGTCAGCGCCTGAAAGCGGGTTGCCCCGCACAGCGCCGCCGCCTGGAGAATGGCCGGATCAATCTTGCGGATGACGCCATAGAGCGGAATGATGATGAATGGCAGCATGATATAGGTCATGCCGATCGTGACGCCGGTCAGGTTGTTGACCAGTGCAAGCGGCTTGTCGATGATGCCAAGGCCCATCAGCGTCTTGTTGACGACACCCGTCCGCTGCAACAGCACCATCCAGGCATAGGTGCGTGCCAGAAGGTTGGTCCACATGGACAGAAGCAAAATTGCGAAAACGACGGAGGCAAGCCGCGACGGCATGATGGCAAGCGCCCACGCGACAGGAAAACCGATGACCAGCGTTACGAGCGTGACCAGCGCCGAGACCGCGAATGTATTGAAGAAAATCTTCAGGTAGGTGGAGCTGCCCAGCAATGCGGCGTAATTGCCAAAGCCCAGGACAGGCTCGGTAACGCTGCGCGACAGCAGGATGATAACCGGCACGACGAAGAACAGGGCAAGCAGAACGAATGCCGGCAGGGTGGCGGCAAAATTGCCGGGCCGGAAGGGCATCCGCACCTTCGTCTTCGGGCTTTCTGTTTCATCGGTAAGCGAGACCATGCCCAAACCTCCCCGGAGGTGAAAATTTGCGCGGGCGCTTTTGGCTGCCCGCGCCGTTGCCTTACTTGGCCTGCCAGGCGTACCAGCGCTCACCGATCTCGTCACGATGTTGCGCCCAGTAGTTCATGTCGGCATTGACCTGGCTCGCTGTCTGCTGGTCGGGCAGGGACTTTGCCGTTTCCGGATCCATCAGCTTTGCGGATTCGACATTGACCGGGGCATAACCCGTGGCAGACGCCATATCCGCCTGCGCCTGCGCGGAGGTCGCAAGAGCGATGAACTTCATCGCCGCGTCCTTGTTCTTCGTTCCCTTGGGAACCACGAGGGAATCCGCTGCCGTGATGTTCTGCTCCCAGGAGGTCTCCACCTTCACACCGCTTTTCTCAAGCGCTGTCATGCGGCCGTTCCAGACGCTGCCGAAGGGCGCCTCCGCAGAAGCGATCAACTGCTGCGATTGCGCACCGCCAGACCACCAGATGATATCGGATTTGATCGTGTCCAGCTTCTTGAAGGCGCGATCGAGATCAAGCGGGTATAGCTTGTCGGCGGCAACACCATCGGCCAGCAGGGCTGCTTCGATCACACCCGGTGCGGACCATTTGTAAAAGGTGCGCTTGCCGGGGAACTTTGCCGTATGGAAAAGGTCGGCCCAGCTCTTGGGGCAGGCGGCTACAGCATCAACATTGCAGCCGATGACGAAGGAATAATAGAAGCTTCCGACGGAGTAGTCAGTGACGAAACGAGGGTCGAGCTTCGTTTTGTCGATGACGGCGAAATCAAGCTTCTCCAGCAGGCCCTTCGGCCCGGCCTGCGCGGCGTAGTCGCCCTCCACGTCGACCACATCCCATGTTACGCCGTTCGCCTCGACCATGGCTTTCAGCTTGCCATAGTCCGTCGGGCCATCCTGAAGCACGTTGATGCCGGTCGCCACCATGAATTTTTCGGCCCAGGCCGCCTTCTGCGCGTCCTGCGTGGTTCCTCCCCAGCTGGAAAAAACCAGATCATTCGCCTGTGCGGATGCGCCCAGGGCGAAAATTGCTGCGCATGTCATCAATACCAGTTTCGATCTCATGTTCCCTTACTCCGTTTTAGAGCTTGTTGTTGGCATGCACTTCGCGGCCGGCAGATTCACTTCAGCGGTGAAAAAGGCGCCGGCTTCATGATCTTGTTTTCGGCGACTTCAATGAGGTCGCGGATTTTCGGCAGGAAGGATAACCAGCGCGGATCGGCCATCAGCTTTGCGCGCCGCTCCTCGCGGTCATCCAGGCTGGAAAAGGCCCAGATGTGGACAATTTCATTGATCGGCCCGATCTCGGAAAAGAAGTAACCCACCAGCTCGCCCAGATGGCTTTTCTGGATTTCGATGCCTTCCTCCTCGACAACCCCAAGGTAGGCCGGAATGGCGCCGTTCTTCAGCCGGTAGGTGCGGATTTCGTAAAACATCGCGTCACCGCATCACGAATGGATCGGGGATCGGGTCATCGGAGGTTCTAAGCCATATGGTCTTCGTGCGCGTGTAATCGAGCGCTGCCGCAAGCCCGCCTTCGCGACCATCACCGGAAAGACCGAAACCGCCGAAAGGCGCAATCGGTGAGACGGCGCGATAGGTGTTCACCCAAACCACACCGGCGCGGATCGCCTTCATCAGCCGATGGGCGCGCGTCAGGTTCTGCGTGAAGACGCCCGAGGCGAGGCCATAGACCGTGTCATTGGCCAAAGCGATCGCTTCCGCCTCGGTTTCGAAGGAAACAACCGAAAGAACCGGGCCGAAGAACTCCCTTTCCATGGACGGCGAACGAATGCCGTCACAATCGAGAATGGTCGGCGGGTAGAAATAACCAGCGCCATCCACCGCCACACCGCCCGTCACCACCTTCGCACCGGCTTTTTCGGAAGCAGAGACCAGAGAGACAATATGCTTGCGCTGCCGCTCGGTCGCGAGCGGCCCCACTTCCGTTGCCATGTCCAGCGGCGAGCCGACGCGGATCGCCTCAGCCTTCGCCTTCAAAATCCCGAGGAAGCGATCCTTCACGCTTCTCTCGACGATCAGCCGTGATCCGGCAACACAGCTCTGACCGGTCGCCGCGAAAATTCCCGCGACCTGCGCATTGGCGGCGCTTTCGAGATCGGCGTCGGCAAAGACGAGGATTGGCGATTTGCCGCCGAGTTCGAGCGACGTGGAGGCAAGATTTTCGGCCGAGTTGCGAACGATGTGACGCGCCGTTTCCGGCCCGCCGGTAAAGGCGATATGGGCCACCTTCGGGTGCGTGGTGAGTGCCGTGCCGCAGGACGCACCGAAACCAGTGACTATATTGACGACGCCGGCAGGAAAACCAGCCTCCTGCACCAGCCGGGCGAACTCCAGAAGCGGCGCCGGTCCGTCTTCCGAGGCCTTGATGACGATTGTGCAGCCGGCAGCGAGCGCCGGGCCGATTTTAACGGCTGCCAGAAAAAGCTGGCTGTTCCACGGGACGATCGCGGCCACCACACCCACGGGTTCGCGCCGCAGCCAGACATCCATGTCCGGTTTGTCGATCGGCAGGTAAGCGCCCTCGATTTTGTCAGCCAAGCCCGCATAATAGCGATAATAGTCCGCGACATAGGCAATCTGCGCCGAGGTCTCGCGGATGATCTTACCGGTGTCACGGGTTTCGAGCTCGGCAAGCGTCTTTGCATTTTCGGCAACCAGATCGGCAAGCCGATAGAGCAGCTTGCCGCGTTGCGTCGCCGTCAGTTTCGACCAGGCGGCATCGTCATAAAGCGCCCGATGCGCGGCCTCTACGGCGCGGCTAATATCCGCTTCGCGGCTTTCCGGCATTTCTGCCCAAGGTTCACCGGTTGCCGGGTCGAGGCTCGAAAAGCTCGCCTCACCATCCTCGAAGCGCCCGTCGATGTAACATTGGAAACGGCGCATCATCTTACTCCTTGAAAGCCGGCATGACATCGGAAAGGAAGCGTTCCAGCGAGGCCTTCTTGCGCTCGAAGCTCATGCCGGTATCGATCCAGAAGGAATATTCGTCGTAGCCCATGGCCTCGTAGGCCTTAAGCCGGGTAATGACTTCATCGGCATCGCCGACAACGTTGTTCTTGCGCATGACATCACCGGAAAGCATGGCGTTTGCGACAATCTCCTCCGGCGCAATACGCTCGATCAGCCCTTGATGAACGGGCTTTTCGTTTTTGAACCATGCAAAGAAGTAGTTGTAATAGACGCTCATCTCATGGGCCGCCTGGGCAATGTCGGCTTCACCGGAACCGACATAGGTGTGGCGCAGCAGCATGATTTTCGGCCGCTGTTTATCCGGATTTTTCGCACAGGCATCGTTGAAGCGGCCCATCAGGGTTTCCACCTCGTCATCGCCTTGCCAGAGCGGCGTCACCTGAACATTGCAATCATTGCCGACAGCGAATTCATGCGAATTCGGATCACGCGCCGCCACCCAGATGGGCGGAAAAGGCTGCTGCAGCGGTTTGGGAGCCGATGTGGTGGCCGGGAACTTGAAGAATTCGCCGTCGTGGGTGTAGTCACCCGCCCACACCCCTTTGACAGCCGGAATAAGCTCGCGCATCCGCTGGCCGGCGCCCCAGGCATCGAGGCCTGGAAGCAGCCGCTCATATTCGAACGAATAGGCGCCACGCGCGATGCCGATATCAAGACGGCCATCACAGATCAGATCCGCCATCGCCGCTTCTCCGGCAAGCTTGATCGGGTGCCAGAAAGGCGCGATCAACGTTCCTGTACCCAGGCGTGCCGTCTTCGTACGCCGCGCCAGATCGGCGATCGTTACAAAGGGGTTGGGCGCTATGGTGAAATCCATGCCGTGATGTTCGCCGGTCCAGATGGCATGCATGCCACCACGATCGGCGATTTCGCAAAGCGTTACGAACTCCTCGTAGAGTGTCTTGTGGTCCTGGGAGGCGTCCAGCCGCTCCATGTGAACGAAGAGGGAGAATTTCATGGGTTTGGCCCCTTCATGGAGATGGGATGAACCTTGCCGGCAGTCTCGTTACCGACATAGACGCCGAAGTTGCCGATCGAGCTTTCCAGCACGAAACGATTGACGATATCCGCCGTAGCGCCGGAGTCGAATTTTGCCGAAGCCAGCGCGCCGGGCAACAGAAATCGGCCCTCGCGCGGCGCTTGATCGCCATCGGCAAGCGCGTGATAGACGACGTGTTGGCGCCCATCCGTCTTGTTCTCATAAACCGAGTAGAGAAATCCCGTTTTGACGGAGAGACCCGTCAGGTCTTCGAGACGTGATGTCAGCGCCGCGACCGGATCGCCGCTTGCCACGACACAGCCGGGAAGTGACAGCACGTCGTCGCCAACGAGGTAAATCTCGCCGCGCCGTTCCAGAACGGCGCCCACGACGATATCGCCCTCTGCCGCTGCCGATACCGCCTTTGCAGCCAGCATCGGCGTGAAATAGCCGCCGCGCGCATAACCGAGACCGTTCAGGCCGCTATTGTCGAAAGCCTCGATACGGCCGAGCAGAATGACATGATCGCCGGCCTCGATAACCTCCTGCATCGAACATTCGAACCAGGCCGCGACGTCTGCAAAGACCGGGGAGCCCTTCGGCGCATCCAACCAGCTGGCGGTGGCGAAACGGTCTTCGACCGGCCGGGCGAAGGTGTTGGAGAGGTCCTTCTGGCTTTCCGACAGAATATTGACCGCGAAGTTTTTGGTGCCCGTCATCGTCGCGAAATTGCGCGAGCTACGGGCAAGGCAGATCAGCAGCAACGGCGGATCGAGCGAAACCGAGGTGAAGGAGTTGGCGGTAAAACCGATGGGCTTTCCTGCATCGTCCCGGGCGGTCACGATTGTTACTCCCGTAACGAAAGCGCCGAATGCATCGCGCAAAGCGCGCGGATCAAGGGTTGCAACAGTCATTGCGGCTCCTCCTCTAAAGCCAGCCATTCGGCCATCATTGCATTGACAGTTTCAGGTGCGGTCAGGTTGACCATATGCCGGTGCGCCTCAACGACGCGGGCGTAACCGCGCGGTGTGATCGCCGCCATCTGCTCGGCCATCAACGGCGTCGAATTGGGGTCGTCCGAACCCGTCAGGAAAAGAGCCGGGCAGATGACCGAGGGCCACCGATCCGCATAGGTCTCGTCGCCGCCCGCAAATGCGGTATAGGCAACCGCGTAACCTTCGGGATCGACCATTTCCAGCCAGCCCCGCGTCAACTCCCGCGCCTGCTGGCTCTTTGGATCGTCGCCGAACCAGCGTAACAAAGGGCCTTCCTTGTCCACGCCGGTGGTCCGGATGGCAGCCGCGCGTGCAAGAACCGCAGCCTTCGCGGCCGGATCACGGCGGTAGACGCCGTTCAGATAACCAACGCGCGCAATTCGATCTCCAAAGGTTGCAGCGGCACCGCCGGAAATCAGCGCACCCATGGAGTGCCCGGCCACATTGGCACGCGCGATCCGCATATCGTCAAGAAAGCGGCCGAACCAGCCGACAAAATCCTTGAGCGAGCTGCCCGCTGGCAGGCGTTCACTGCCGCCATGCCCCGGCATATCTACCGCGATGACACGGTGCGTCTTTGAAAAGATTTCGATCTGCGGCTTCCAGGCTTCCAGCCGCATTCCCACACCGTGAATGAGGATCAGGTCTTCACCCGCGCCTGCCTCGAAATAGGCCGCCCCGCCCTCGGTCACCTTGCGAGGGAGCGCGGCAGCACCTGCCTTTGCAGCATTGACCCGTGACGTGGTGGCGGCCTCCTGCATTTGCATCACCCTCAAACACCCGCCGGGTTGGCAACATCCTGACCGAGATCCTTCAGATCCTGATAGCGGTCGCCGATGCGGTGATGAGGCCTACCGCCGACTGAAGCACCGAGCGCCACGACGATCTCATCGGCAGCCGGAGCATCGGGAACGGAGGTCTGGATAGTCAGGTAGTGCGAACGGCGACCTTCATCGTTCTTGTCCATTAACGGGATCATGATCGGCGCATTGCCGGGACCACGCGTATTGCAGAAGGCCAGATAGGACTTGGCACCCACAGCCTGACGATAGTGATTGCCGAAACGCAGCGTGTGAATGAGCGCGGAGGCATGTTCGATCTCACCATCCAGCCCGACGACGGCCGCCTTGCCATAGGCCTCCACCGCTTCGCCGGAACCCACGGCATCGAGGATCATCTTCGTCAGCAGTTCGCCCAGCACCGGCGCCCCGGCGTGGATTTCCGGTTTGAGATCATCCACGAAGCCTTTTCCAGCCCAGGGGTTTTTCACGACCGCGATGGCGGTGAACAGCTTCAAAGGTGTCGCTGCGGCCTTGCCTCCTTCAATCAACGTTGTTTCGACCTGCAACAGGGTCTTACGGATCTGGATGGGCATTGGCGTTCTCTCCGATAAATATGATGTCTTATGGTATGCCATAATACGAAAGTGTCAAGTGGCGGAAATCTGTGGCTTGAAGTTGCGAAAAATGACAATTCTTGCAGGATATTATGGCTCAAGGGCCTTCCATGCGGCCGTCAAAGGCCAGTTCGTAAAGGCGCGTCATTTCCGCTGCCGTCGGAACCCGTGGGTTATTTGCCGGTGTGCCGGAGGCGAGGCCTTGCCGCACCATTTCCGGCAAAAGATCGAGATAGCGGGTTTTGTCGATACCGAATTCCTGCGGGGTCGGCACCTTCAACCGCCTGTTCAGGCCGATGAAAGCCTCCACCATCTTTGCGCCTGCAATCTGGTCGCTGTCCGTCGAACTGGCGCAACCAAGTGCGCGGGCGGCGGCGGCATATTGCGGTAGAGCGGAATTCAACGAAAATTGTGTGACCAACGGCAGCACCATCGCATTCGACATGCCGTGCGGAACGTGGAAAAAGGCACCGACCGGCCGGCTGAGGCCGTGGATCAACGCTGTGGATGTGTTGGAAACGGCAAGACCCGCATGCGTCGCCCCGAGCATCATCGCTTCGCGTGCTTCCCGGTTTTGCGGGTCGTTCGCGACTTTTTCGAGATTTGCCCCGATCAGTTTCAGCGCGGACAGCGCCAACGCCTCGGAATGGGCATTACCGTTGCGGTTAACCAGCGCTTCCAGCGCATGGGTCAGCGCATCTATGCCGGTATCGACCGTGACGCGGTAAGGGCAGGTCAGCGTCAGCTCGTAATCGATGATGGCCGCAACGGGCAAAGCGGCAGTGCCGAGGATGAGCATTTTTTCGCTGGCAGCCGTGTCCGTCACGACGGCGGCGCGTGTTACTTCCGATCCGGTTCCTGCGGTTGTGGGTATGGCAATTACCGGCATGACGGCAAAATCCACGATCCTTGGAACTTTCAGCGCCCGCAGCTCTTCGCCACTGGTTGCAACGATGGCACCTGCTTTCGCCGTATCCATGGCGCTACCGCCGCCGAGTGCGACGAGACCATCATGACCGCCCCCGGAAACGCGTTTCACCAGTGTGGCGATGGATATATCCGTTGGATCTTCTACGACATCCGCAAAAATGGCGGCATCGATACCCTCGCCGCCAAGCGCCTGCAAAAGCGCATCCGCATGGCCGAGTTTCTGCATGACGGGATCGCAGACGAGCAGAGGGCGCTTCACCCCCAGAGATTTCAACAGTGACGGCAATCGGAAACGGCTGCCACCGCCGATGAGCATTTCGCGAGGCATCAGGACACGGTTTATCATTGCGGTTCTCCGCCACTATCATTCTGCGTTGTTCGGAACGGCCTAAGGCACACGATCTGAAGCGGGACTTCGTCATCCCGCTCCGGTCGCCGTGGCCTCAATGCGCCAGGATTTTCGACAGGAACGAGCGTGCGCGATCCGTCTTCGGATTGGTGAAGAAGCTGTCACCCTCGCCGATCTCGACGATCTCGCCGCCATCCATGAAGACGATGCGGTCAGCCACCTTGCGGGCAAACCCCATTTCATGCGTCACCACCATCATCGTCATGCCTTCCTGCGCAAGCGAGACCATGACGTCGAGCACCTCGTTGATCATTTCCGGATCAAGCGCCGATGTAGGCTCGTCAAAAAGCATGGCGACCGGATCCATCGCCAGCGCGCGGGCGATTGCGACGCGCTGCTGCTGACCGCCGGAAAGTTGACCGGGATATTTCTTCGCATGCGCGGTAAGCCCCACACGCTCCAGAAGGGCGTTGGCTTTGACCAGCGCCTCCGCAGGGGAGCGGCCGAGAACCTTCTCCTGCCCGATGCACAGATTTTCGAGGATCGTCATATGCGGGAAGAGTTCGAAATGCTGGAACACCATGCCCACTTTGGAGCGCAGCTTCGGCATATCGGTCTTTGGGTTGGTCACCTCAACCCCGTTTACGGTGATGATGCCGTTGCCGATCGTCTCCAGCGCATTGACGCATTTGATGAGCGTCGACTTGCCCGAACCGGACGGACCGCAGATCACGACGACTTCGCCCTTGGCTACATTCAGGCTGCAATTGGTCAGAACCTGAAAGGTCGGACCGTACCATTTGTTGACGGATTGAAGTTCGATCATGCTGGTTGCTTGAGACATCGGACTTCTCCCTAGTGTACGTCAGCCGACATTGGGCCGTAGGCCTTGCCGAATCGTTTCTCGATACGGCGCTGGATGAGTTCCCAGGCGGTCGTCATGGCGAGGTAATAAAGGGCCGCAACCATGAAGAGCTCCAGAACGAGGAACTTTTCCTGGATAAGAACCTGCGTGCGGCGCAGCAGCTCCTCCATGGAAATGATGGAGGCGATCGACGTTGTCTTCAGCACGCCATTGACGGAATTGCCAAGCGGCGGAATGATGATGCGGAAGGCCTGCGGCGCAACTATGTAGCGCATCACCTGCGCCTCGGTCATGCCGATGGCGCGCGCCGCATTGATCTGGCCTTTGGGAACCGCGGCAATACCTGCCCGGACGATTTCCGACAGATAAGCGGCCTCGCAGAGCGATAGGCCGATCAGGGTGGACTGCAGAACCGTCAGCTTGATGCCGAGCTGCGGCAGGCCGGTATAGATGATGATGAGCTGCACCAGCAGCGGCGTGCCACGAAATATCCAGGTGTAGAAATAGGCCGGTCCGGAGAGGAACCGGTATTTCGACATGCGCATCACCGCAATGACGAAGCCCAGCGCAAGACCCGCCGTCATGGCAAAAACCGTGAGGCCGAGCGTCACCATCGCCCCCTCGAAAAGATAATAATTCGTCAGATATTCGAAGAAACCTTCCCAGTTCCAACCCTTCACGTCTTTCTCCAATTCATGCGGGAATGGTCGCGGCGAGAACTCTCCCGCCGCGCTGACAGTTCAGATGGAGGAGATTTCAGCCTTCTGGACCAAGAACGGCGAGATCGCCGGGCGCGATGCTCACGCCATAACCACCCATCAGCTTTTCAAGCGAACCATCGGCCTTCATTTCCTTGAGAGCAGCAGAGACGGCACTGGCGACGTCCTTGCTTCCAAAGGAAAGCGAACCGGGCGTAGGGTACATGCCGGAAAGTGCATGCGTGAACTCGCCGCGATCCTGGTATTGCTTGGCGACAGGATCGATGGAGACCGCGGCCTGAACCTGACCTGCCCGCAGCGCCTGATAGACGGTCGCGTAATTGTCGAACAGGTTTATGGTCATCGGCGCAAGACCGCGTTTCTTGAAGTCCTCGTTCAATTCCTTGATCTTGCGCTCGGCATAGCCACCGATATCGGTGCTGACAGCCTTGCCGGCCAGATCGTCCACCTTGGTGATGGGCTCGGATGCACCGACGGCCGTTGAAATGCTGATGGCGAGACTCTCATAGGGGATCATGAACAGGATCTTGCGCCGCTCCGCCGTCACGAACAGGCCAGCATTGATCATGTCCCAGCGGCCGCCCTGCAGGCCCGGCACCATGGTGGCATATTCCGTGCTGATATATTCGGGCTTCAAGCAGAGGCGCTTGGCGATTTCATAACCCAACTCGATACGAAGGCCTTTGAGCACGCCCTGTTGGTCGGCATAGGCCATGGGCGGCAATGTCGGGCTGGTCGCCATCACGAGATGGCCGGGCTTGATGAGGTGATCGTTGGATATTTTCGGCGTGCAGTCCTGTGCAACGGCCGCACCGGCAAGAAGACTGATGACAAAGCCCGCCAGAGAGGTTTTGGCGCGCACGGCTATGCATTTCCGGGAAATCGGATTCCAGTTCATATTAAGCTCCGCTCTTTATATTATTTATTATGGCATACCATCACACCAAACGGATTGCCCTGTCAATAAGCGGTCATTTGTTTTTCTAAATTATTGTAAAACAACCATAAAATCAAAAAACCAAGAGCTTGCGGCCGCCAGCTGGGCAACCGCAAGACAAGCAGAACGGAGCGCCAAAAACCGTCAGTCAGCCGTTTTTTGCGCGGTGAGAACGGCTTCGGCGATAGCGCATGCGCTGGTGACATGATCGAGAGCGGCTTTGTAAGCGGCGTCCCCGTCACCTTTCCGGATCGCATCGACGATCTTTTTCATCTGCGCCGGACCTTCGGTATCGCGGCTTTTCGTCTTGATCGTCATGGAGCGAAGATGGTTGATTCGCACCGTCAGCAAATTGACGACGCCCCAGGCGACATGCCGGTCGATCTTGCTGAACAGCGTATGATAAAAAGACGAGGTATGCGCGAGAACACCGGGCATATCCTTGGCAACGTAACTTTCGCGAATATGCTCGAGCGAAGCCTCAAGCGCCTCGACAATGGCGGGATCGCGACGCTCCGCACAAAGGCGCGCCGCCATTCCCTCCAGCGCACCGCGAATTTCGTAAATCTGCTTGGCCTCGGCAAGATCGAGCAGCGCAACCATCGGCCCCTTGTTCGGCAAATTCGCCACCAGCCCCTCGGACTCCAGATGCCGCAGGACTTCGCGCACGATGGTGCGGGAAACGCCCAGCTGGGCGCAGAGATCGCGCTCCACAAGGCGGTCTCCCGGACGGAAGTAACCGTTCACGATGGCGTCGCGCACCTTGTCGAGCGCAAGCTCCCTCAGCGTCTTGGTCGGACGCTCAACGCGAATGGCAGTTCCCTGCAAAGCACCGGTCATGGTATCACCTCGTTTGGCACATCCCGCTTCCGCCCGCCGGGCGTGAAAACAGGTTCTGGCTCTTTATATTATGGCGTACCAACTTATTTAGCCGCGCACCATGTTTATGGCAACAGCGCGCGACCAGCTTGTCGCAATGCCGCGTCACCCCATCCGTTCCGATGCATAGCTGCCCGGGCTTGGCGGGAAGACCACGGTCCGGTTACCGTTGATGAAAGTACGGTGGTGGATATGGGCATGGATGGCGCGTGCCAGAACCTGCGCCTCGACATCCCGGCCGAGCGAAACATAATCCTCCGCGCTCTGGGCATGGGTAATACGCACAATATCCTGCTCGATAATCGGACCTTCGTCGAGATCGGCGGTGACATAGTGGGCCGTCGCGCCGATCAGCTTCACGCCGCGCTGATAGGCCTGCTTGTAAGGGTTGGCGCCCTTGAAGGACGGCAGGAAAGAATGGTGGATGTTGATGATCTTCCCCGACATCGTCTCGCACATCCGGTCGGAAAGCACCTGCATATAACGCGCAAGCACGATCAGTTCGGTTCCGGTGCTTTCGGCAATATCCATGATCCGGGCTTCAGCCTGTGGCTTGTTTTCCTTCGTCACCGGAATGTGGTGGAAGGGAATATCATGATTGACCACCACTTTCTGGTAATCGAAATGGTTGGAGACGACACCGACAATATCGATCGGCAAGGCCCCGATGCGCCAACGGTAAAGCAGATCGTTCAGGCAATGGCCGAAGCGCGACACCATCAGCAGGACCTTCATCCGCTCGGACTGGTCATGAAGCGCCACTTCCATGCCGAATTTCTGCGAGATCGGCATCAGTCCAGCCATCAAGTCGTCACGCTTTGCTCCCTCTTCGGAAATGAAGCCCACGCGCATGAAGAAACGGCCCGTACCGAGATCATCAAACTGCGAACTATCGACGATGTTGCAGCCTTTTTCAGCGAGAAAGCCTGAAAGGGCAGCGACGATGCCTCGGGTGGACTTGCAGGTTACGGTCAGGACGAAGTTCGTCATCCGGCACTCTCTCTGTCATCGAAATTGGAAAAACCCCGCGCTGTCTGACGAGCGCGGGGAAAAGCCGCGAGGGCGGCGGGGAAACCCGAACTCAAACGTCGAGCGTTGTCTGGTGCTCCCAGGCAGTGAATTGCGCGCAATAAGCGTTCCACTCTCCCTGCTTGAGCTTCAGATAGGCCTTTGAGAACTCCATGCCCAATGCCTGCTGCAGTTCCTCGTCCTTCTCGTATTCGCGCAGCGCATCGAGAAGATTGAGCGGCAGTTTCGGCGCATTCGTCACGGTATGACCTTCGCGATACATGTCTATATCGTGATGCGGACCGGGATCGGCCTGTGAGCGGACACCCGAGAGACCGGCCGCAATGATAATGGCCTGCAGCAGATAGGGGTTCACGGCGCCATCCGGCAGACGCAGTTCGAAACGCCCCGGCCCTGGCACGCGAACCATGTGGGTGCGGTTGTTCCCGGTCCAGGTCACCGTGTTCGGCGCCCAGGTCGCGCCCGAGATGGTCCGCGGCGCGTTGATGCGCTTGTAGGAATTAACCGTCGGATTGGTGACGGCAGCAAGAGCGGAGGCATGTTTCATGATGCCGCCCAGAAACGTCTTGCCCTTTGCGGAGAGCCCGAAAGGCATTGCCTTGTCGGCAAAAGCGTTGACCTTGCCGTCCAGGTCCCAGACCGAAATATGGGCGTGGCAGCCGTTGCCGGTCAGCCCCTTGAAAGGCTTCGGCATGAATGTCGCGCGCAGCCCGTGCTTTTCGGCAACCGACTTGACCATGAACTTGAAGAAGGAATGTTTATCCGCCGTCTGGAGCGCATCGTCATATTCCCAGTTCATCTCGAACTGGCCGTTCGCGTCCTCATGGTCGTTTTGGTAGGGTTTCCAGCCCAACTCCAACATGTAGTCGCATATTTCCGCGATCACATCGTAACGACGCATCACTGCCTGCTGGTCGTAGCAGGGCTTTTCCGCCGTGTCGTACTCATCGGAGATTTTCGCGCCGTCCGGCGAAATCAGGAAAAATTCCGGTTCCACGCCGGTTTTGACCCGCAGCCCTTGCCCGGCCGCTTCCGCGATGAGCTTTTTCAAAACGACGCGCGGCGCCTGTTCCACAGGCTGGTCTTCCATGACGCAATCGGCAGCAACCCAGGCCACATCCTTTTTCCAGGGAAGCTGGATGACCGAGGAGGCGTCCGGCACTGCGAAGAGATCGGGATGGGCGGGCGTCAGATCGAACCATGTGGCGAAACCGGCAAATCCGGCGCCGCCCTTCTGCATATCGGCAATCGCTTCTGCAGGAACCAGCTTGGCGCGCTGGCCACCGAAGAGATCGGTATAACTGATCATGAAATATTTGATGCCTTTTTCGGCAGCAAACTTGGAGAGGTCCAGTGTCACGTCATTCCCCTTTTTTTGAATATCAGACACTTCATCGAAAAAGACGGCCACATCCTCCCAAATGCGCCCGTCCATTGTGTTTTTTAAAAGCTGCCTTTACCCGGGAACCAGTTTGTTCCCGCCAGCGGAACCTGCGCCATTGCCGCAGCCTCCATGGTCAGAGCCACCAGATCTTCCGGCTCCAGATTGTGGAGATGGTTTTTGCCGCAGGCGCGTGCGATGGTCTGGGCTTCGAGCGTCATGACCTTCAGATAGTTGGCGAGGCGGCGACCGGCGGCGATTGGGTCAAGACGTGCGGCAAGTTCCGGGTCCTGCGTGGTGATGCCTGCGGGGTCTTTGCCCTCGTGCCAGTCATCATAAGCGCCGGCCGTGGTGCCTAGCTTCTGGTATTCGTCTTCCCATTTCGGGTCGTTATCGCCCAGCGCCACCAGCGCCGCCGTTCCGATGGCAACCGCATCGGCACCAAGCGCCAGAGCCTTGGCGACATCCGCACCCGAGCGAATGCCACCGGACACGACCAATTGCACCTTGCGATGCATGCCGAGATCCTGAAGCGCCTGTACTGCGGGGCGAATACAGGCAAGCGTGGGCATGCCGACATTTTCGATGAAGACGTCCTGCGTGGCCGCCGTGCCGCCCTGCATGCCATCAAGCACCACCACATCGGCACCGGCCTTTACGGCAAGTGCGGTGTCGTAATAGGGGCGCGCACCACCAACCTTGATGTAGATCGGTTTTTCCCAATCGGTGATTTCGCGCAGTTCAAAGATCTTGATTTCCAGATCGTCCGGGCCGGTCCAATCAGGATGACGGCAGGCGGAACGTTGGTCGATGCCCTTCGGCAAATTGCGCATATTGGCGACGCGATCGGAAATCTTCTGGCCAAGCAGCATGCCGCCGCCACCCGGTTTCGCACCCTGGCCAACAACTACCTCGATGGCGTCCGCACGGCGCAAATCCTTGGGGTTCATGCCATAACGCGACGGCAGATACTGATAAACCAGCGTCTGGCTGTGGCCGCGTTCCTCATCCGTCATGCCGCCATCGCCCGTCGTGGTGGACGTGCCGGCAATGGTCGCGCCACGGCCGAGCGCTTCCTTGGCGTTGCCGGAAAGCGCGCCGAAGCTCATGCCGGCAATGGTGATCGGCGTTTTCAGCGTGATCGGCTTCTTGGCAAAGCGCGTGCCGAGGGTGACGGTCGTATCGCACTTCTCGCGATAACCTTCGAGCGGATAACGCGAGATGGACGCGCCGAGAAACAGCAAGTCGTCGAAATGCGGCACCTTGCGCTTCGTGCCTGCGCCGCGAATATCATAGATGCCGGTCGCAGCCGCACGGCGGATTTCCGCCAGCGTGTGATCATCGAAAGTCGCGGACTTGCGCGGTGGGGTGAAGGGGTTGTGATAGCTCATCGGAAAATCCCTCGCCTCAATACGCGTCGGCGTTGTCGATGTTGAAATTGTAGAGCGTGCGGGCCGAACCGTAGCGTTTGAACTCGCTTGGGCTGACATCGGAGACGCCGGCTTTTTCAAGAAGTTCGGCAAGCTTCTCCAGATGTTCGGGCCGCATTTCCTTCTCGATGCAATCGGCACCAAGGCTTTTGACCGAGCCGCGCACAAAAAGCTTCGCTTCATAAAGGGAGTCACCCAACGCATCGCCCGCATCGCCGCAGACAACGAGGTGGCCGGACTGGCCCATGAAGGCGGACATGTGGCCGATATTGCCCTTCACGACGATATCGATGCCCTTCATGGAAATGCCGCAGCGGGAAGCGGCATTGCCCTTGATGACCAGAAGCCCGCCGCGACCGGTGGCACCTGCGTACTGCGAGGCGTCGCCCTCAATGACGACGGTGCCCGACATCATGTTTTCGGCAACGCCCGGCCCGGCCGAGCCGTAAACGGTGACGGTGCCGCCATCATTCATGCCAGCGCAATAATAACCGACCGAGCCGCGAACATCGACGATGACGGGGCTGTCGATGCCAACAGCGACGGCATGGTGGCCGCGCGGATTGACAACTTCGAATTCGGTGTCGTTTGCGCCCGAGGAAAGCCCATGGAGCGCGCTGTTGAGTTCACGCAAAGGCGTGTGGGAGAGATCGAAAACTGGCATGGATATGACTTTCGCAATATGCGCCGATGACGGTTTCACGCGGCCTTTTCATGGTCCCAGAAATAGACGGTCGCCGGCTCCGGCTCCCAGACGCGGGCATTTTCGATGCCGGGCAGATTGACCAGCGCGCGGTATTCAGAGCCGAAAGCGACATATTGATCGGTCTCGGCCATCACCGCTGGCTTGCAGGCGATGGGATCGCGCACCACGCCGAAACCGGATTTGGTGCCGACGACGAAGGTAAAGAACCCGTCGAGATCATCGAGCGCGCCGGTCAGCGCTTCGCCCAGATCCTTGCCCTTGGCCATTTCAGCCGTGAGATAGGCGGCGGCCACTTCCGAGTCGTTCTGGGTTTCGAAGGTCATGCCCTCGCGTACCAGTTCCCGACGCAGATTATTGTGATTGGAGAGCGAACCGTTATGCACCAGGCACTGGTCGGCACCGGTGGAGAAGGGGTGTGCGCCAAGCGTCGTCACAGCCGATTCCGTTGCCATGCGGGTGTGGCCGATACCATGGCTGCCCGCCATGGAGCGCACGCCAAAACGGGCGACGACATCTTTCGGCAGGCCGGTTTCCTTGTAGATTTCTACGCTGTCGCCGGAGCCCATCACCCGCACATTCGGGCGGATGGCAGCCAGGACCGAGCGAATTTCCGTGAGCTTTGCCGATGGAATATCCAGGACCGCGTGGGTGCTTTTCACCGCAACCGAAGCTTCAACGCCATTTTCCTTCAGCGCTTCGGCAAGGCCCGAAAAATCGGCGACGGGATCGGCCGACTGGATGGTCACTTTTGCCCTGCCATCGGCAGCGCTTCCATAGATCGCGATGCCGGCGGAATCCGGTCCACGATCCGTCATGGTCACGAGCATGTCCGAAAGCAGCTCACCCAGCTGCGGTTCAAGGCTTTTGTCTTTCAGGAATAGTCCAACAATGCCGCACATCGACAGGCACCTCCATTCGTTTCTGAATGAAGAGCTAGCATATGGAATTCCATCTCGTCAACTATCAGGAATATTTTTTTCTTCTAAGGCAACTTTTCAATCATTTGTCAGCCGCCTTTGCGGATAGGAAATGATCGACAGATAGCGAGCGGGAAGCTTCACCAGCTCCTCCGGTCCGTGCGGCGCATCAGCATCAAAAAACAGGCTGTCACCCGCCTGCATGGTGAAAAGCTGCTCGCCGTGGCGATAAACCACCTCTCCCTCCAGCATGTAGAGGAACTCCATGCCCTCATGCTGGAAGGTAGGAAATACATCCGAGTCCGTCGTCAGCGTGATGAGATAGGGCTCGACGGTGACGCCGCTGGTATTGTTGTCGATATGGCCAAGCAGGCTGTACTGATGGCCGGCGCGGGTGCCTCTACGCTCGATGTTCACCCCTTGGCCCGCCTTGACGAAGGTGGCGCTGCGCGGCTCCTCGAAGCCACGGAAGAACGCCGTGATCGGCACGCCGAGCGCCTTTGAAAGCGTCTGCAGCGTGGTGAGGGACGGCGAAATATTACCGTTTTCGATCTTTGAGAGCATTCCCACCGATACGCCGGTGGCCGATGCGAGATCGGTGACCGTGATGCCCAGCTTCTTGCGATAGGCACGCACCTCATGGCCGATCGCCATTTCGAGATTATTGACCCTCGGCTCGCGAACCGCATGCGGGTCCTGCGACAAAAGCGCAGGCTCGGTCTTTGTGCTGTCCTTTGCCATGTGATCCTCCGGCATAAAGCATTTTTCCTTCTTTAAAGGAAAACTATTTTAATTCAGAGGAAATTTTTACATCGCAGCATCGGTAAAGCCTGCGGAAGGTCAGTACGTCACTCTGCCATCGGAGAGATCAAAGACGGCACCAGTATAGAGGCATTTCAGTGGACTACGGACACGCGCTGTCCATCGTAGTCTTACGCTGATATTGAAGCTCACGCCTAAGACGCCGCCAAGCGGTGCCAAGAATTACCCGGCACCGCTGGATTTCGAAAGGCCCCTCGACCAGTCAATGGCAAGAGCCGTTCCTGCGGAGTTCAGGCTTCGACCAGCTCGCGAACATCATCAACGAGAAAATGCACGATCACATAGCGCGTCGTGTATTTCTGACCGCTATCGGACACGCTCTCGACGCTGCCGCCGTCGGAGGGATGCCATTTCTGATAGTGAGGATTGTTGGCGATCAGCGTAATCGCCTTGCCCGAAAACCTGCCGGTCAGCCGATAGCGAGCCTCTGCAAGATGCCAAATCTTTTCAAAATCCTGCTGGCTGATGCGGGCTTTCAAAGCCTTCTTGGATATCGTTTCTTCGGGCGAACTGTCGTCGTGTGCCCCCGATGGAATATGCAGGTCAACCTCTTCCGCGCCGTCCAGCAGAAAGGCAAATTCGTCTGGCCACATCCGTCTCACGTATCGCTCCTCCCAAAGCTTATCGTCCTACAACACAATTATGATAGCGCCTCTGCCGTAAGAGGCAATGGCGGATATGAGAGAGCACTTGCCGGCATCCCAATTTTTCGGGAGCGTGGCCTGTGGGCCTCCAACATGTGCTGAAGATCGCGGGTGGGACGCAACGAAATGGAAGCCAACGGCTATCTCAACCAGTCTGCCGCCGCTGACGCAAAGCGGCACCGGCTTCGCTAGCGGACTGCAGCATCAAAGCGACAAACGAATGAATCAGGCTATCTCGGAAAAATCTTACGGCTCAGCGTAAATTATGGCGGAGAGGGTGGGATTCGAACCCACGATACCCTTGCAGGTATGCCGCATTTCGAGTGCGGTGCATTCGACCACTCTGCCACCTCTCCGCATGCGCGAACGCTTGCGTTGCGCGCTCCTCATAAACATCAATGGCGGGACTGACAAGGGAAATTTCGTGTTTGTGTCACAAATTATTCGTCACGGACAAGGCTGTATAAATGCTTCGGCTTCTGGCCGTTTTGTGGATATTTTTCACGTGGCGCCACACGGCTTCACTCCTGCACGTCACATTCGGGCGGTGGCGTCACAGCTGGTGATAGCGACGTAAGATTTCCACGATCCGGTCATCCTGTTCCTGATCCGGCAGAAGGGCGGGTTGCCGGCTGGCGCCGACGGATGGGTCCTGAAGGTAAAGCGAGCGCTTGACCATGGCGGGCGCAAAACCGAGCGCATAGAGATCGGTGCGAAAATCCGTATAGATCGCCTGCTGGCGTTCGGCCTCGGCGATATCGCTGGCGTTGAAAGCATTGAGAATGCCGGCAAGTACATGCGGGAGCGCGTTGCCGAGGCCGGAGATGCAGCCGGCGGCACCGTTCTGCAACGACCAGAGAACGAGATGATCCGGGCCGGAATAGACTTCGAAACCGGGAATCTCCTTTGCTACCTGTAGATAGGCTTCCAGCGTTTGCTGCGCACCGCCCGAATCCTTGATGCCGGCAATGTTGCCATGGGCGGCAAGTTTGCGGGCGGTTTCCGGCTCTATGTGGTTCTGGGTTCGGGCGGGAATATCGTAAAGATAGACCGGTGTTTCGACGGCGTCGGCTACAGTCGAGAAATGGCGGATCAGCCCATCCTGGGTGCAGGCGATGAAGAAGGGTGTGATGACGGCAATACCGTCTACGCCGATGCGGTCGAAGGCTTTGGCGAGTTGCAGCGTTTCGAAAGTGGCGGGCATGCCGGCGTTGACGATGACCTTCGCACGGCCCGCAACTTCGTCCACCACCTCTTCCGTCAGCCGGATTTTTTCTTCATGCGTCAGTGCGGTGAAATCGCCGTTAGTTCCGGCGCACATGATGTTGTTGCCGGCCGCCACCTGACGGCGCACCTGCGCACGGGTCGCTTCGTAATTGATGGTTTCGTCCTCGTTGAAACAGGTCACGAGCGCGACGAAGGCTTGTTTTGTCATGAAAGAACTCCGCTTGGATTTCCAATAGTGTGATCGGCATCGGCCGGACGCACAGACTGCATATCGGGGTCGGGATCGAGGCTGGCGGAAAGAAGGGCGCGCGTATACGCCTCGCGCGGCGCTTCGAAAACCTGCCGGACAGTCCCGAATTCCACAACCTCTCCCCGCTGCATGACCATGACGTGATCGGCAAAATCGCGGACCACCGGCAGGTCATGCGCGATGAAGATGAAGGAGAGGCCCATTTCACGGCGCAGCTTGTCAAGAAGTGCAACAACCTGCGCCTGGACAGACACGTCGAGCGCCGAGACCGCTTCATCGCAGATGATGAGCTTCGGCTCCAGCGCCAGCGCGCGGGCAATCGCGATCCTCTGCCGCTGCCCACCGGAAAACTGATGCGGATAACGGCGCATATGTTCCGGCGAGAGGCCGACCTGATGCAGCAATTCCGCGACCCGTTCGCGCCATTTCGCTTTGGGTAGTATGTCCGGATGGATCACCCAGGCTTCGGAAACCAGCTGGAACACAGTCATGCGGGGGTTCAGCGACTGGGTTGGATCCTGAAACACCATCTGTAAATCACGCCTGAGGGCAAAGAGTTCGGCAGGCGAAAGCTTGAAGAGATCACGCCCGTTCCACTCGGCGCTGCCGGCATCCGGCTCGTCGAGCCGGAGCAGAATGCGCGCGAGTGTCGATTTGCCGGAACCGCTTTCGCCAACGACAGCTATGGTTTCCCCCGCCATAAGGTCGAAGGAAACGCCCTTCAGTGCCTCGAAAGCCCCATAACGTTTGCGCACATCGCGCACACGGAGGAGCGGTTCGCCGGTCGCATTCGGCTCGTGCATTTCGCCCCTGCCGGGGGCGGCGCTGATGAGCTTGCGGGTATAGGGATGCTTTGGGTTGCGATAGACCTCGCGAACCGTGCCTGCCTCCACCAGCACGCCCTTTTCCATCACGACCACCCGGTCGGCGATTTCGGCGACGACGCCAAGATCATGGGTGATGATGAGAACGGCCATACCGGTTTCCCGCTGCAATTCCTTGAGCAGGGCAAGAACTTCAGCCTGAACCGTCACATCGAGTGCCGTGGTCGGCTCGTCGGCGATCAGGAGATCGGGCCGGAGCGCAAGCGCCATGGCGATCATCACACGCTGGCGCTGGCCGCCGGAAAATTCATGCGGATATTTCTTCAAGGCTCCGTCCGGATCAGGAATTCCAACACGCGCGACAAGCCGCCTCGCCTCCGCTTCGGCTTTCGCCCTGTCCATTCCATGGGTGGTCATCGCCTCGCGGATCTGCCAGCCGACGGTATAGACCGGATTGAGATGGCTGAGCGGGTCCTGAAAGATCATGGCGATGCGCCGGCCATTGATCTCGCGGCGGGCCTCAGCCGGCATTGTCAGAAGGTCTTTGCCATCAAGAAATATCTGGCCGCCGCTGATACGTCCGGGCGGCATGTCGATGAGGTTCATGATGGCCGAGGACGATACCGATTTGCCCGAGCCGCTTTCACCGAGGATCGCAAGCGTTTCACCACGGTCGATATGATAGGAAACATCCTTCACCGCATGCACGACACCGCCTGCGGTGTGAAACTCCACGGAAAGGTTGCGCACATCGAGAAGATGGTCAGCCATGTTTGCGGCCTTTCATTTCCAGCCGCCAGCGCTGCACAGGGTCGAGCGCAATGCGCAGCCAGTTGGACAGCAGGTTGAGCGACAGGGTGGTGAGTATGATGGCAAGGCCCGGCCAGAAGGACAGCCACCAGGCGTTGGTGAGGTACTGCCGCCCCTGCGAGATCATCAGGCCCCAGGTGATTTCCGGCGGCTGAATGCCGATACCAAGGAAAGACAGCGCGCTTTCCGCCAGCATCACATAGGCGAAATCGAGCGTCGCAAGCGTTGTCAGCGTCGGCAGGACCACGGGTAGAATATGGCGGAACAGGATACGTTTGCCCGATGCGCCCATCACGCGCGCCGCCTGTACGAACATGCGTTCACGCACCTCCAGCACTTCGGCCCTTGTGGTGCGGATGTAAACGGGGATGCGGGTTATCGCCAGAACCAGCATCAGGTTGAGGATGGATGAGCCGAGCAGATAAAGCACGATGACCGCGATCAACAGTGACGGAAACGACATGATCACGTCCGCGAGCCTCATGATGATCTGGCCAACACGGTTGGAGGAAAAACCGGCGATCAGGCCAAGCACGGTGCCGGTGACGGCGGAAAGGAAAACTGCACCGGCGGCGATCATCAGTGTATTTTGCGTGGCGGCGACCATGCGCGCCAGCAGCGGGCGACCGAGCGCATCCGCCCCCAGCCAGAAATACCATTCGCGTTGCCATTCGAACGGGGCAAGGTTGCGTCCACGCAGGTTCTGCTTCGTCGCCAGCTCGCCAAGCCACGCCGGGCCGACAAAGGCGAGAATGATGACGACGACGAGGAAGATCGCGGCGCAGAGGGCGAATTTATCCGCCCACAACATGCGCAGCATGCGCGTTGCAAAGGATGGCTCATCAATGATTTCTGTATCGGCGTTTGAAAGGCTCATGGCTGAACGTCTCCTCAGTGCCGGATACGCGGATCGAGCAACGCATAGGCGATATCGATCAGAAGATTCATCAGGAAGATCGCAAGCGCGGTCACAAGAATTGCTGCCAGCACGACGTTGAAATCGCGCTGAAGAATGGAATCGATCATCAGCTTGCCAACCCCGGGGAAACCAAAGATGGTTTCGACGATGACTGCGCCGTTGAGAAGGCTTGCCGCCTGATCGCCGATGACGGTGATGACCGGTAGCATGGCGTTTCGCAAGGCGTGGATGAAGATGATCGGACCCGATTTCACACCCTTGGCGCGCGCCGTTTTGACATAGGCAGAGGACAACGCACCGATCATCGAGCCGCGCACCACCTGAACGATGATGCCGAAGGGGCGCACGAACAGAACCGAGATCGGCAATATCCAGTGCAGGACCGAGCCGGTGCCGGAGGTGGGTAGCCAGGCGAGATTGACGGAAAACACGACGATCGCCACGATCGCGAGCCAGAAATCCGGCACGGAAGCGCCGATGAGCGAAATGGTGGAGGCCATGCGATCGAAGAAGCCACCGGAGCGGAAAGCGGCAAGCGAACCGACGACGATTGCTGCTGTGGTGACGAGCGACATGGTGATGACCGCAAGCCACAGCGTCCAGACGAAAGCCTCCAGCACCACATCCAGCGCAGGGCGGGCTTTCCTGAGCGATTCACCCAGATCCCCCGTCATCACGTCGCCCGCGTAGCGCAGGAACTGCACCATCAGCGGATCGTTCAGCCCATGCAGCGCACGAAACTGCTGCTTCAATTCCTCCGAAGCCTCCACCGGCAAAAACAGTGCGGCCGGGTCGCCCGTCAGGCGGGAGAGGAAGAAAACCATTACGATGAGGCCGATCAGGGAGATCAGGCTCGCAACGGAACGTTTTCGGATGAAGCTCAGCATGGTTACCTCCGGTGTTCAGCACGACGGCGAAGCTAAAGCTCCGCCGCCGCTCTTTGGCAGATGAGATACCGGCTTACTTGATGCCGATTTCCGAAAGCTGCAGCATCGAATTGGTGGCGATGGTGGGCTTGAAGTCCAGCCGTTCAGAGACGCGTGAGAAGCCAACCATGTGGAACAGCAGCACATCCGCCACGACATCGTCATGCAGGTAGACGATGAGCTCGGACCAGAGCTTGGCGCGTTCATCGCCGACGGCTGCGGATGCTCGTTCGATCAAGTCATCCACCTTGGGGTCCGAGAAACCGGATTGCGTGCCCTTGGTGGCATATTTGAAGAACATGGTGAAGGACGGATCACCCTTGGAATTGTCGTGCATGGCAGCGACGATCTGCGGTCCCCGGCCTTCCTTGAAGGGCTTGGAATAATAGCTTTCGTGCTCGGCCACTTCCACGAATTTGAGGTCGATCTTGAAGCCGACTTCCTGCAATTGCTGCTGGATCGCCTCCATGATCTCGGTGACATTAGGGAAGTTCGCGGTGCGCGCGATGATGGTGATCGGCGTATCCACCTTCACACCAGCAGCTTTTGCCTCCTCCAGCAACTTCTTCGCGCCATCAGGGTCGTAGGGGAAAACCTTGACATCAGGGTTCCAGCCGAGGGTGGTCGGCGGAACGAGTGCGGTGGCCAGCACAGCACCTTCGGGAACCAGCGTGCCGAGGAAAGCCTGCCGGTCGATGGCGAGGTTGAGTGCACGGCGCACCCGCACGTCATTCAGCGGCGCGATGTTGTGGTCGAGGCGCATGTAGACCGTCTCGCTGTCGAGATAGGAAAAGTCGGTCTTCGGGTTTGTCGCGTCGAGCTGCGAAATGGAGGGTGAAAGATCGGCTTCGCCGGTCTGCACCATGGCGGCGCGAACCGAGGGATCAGCGCGGAAAAGATAGGTCGCTTCCGTCACCTGCGGCTTGGCGCCCCAATAGTCGTCACGTGCAGTCAAAACAATCTGCTGGCCCGGTGTCCAGTTGGTCAGCTTGTAAGGTCCGGTGCCAACAGGCTCGCGGATAAATTCCATCTTGGTTTCTTCGGGCACGATGGTGACGAGCGACATCAGGAGCGGCAGAATGGGCTGGGCCGGCTCTGTCTTGAAGTCGATCGTATGGTCGTCGACAATCGTGGGGGTGACGGTCATACCGCCGAAGTAACGACGGGATTCGCATGCATTCTTGTCGCTCATGATGCGTTCGAAGCTATGCTTGACATCCTTGGCATCGAAACCCGTTCCGTCGGAAAACTTCACGCCTTCACGCAGGTGGAAACGCCAGCTGCCATCCGCGTTCTGCTCCCATTTTTCAGCGAGGCGCGGCTGCACGCCGTTCTTGCCGCGCACATCAAGCTCGGTCAGCGTCTCGCTGACATTTTCCATGATGATACGGCCAATATTGGAGCGGGTCGCCATGCAAGGCTCCAGCAGGTCAGCCTCTTCCGCCAGCACGATCTTGATCGGCCCCGACGCCGCAAGCGCCGGCGAAACCGCGGCGCTAAGGCAACCCATAACAAGGGCGCCCGCAATCAATGACTTCTTCATTCCGTTCTCCTCCCAGATCAGAAATTCAGCAACATGGCGGCGTGCCGCAAGAGGCATTCAAAAGCCCCGTCTCCTGCATTGAGGAGCATGGCGTGCGGATGATCGTCTCCTCCACCCGTTATCAAAGCATCGACGCTATCACATTTTTTGTCAAATTATTTTTCAGAAGGATTTTTTATTGAGGCCTAGTACAGAAGTTTTATCGTTATAAAACATATATTTATTTTAAGTCATCAAAAATTTTAGGACCTCTTTTTGTCTTAAATAAACTTGACAACTTTTTGAATATGTCATTTTCATCAGACCAAGAGGAGACCACGATGACCCCTGATGACATTGCTCACGCCATGACCGGAGCCATCCATGCCGTTTCGGAAAACCGGCACGAAGCGTTCCTGCCATCGCCGATGATCCAGAACCATGCGAGCTTTCTGCACCTTCTGCAGGACGGCACCCTGCTGTGCGCCTGGTTTGGCGGAACGCTGGAGGGAAAATCGGATATTTCGATCTTCGCGTCCGCGCTCACACCCGGCGCGAGCCGGTGGGGAGCGCCGCAGCGCCTGAGCAACGATCCCGCCCATTCCGAACAGAACCCGGTTATTTTCACCGCACCTGATGGCACTCTCTGGCTGTTTCACACCGCCCAGCCATCCGGCAATCAGGACGAATGCCGCATCCGCATGGCGCGGGTCGTACGCGATCCGGCAATACCGGAAAAGCTTTCCACCGAAGATGGCCGTTTTCTCGATCTTCCGAAAGGCTGCTTCATCCGCGCGCCGCTTCGCATCCGCGATGACGGCGCCTGGCTTCTACCGATCTTCCGCTGCGTCCAGCGCCCCGGCCAGAAATGGAACGGCAGCCACGACACCGCAGCACTCGGCATATCGAAAGATAACGGCCTCACATGGCAATTGCAGGAGCTGGCGGGCTCGACCGGCTGCGTTCATATGAGCCCGGTTGCGGGCGCGAATGGACGCTACTCCGCTTTTTTTCGCCGCCGTCAGGCCGATTTCGTTTACCGCACGGAAAGCACAGATGGCGGTCGCTCGTGGGCAGAGCCGCAGCCGACCGACGTGCCGAACAACAATTCCTCCATCGCCGCGATCAGGCTCGCAGACGGCAGACTGGCAATGATCTGCAACCCCATCAACGCCGCGCAATCCAGCGACCGCCGCGCCTCGCTTTATGACGAACTGGGCGAGGAAGACGACAGACCGGATGCCGATCCGAGCGGTGGATGTGTGCCCATATGGGGTGTGCCGCGCGCGCCGGTTTCCATCTGCCTGTCCGATGACGACGGCCGCAGCTTTCCTACCCGGATTTTGATCGAGGACGGGCCGGGCACCTGCCTGTCCAACGATTCGACCGACGGCTGCAATCTGGAAATGTCCTATCCATGGCTTCTGGAGGCAGCGGACGGTACCCTGCACGCAAGCTACACCTATCATCGCCGCGCAATCAAATATGTCCGGTTGGCGCCCGGCTGGGCAGACGCCAAGGACGGGAGAATCGGATGAGCAACATCATTGGTATCACCATGGGTGACCCCTGCGGCGTCGGCCCGGAAATCACCGTCCGCGCGCTTGCGGAAATGTCCGCCCCGGATAGGGAAGCAACGCGGATTTATGGCAACCTTGCAACGCTGGAAGCGGCGCGGGGCGCGCTTGGCATCGACATCGATCTTACTCGGAATGTGGTCGATCTGCCGGTGGAGGGTGCGCCGCTGCCATGGGGCACGCTGTCGCCGGTTGCCGGAGACGCCGCTTTCCGTTTCATTGAAAAAGCGGTGCGGGATGCCGAAGCGGGCGCAATCGGCTGTATCGTCACTGCTCCGATTAACAAGGAGGCCCTCAATCTTGCGGGCCACCATTATGACGGCCACACCGGCATGCTGCGCAGCCTAACTGGTTCTTCAGCCGCCTACATGTTGCTTGCCTCCGAGCGGCTGAAGGTCATTCACGTCTCGACCCACGTGTCCCTGCAGGAAGCCATTCGACGGGCAACGACGGAGCGGGTGCTGGCGACCATCCGCGCTGGCAATGCTCATTTAAAGCGCATCGGTTACGAGCGGCCGCGCATCGCGGTTGCCGGTATCAACCCGCATTGCGGCGAAAACGGTCTGTTCGGCACCGAGGATGATGACCAGATTGCGCCAGCGGTTGCCGCCGCGCGCGCTGAAGGCATCGAGGTACACGGGCCGATCTCCGCCGATACCGTGTTTCACCGCGCCTATTCGGGCACTTTCGATCTGGTTGTCGCGCAATATCACGATCAGGGCCATATCCCGATCAAGCTCGTCGCCTTTGATACCGCCGTCAATGTCTCGGTCGATCTGCCGATTGATCGCACTTCGGTCGATCATGGAACGGCCTTCGACATCGCCGGCAAAGGCATCGCCAATCACGGCAACATGAATGAGGCCATAGCCTATGCGCGCAAGCTCGTGGCGGGCAAGGGCGCAAGAGGATGAACACCATGTCCACAGCCTCCATTCTCATCCATCAGCCGCGCAGGCTTGCCGTTGGCGCCGGCACCATTTCCCAGGTCGGCGCCTGGGCCGGCAAAACCGCTTCGACCCTGGTGATCGCCACGCCGCTGACAGCGAAATTTGCCGACCGGCTGCAATTGCAGGGTCCTTTCACTGTCTTCGACGCCATTCCCGGCGAACCGGACACAGGGACGCTCGATGCAGCACTGGCCGCAGCGCGCGCCGCCAAACCCGATCTCGTCATCGGCCTCGGCGGTGGCTCGGTGATGGATGTGGCGAAACTCGTCGCCGCACTCTGGAATTCCAGCCAGACGCTTGAGGATGTGGCAGGACCGAACAGGGTCGCAGGGCGCGACACCAGGCTCGTCCAGATTGCCACCACCGCCGGAACCGGCTCGGAAGCCGGGATTCGCTCGCTCATCACCGATCCCGTCAAGGGCAGCAAGGTCGCGGTCGAAAGCCCTCATCTGATTGCCGATTTCGCGGTGCTCGATCCGGAACTCACCTATTCCGTGCCATCAGCTGTGACAGCGGCGACGGGGGTGGATGCAATGGCGCATTGCGTGGAGGCTTTCACCAATCGCAAGGCCCATCCGATGATCGACGGTTTTGCCCGCATGGGCTTTTCACTGGTGGGCAAATATCTGGCGCGCGCCGTTCGCGACGGCGCGGATACCGAAGCCCGCGAAGGAATGATGCTCGCCTCCTACTATGGCGGCATCTGCCTTGGCCCGGTCAATACGGCGGCGGGTCACGCCATCGCCTATCCGCTCGGCACGCTTCTCAACCTGCCGCACGGGCTGGCAAACGCTATCGTCTTCCCGCATGTTCTGGCTTTCAACCAGCACGCGGTTTCGGCAAAGACGGCGGAGGTGGCCGGAGCGCTTGGGCTTCGCGAGCATCTTTCATCCGATGATCTTCGCAAGGCAGCGACAGATTTCTGCGCCGGCCTCGGCATTGAAATGTCCCTTGCGCGGCACGGGGCAAGCGAAACCGACCTTCCCCGTTATGCGCAAGACGCTCACGCAATCCGTCGGCTGATGGACAACAATCCCGTCGATATGAGCCTTGAAGACGTGCTCGGCATTTACCGCCGCGCTTTCTAATCGAAAGTCCGGTGCGCTACCGCGCGCACCGGCTCGCCGTCACTTGCCTCAATCCGTATGCGAAGACTCGAAGAGGCGGTCACGTGATCCCGTCAGATGGTCGTGCATCAGCCGCCGCGCGGCCTCGGCATCTCCTTCGGCAATCGCCACCGCAATCGCCTCGTGCTCGGCAAACACGCGGGTAAGGCCGGATGCCTCACGCTTCACCGACATGCCGTGAAACTTCATTCCCACCGCAATGTGGTCCTTGAGAGCCTCCATCGCAGTCGAGAAATAGCTATTCCGTGCCGCCCGCGCGATGGCAAGGTGGAACTGATAATCGGCATCCTCACGGTGGGACTGGCGATTGGTCGCGTCCCGCATCAGCTCGAGCGCCTTTTTGATTGCGACGAGCCTCTCGCCATCATGCCGCAGGGCCGCCGCCGCCGCCGCTGCCGGCTCCAGAGTCAGCCTGAATTCATAACAGTTCAGCAGGTCAGCGACATTTTCGAGCTGGCCGAAGCCCAGCGGCTCGCGCAGGCCGAATGCCCGCACATAGCTGCCGGAACCCCTTCGCGAATAGATGAACCCCTGTTCGCGCAGCCGCCGAAGCGCCTCGCGGACCACCGGTCGCGACACTTCGAATTCCATGGCGAGTTCATGTTCGGTCGGAAGCCGTTCATCCGGCTTGTAGGCGCCGGATTTGATCGCCCGGTGCATTCTCTCGAAAATAATGTCCGGAAGTGCCTTGCGCGCCGTTTCTTTCATCAGCCCCATCTGGTCAGCTTTCTCCAGCGTCATTTTCGCCAAGCATCATTTTCGCAATCCGTTTCAACGTGTCAGCTTGCCCAAAACCACCTGACTTCGCAATGATACATTGGTCGCCGGACCAGCCGACACCAAGACCGGGCAGGCACTCGCCGGCAAGGCGCAGACGCGATACCCCCATGGCAAGCAGCACCGCTTCGGCCGTGGCGCCGCCGGACAAAAGCAACGTGTCGGTCCCGGTGGTGAAAAGCGGCACGACGCCATACGCCAGCCGGTCTGAAACCTCGAGCGGGGAAAGATTTTCCGCCCCTTGCGTCGCGTAAACGAGCGTCAGCCTGGAACGAGCATGCGCGTGAAACGGCACGACGCCATTGGGTGCATCGGTGACCGATACCAAACCCGTTCCTTTAAGGATTTCAATTTGTTCAACGGTGATCGGGTCACGCGAACCTATGACGAAAAGCCCCTTACCCGCGGGAATAGATGCCGCTTCGGGCACCGCCTGCGCTGTCATCATTTCGGCCAGCGCCTCGGCCAGCCCTCGCGCGCCCACCAGAAGATCAACCCCGTTTGCGCGCCCGGCAAGCAAAGCCTCCCTGATGTCCGCATGCGATAGGGTGTCTGGTATTGCGCAGCGGCTGGCGTGACCGCCCAGTCTTTCATGAACCGAAATCGTGCCGTCAACGCCAAAGCCGGACACGGAACCGTCTACGACGATGCGTCCAAAATCCGGAATGGCTGGCGCTACAAGCGCGTGCCGATAGGAAACAGCATCCATTTCCGCGGCGATATGTCCTTTCAGGCGGGAATCGATCTTCTTGAACAGAATTGTATCGGCCGGAACCAGTGCCATCAGTTCCTGCGTACGGCGGCGGGCTTCATCCGCCTTGCCATCCCGACAACCCAGATTGACGCTGAGGACGGCCGGCGCATCGGCCACCGCTGCAGGGACGCCCTCAAGACCGATCGCAACTTCAGTCGAAAGCCCACGCCCGGCGAAGGGGGCGGCCGCATCAAGCGCACCGGTCAGGTCATCGGAAAAAATCAACAGCACGGGCGAAACCTTAAGAAAAGTTGTAATGTTTTCCTTCGATAAATTTATTTATAATCAATAGATAAATGGATGTGAATAACAAAAACAACACGACAGCTCGATTAGCCGCACCGACACATGTCGTCGTCATCGGCGAAAGGTGGCAGGGAGAGGTTGATCCCTAGACGAACCGGAAAGGCAGGCCTGAGATGAGCGCTTTGACAAAGCGCTTTTTCTGAAAGCGACCGTTTAGCGAAACGCGCGGCAACAGCATCGGCTTTTCAAGGCTATGGGCCCCAAGAACACCGGCCTGCGTGGTAACAGCTACGGGAAATCCCGCATCAAACACCGCTTTCGCTTCGCGTTCTCCCACGGCCTTTATCCAGCCATAGGGATAGGAAAAGGACCTCGGCCGACGGCCGACATAGGTCTCCACCCGTCTTGTCGATTCCTCGATTTCGTAGGCAAGACGCGCCACATCGATCTTGCGCATGTTCACATGCATCATGGTATGCGCGCCGAGATGGACCAGGGGATCGCTCGACAGCGCCTTGAGTTCGGCCGCATCCATAACGAGTTTTTCCACGATCGCGATCGGATCGATACCATGTTGCCCCGCGACACGGTCGATCCTCTCCACCGCCTCGTCCTCCGCGAATATCTGGACGAAGTTTTCCAGACGCGCAAAGGCTTCCGCTTTTTGTGGAAGGCTGCCGGATTTAATCTCCTCCGGCCCTGTCCCGAAATCGAATTCAAAGGACGTGGCTTTTTGCGTCAGCGCGGCAGTGGTTTCCCACCACACGCTACGCGTCCGCTCCACAAAACCCGGCGTGATGAAAATCGTATAAGGAACAGCATATTTTCGGAAAATCGGTGCAGCATATTCGGCATTGTTGCGATAGCCATCATCAAGTGTGAAAGCACAGAACGACCGTTTCTCGGAATTATCGGCGAGCAGGCCCGGCAGATCGTGCAGATGAACGGGAACGAGACCACATTCGAGCGCCGCCTCTATCGCCTCTTCCAGAAATTGTGGCGTGATCGACAAGTGTGCATTCGGCGCAAAAGCTGACGCTTCCTCGTCCGGACGAACATGGTGGAGCGTGAAGATCACGCCACGCCCGGCAAGAGCCGGAAAAGCCGCACGAACCGCCGGCAGGGAAGCTACCTCCAGCCCCGCCCTTATGACCCCATATTTCAGAGAGCGTTTTACCGACCGCAAAAACACCATTACCGATTACCGCAACTTCAAACCGGGCAGGACCCGTTTTTTGATGACTCTCCAGACCGTCAGCGGCAGGTCGATAAGGCCCGGCAAAGGATCGTTCGCCGCAAAAGCCGCCCAGCTGCGGATTGTGCGCAGAGAGGCGACATACTCCCCAATTCCCGCCTGTCCCCGTCGATTCAACGTCAATGCGGCAATGGCGTCACGGACAAGATAGGACCATGACACACCTTGCCGCGCATCGAGCATCTGGCCGCGCGGCATGTCGTTGGCAACCTGCCACAGCAGCGCGCCGAGATCGATGCCGGCCGCTGAACACAGGCCGAACCACGACCATGGGCGCGGATTGACATCGAGAAGTTTCAGCGATCCATCCCTGCCATCCCGCTTGAACTCCACCTCGACCAACCCGCTGTGACCGGCCGATTTCAATATTTTCCTTGCCGCATCGATCGCTTGAGGGTTGTCGACAACCTCGACACAGGTGCTGGTGTAACCAAAATCGACGGGATACTGACGCAGGCGTCGGGCGGTGAATTCTGCAACAGGCTTGCCGTCGCGCCAGAGCGCCGCATAGGAAAACTGGCTTTCTCCCCCGCCGGGAATGAGCTCCTGCACGACGACATTGCCCGCGCCGATCTCGCCGCTCGCAGCGGCAAAAGCGGCTTTCAGCGCCTGCCTGTCATCGGCGCGGATAACCTTCGCCCGGGAAATCGCGGTATCGCCCCCGCCCATATTCGGCTTCAGGATAACGGGAAACGTCACGTCCAGCGCATCGGCGTCATCGGACGAGGTCATGGCATAGGTCCTGGGGAAGCTGACACCGAGTTCCGCCGCGCGTTTGTAGAGCAGCGGTTTCTCGCACAACCATTGAAGGGAGGACCAATCAGGCAGGACGATTTTGTAAAGGGCGGAAAGCTCATCGCGATGTTGTGAAACGAGCTGAACCTCGCCATCCCCTGATGGCACCAGAAGACACCCTTTCAGATGATGCTTGTCTGCCATATCGCGTAAAAACGCCATCGCCCCTGCATCAAGAGGACCGGACCAGCGGATCGTGTTCTTCACGAAACGCGACCAGCCCGGCAGCGGTGAATCATGGGTGATATAGTGCACAGGCACATCAAGGGCGCCAAGGCTGCGGGCAAGGGCAAGCGTGCCGTGAGCGCCACCAACAATAACAACACCTGGAATGGTCACAGCCTGATCCCCGCCCTATTCCATACCTTGATCGCAAAAATTGATAAATAAATTGGATATTTCTAAAGTATTGCGCGTTCGGAGATCGAATTGGCGGAGCCGAAGAGCCTCATGCTCTTTCGGCTGCCTGCGAACGGTTGGAAGTTTGCTTCGAAGGCAAGCGCCTTACGCCTCTTTGCGCACAGGGCGCGGCTCGCCTTTGTCATCCACCGCTACCATGATGAAGACGGCCTCCGTAACCTTTTCCCGGGAATCCTGATAGTGCCTGCGGGTCCAGGCCTCGATCTTGAGCGTGACGGAGGTGCGCCCAACCTTTTCGATCCTGGTATAGACACACAATGTATCGCCGATCTTGACCGGTTTCTTGAAGACGATTTCATGAACCGCCACTGTGACGGTACGCCCGCCTGCCACATCATTGGCGCGGACGAAGGCGGCAAGGTCCATCTGCGACATCACCCAACCGCCGAAAATGTCGCCGGCCGGATTGGCGTCAGCCGGCATGGCAAGCGTTCTGAGCGTGAGTTCCATATCGGCGGGCGGTTGCTGTTCCATATCAAATTCCTTTCAAGAACCTCCCGCCGCCGGATTTAAACAACCGCGCCCCCTCAGCCAATAGCCGATTTTTCGCGGCAGCCCTTCCAAAACAGCAAGGAATCACGAAGCCATCGTAAGCTTCGGTTAACCATGATGCGGCACGATTCCAAAAAACCGCGAGGGCGTGCGAATGGCCTATGACTGGAGTGGAAACAATAAGATACAGCAGCGCTACGACCGTATCATTCTCGCGGTTGCCAGCGTCATTGCCATCAGCCTGGCGACCGGCACCTTTGTTCTGCGCTCGCAGATGGAGCCGGACGGCACCATAAGCCTTGCCAAACAGCAACGGCTGGACCTCGAAAAATGGCATTTGCGGCTTTGATCCGCACGATAGTGTCAACAGCAGCATAACCCGGCGGCTTATTTTGGAGCGATATCCGGCTTTACGGTATTTTCCTTCATGGGGGCATGGTCCAGATGGGCCAAAGCCGGGGTAAGAACCGACAGAAATGTCTCTGATCTGCCGATATAGATAATCGCTACGCCGTCGATCCCATTCAAAACCTCCGCCAGCGTATCCTGTGTCTGTTTTTCCAGCCCTTCCAGCAAATCGTCGATGACGATGAATTTCGGCTTCAACAACAGGGCATTGGCGATCCTGATGCTGGCCTGTTCATCCGAATCCAGCTTCTTGTCCCAGCGAATGTGTTCATCAAGCCGGGGCGCCATTTCACCGAGACCGCACGCGGTCAGCGCCGCGACATAGTCTGCCTCCGCAAACCGCTGGGGCGCGCGTGGATAGGCCAGAATTTCGCGCAGCGTACCTGTTGGCAAATAGCCGTGCTGGGCAATGAAAAGCGTGTCGGACTGTTCGGGCATTTCTATCCTGCCCTGCCCCCATGGCCACAGGCCGGCCATGGCGGCAAACAGCAGCCGCCGGTTCACGCCCTGTTCGCCATTGATCATCAGACGATCACCCCGCCCGATTTCAACCTCGGCCTCACGCAGCCGGAAACCACGCTCCAGATCCTGCCCGCCCGCATCACGGCAGATAGTCACCGACCGAAGGCGGATTTTTTCGTTGTCGGCACTCCGTTGAAGATCGATTGCGAGGCCGTGCTGTTCAACGCTATCCATCTGGATCAGAGCGTTGCGAAACACCGAAACACGCTGCAACGTCGCCTTCCAGCTGGCAATCGGCCCGAAATTGTCGATATACCAGCGAAGTGCGGTATTGACCTGGTTGAAGGCGCCGACGGCCATCATCAGCCCGCCGAAGGTGAGGTTGCCGGAAAAATAGACCGGCGCTGCAATAAGAATGGGCGCCACAACCGCCAACCAGCCGTAGCCCGACGACACCCAGGTCAGATGCGTCATTGCTAAAGCGAGCCCGCGGATTACGCCGAGCACGGCATCGATATCGACGCCGATCCGCCGCCGCTCGTTTTTTTCACCACGCGCAAGCGCAATCGCCGCCAGATTTTCGCTGGCCCGCATCAGGGAAAAGCGTAGTTCGGCCTCTTTTGAATAACGTTCAGCATTCAGGCCGACCAGACGATAGCCGACAAGGTTGCTGAGCAGGGACGCCGAGCCCGCATAAAGGATCGCCGCCCAGACCATGTATCCGGGAATCGCGACCGGATCGCCGTTGATCGTGATGGAAAAGCCTGCCGACAATGTCCACAGAACGCCGATGAAGCTGATGAGCAGGATCGTCGCATTCACAAGGCCGATGGAAAGCGCCGTGCTGCTTTCCGCAAGGTTGCGGACATCGTCGTGCAAACGCTGGTCCGGATTGATCGCAATCGTGCCGAAACCGGCAAGGCGGGCGGCGCGCCCCGGTTTCAGCCACTGGTCCACCATATCCTTGGCAAGACCCTCGCGCATGTTCAGCGCCGTCATCTGGTTAAGCCAGGTCTGAATGACATTGAGAAGCAACAACAGCCCGGCAATGATCGCGAAGACTTCGAGCTGGTGGAGGAAGGCGTCAAGATCGCGCCGCTCCAGCGCATTGTAAAACGGCGCGTTCCACTCATTGAGCCTGATCTGCCCGTAAGCGGTGAGCAATATCACCGTGAGCAGGGCAATCGACAGCAATATCAGCCGGTTGCGAACCGGCGACGTCCAGAAGGCATTGCCCATCATGCGCAGTTGCGAACGAAAATCGAGATCGAAGCCCGAAAGGTTCGCCGCACTCTTGCGCTGATCGTCGGTCACCGTTGTTGCCATTCATTCCATTCCGAAACGTCAGTCGGCAAGGAAAGCGGTTTGCGATCCTGCACCTTGCGATGCCCAGCAATAACACGCCGTTCGACCTTGTCCACAACCGCGGAGAAATCCCCAGGGAGACAATTAAAAAGCCGCGGCAATTCTTCGCGCCGGCAAACATCGGCGCCTCGGCCAACAATGCGGTTGCCTCCGGAAATGATCCTTGCTTTCTTTTCCTGCATTGCACAAAATCCAAATAATTTCAGAGGGGCGGACAAACCGCATAAACCGGAAAACCGGGCAAGGCAGATTAATGGCGATCAAAGCGAGCATCTATCATCTGACGCATTATAAATACGACAATCCGGTTCGCCTTGGACCGCAAATCATAAGATTGAAGCCCGCCTCGCACTCCAGAACCCATGTTATCAGCCATTCTCTCAAGGTTTCGCCGTCAAATCATTTCGTGAACCTTCAACAGGACCCATACGGCAATTATCTCGCCCGTTTCGTTTTTCCCGAGCCGGCGACGGAATTTAAGATCGAGGTCGATCTTGTCGCCGATATGACGGTTTACAATCCGTTCGATTTCTTCGTTGAGGAAGAGGCGACCAAGTGGCCGTTCGATTATCCGCAGGAGCTGCGGGAAGATCTGTCCATATACATGAAACCGGAACCGACCGGCCCCCTGCTTTCCGCCTTCATGGCCACCGTGGACCACACACCCGGGCAGCCGACGGTGGATATGGTCGTTGGCCTCAATGCCCGTCTGCAGCAGGAAATCGGTTACGTCATCCGCATGGAACCGGGTGTTCAGACGCCGGAAGAAACGCTGGCTTCCGGCAAGGGTTCATGCCGCGACACCAGCTGGCTGTTCGTTCAGATCTTGAGACATCTCGGCCTTGCCGCACGTTTCGTGTCCGGATACCTCATCCAGCTGACACCGGATCTCAAGGCATTGGATGGCCCGTCAGGGACAGAGGTCGATTTCACCGATCTGCATGCCTGGGCCGAGGTCTATATGCCGGGCGCCGGCTGGGTCGGTCTCGACCCCACTTCGGGGCTTTTGACCGGCGAGAGCCATATTCCGCTGGCGGCAACGCCGCATTTCCGCAATGCCGCACCGATTTCCGGCGGTTATTTCGGCGAGGCCAATACGGAATTCGCTTTCGACATGCAGGTTCGGCGCGTTGCCGAGACCCCGCGCATCACCAAACCCTTCTCCGATGAGAGCTGGGAGAGCCTCAATGCACTCGGCGAAAAGGTCGATCAGGTTCTGAACGCCCATGACGTCAGGCTGACCATGGGCGGCGAGCCGACCTTCGTTTCCATCGACGATTTCGAATCCGAGGAATGGAACACCGGCGCGGTTGGACCGACGAAACGCGAAAAAGCGGACGTGTTGATCCGCCGCCTGCGCGAACGTTTCGCGCCCGGCGGCTTCCTGCATTACGGGCAGGGAAAATGGTATCCGGGCGAAAGCCTGCCGCGCTGGACATTTTCGCTCTACTGGCGAAAGGACGGTCTGCCGATCTGGCAGAACCCTGCGCTGATTGCCGAAGAAGGCGCAAATACCGGTGTTGCCGCCGACGACGCGCAAAAGCTACTGAGCGGTATCGCCACTCATCTCGGTGTGGAGCCGGATCTGGTGCTTCCGGCCTATGAGGATCCTGCCGAATGGATCATCAAGGAAGGTAGTCTTCCCGAAAATGTCGATCCGTCCAACTCGAAACTGAAAGACCCGGAAGAACGCAATCGCCTTGCCCGCGTGTTCGAACGCGGGCTGACGACACCGACGGGTTATATTCTTCCGGTGCAGGCGTGGAACGCCAAGCCCACCACAGACAAACGCTGGGTCAGCGAGAAATGGAAAACACGGCGCGGCAAGATTTTCCTCGTTCCGGGTGATAGCCCGGTAGGCTACCGCCTGCCGCTTGGCACCCTGCCCCATGTGCCGCCATCCGCCTATCCTTATATCCATGAAGCTGACCCTTCGATCCCGCGAGGGCCGCTTCCCGAGAAATTCCAGCCCTCCGGACGCACCATGCCGGAAGCGTCTTTCCATGCGGATGAGGCATCCGGCCAGGAACGCATCGAGCAGACGCTTGGTGAAATCGGCGGCGCGGTGCGCACAGCCATGTCGGTGGAACCGCGCGATGGACGGCTCTGCGTCTTCATGCCGCCTGTCGAACGCATCGAGGATTATCTGGAACTGGTCGCAGCGGCAGAAGCGGCAGCGGCCGAGCTCGGGCTGCCCGTCCATATCGAAGGTTATGCTCCACCGCATGACGAGCGTATCAATGTCATCCGTGTAGCGCCCGATCCCGGCGTCATCGAGGTCAACATCCACCCGGCCGCAAGCTGGAAGGATTGTGTCGACATCACCACGGCGGTCTATGAAGAGGCGCGACAGACGCGTCTGGGCGCTGACAAATTCATGATCGATGGCCGTCACACCGGCACCGGTGGTGGCAACCATGTGGTCGTGGGCGGGGCCAACCCGAATGACAGCCCTTTCCTGCGCCGTCCCGACCTTCTGAAAAGCCTTGTCTTGCACTGGCAGCGGCACCCGTCGCTTTCCTACCTGTTCTCCGGCCTGTTCATCGGACCGACGAGTCAGGCGCCCCGCATCGACGAAGCCCGCCACGACAGCCTTTACGAACTGGAGATCGCGCTGGCGCAGGTGCCTGCCCCTGGCCAGGGTGCGCCGCCGCTGCCATGGCTGGTCGACCGCCTGTTCCGCAACCTCCTGACGGATGTGACGGGCAACACCCACCGCGCCGAAATCTGCATCGACAAGCTGTTTTCTCCGGATGGGCCGACCGGCCGCCTTGGTCTTGTGGAGTTCCGCGGCTTCGAAATGCCGCCGAATGCCCGCATGTCGCTCGCCCAGCAATTGCTGGTGCGTGCCCTCATCGCCCGTTTCTGGAAGAACCCTGCCGCCGGCAAATTCGTGCGCTGGGGCACGGCACTTGCAGACCGATTCATGCTGCCGCACTACATCTGGGCGGACTTTATGGACGTGCTCGGAGACCTGAGGGAAAATGGCTTCGACCTGAAGCCGGAATGGTTCACAGCCCAGCAGGAGTTCCGTTTCCCCTTCTTCGGTGAGGTGGAATACGAAGGCGCGAAGCTGGAATTGCGCCAGGCTCTGGAGCCCTGGCATGTTATGGGCGAACAGGGTGCCATCGGGGGAACCGTGCGTTTTGTCGACAGCTCCGTCGAGCGTATGCAGGTCCGCCTCGAAACCTCCAACCCTGCGCGCTATACCGTGGCGTGCAACGGTCGCGCCGTTCCGCTAACTCCGACGGAAAACCGAAGCGTTGCGGTGGCCGGTGTTCGTTTCAAGGCGTGGCAGCCCTCTTCCGGCCTGCATCCCGTTCTGCCGGTCAATTCGCCCTTGACCTTTGACATTTATGATACATGGTCGGGACGATCGATCGGCGGATGCATCTACCATGTTGCTCATCCGGGTGGTCGCAATTACGAGACCTTTCCCGTCAACGGCAACGAGGCCGAGGCACGCCGCCTTGCCCGTTTCGAACCATGGGGACATACGGCCGGGCAATATCCGTTGATGGCGGAAACCGTGTCGCCAGAATTTCCGCTGACGCTCGATCTGCGCCGGCCATACGGAGTATAAATTGTCGAAAGCCACGGCCACGGAACGCAAGACGGAAACGAGCGCGCAATCGCGCGGGCTTGACTACTCCACCTTGCCCGGCGTGGCCGATGAGATGCTCGATACCAACGGCAAGGTCAGACCGGTCTGGAAAACCCTGCTCGGTGCCCTGTCGCGCATGTCGGAACGCGAACTGCATGAGCGCTTTGCCCGCACCGACCGCTATCTGCGCGATGCGGGCGTGTTTTACCGCGATTACAGCAAGGGCAGCAGCGAAAGAAACTGGCCGATCTCCCATATTCCGGTGCTGATCGACGACAAGGAATGGACGGTTCTTTCCGAAGGGCTTAAACAGCGCGCCAATCTTCTGGAAGCCATGGTCGCCGATTTTTACGGCGAAAACCGGCTGGTGAAGGAAGGTTACGTACCGCCGGCACTGATCGCCTCCAATCCGGAATATCTGCGGCCGATGGTCGGCGTAAAACCTGCAAGCGGCCATTATCTGCATTTCTGCTCGTTCGAGATTGGACGCGGACCTGATGGCAACTGGTGGGTACTGGCCGACAGGACACAGGCGCCTTCCGGCGCAGGGTTTGCGCTGGAAAACCGGGTGGCGACCACACGCGCGCTTTCCGACATCTATGCCGAAACCCATGTTCACCGTCTCGCTTCATTTTTCGGCGCTTTCCGCGACACCTTGCAGTCGCACAGAAAACATCCGGATGACCGCATCGCGGTGCTGACGCCCGGCCCCGCAAACGAGACCTATTTCGAACACGCCTATATCGCCCGCTATCTCGGCTTCATGCTGCTGGAGGGTGAGGATCTGACCGTGGTCAACGGCCGCGTGATGGTAAGGACCGTGGCCGGACTGAAACCGATCGGCGTGCTTTGGCGGCGCCTCGATGCCTCCTATTCCGATCCGCTGGAACTGAACCAGCAATCCCACATCGGCACGCCCGGCATGGTCCAGGCGCTGCGCAATGAAGCACTGACAATCGTCAACGCGCTCGGCACCGGCATTCTCGAAACACGGGCCCTGCTGTCCTTCATGCCGCGCGTCTGTCGCCACCTGCTTGGCGAAGACCTGAAACTGCCGTCCATCGCGACCTGGTGGTGCGGACAGGAATCCGAGCGTCGCCACGTTGCCGGCAATATCGAGGGCATGGTCATCGGCCCGGCCTATTCCCGGCTGCCCTTCTTCGAAGACAACGGTCAGTCCGTGCTCGGCTCGTCCTTACGCGAAACGGCGAAGGAATCGATCAGCGACTGGCTCGCTTCCGATGGCCACAGGCTTGTCGGCCAAGAGGTGGTGACGCTTTCCACCACGCCAGCCTATATCGACAACAAGCTCGTGCCGCGCCCGATGAGCCTTCGAGTTTTTGCCGCCCGCACCCAGGATGGCTGGCAGATCATGCCGGGCGGCTTTGCGCGGATCGGCAGCAGCAACGATGTATCCGCCATCGCCATGCAATCAGGCGGCAGTGCTGCGGATGTCTGGATCGTCAGCGACAAGCCGGTGGAACGCACCACGCTTTTACCGGCGGAAGAAAGCTTCACCCGCAATATGCCGGGCAGCCTGCCAAGCCGTGCGGCGGACAATCTCTTCTGGCTCGGCCGCTATATCGAACGTTCGGAAGGCGCATTGCGCATCTTGCGCGCCTGGCACGGACGTTATGCCGAATCCGCCGACCCACGTCAGCCCTTGCTTGCGCATGTGACGCGTTATCTCGAAGCGCTGGATGTGGAAATGAACGATGCCGTGCCGGAAAGCCTGCTGAACAACATCAACAGCGCGCTTTATTCCGCCAGCAACATCCGAGACCGTTTTTCGCCGGACGGATGGCTTGCGCTGAATGACCTTGCCAAGACTGCCCGTCGGTTCCACGCAAAGGTTTCGCCGGGCGACGACGCGACCCATGCCATGACGATCCTCCTTCGCAAGCTTGCAGGCTTCGCCGGTCTCGTGCACGAAAACATGTATCGTTTCACCGGCTGGCGTTTCCTGTCGATCGGCCGCTATCTCGAGCGTGGCCTGCATATGACAAGGCTTCTCGGCCATATGACCGGACCGGATGCGCCAGATGGATCCTATGACATGCTGCTCGAAATCGGTGACAGCGTCATGACCCATCGCCGCCGATACAATGTCAGCACGGCGGGTCTGACCGTCACCGATCTTCTGGCGCTCGATCCGCTCAACCCACGGTCCATCCTGTTTCAGCTGAACGAGATTCGTACCGAGGTGGAGCAGCTGCCGAACGCCTTTACGAACGGCCAGATGTCGCCCTTTTACCGCGAGGCGATGCGGCTGCATTCCGGCCTTGCCGTCATGACGCCGGAAAACATGAATGGCGCGATCTACCGCCAGCTCGAAACGGACATGGAACATCTCTCCGATGTCCTGGCCCAGACATATCTCGGATAACCCGATGCTTTATGACCTTTCCCTGCATATGGGTTACACCTACGACACGCCGGCCCATGGCGCGCGCCACATCATCCGCGTGCTGCCCCTGTCGATCCCGGGCCGTCAGCGCTTCATCGCCGGCACCATCGATGTTTCGCCGGTGCCGGAAGAACGGGCGGTCTTTGAGGATTTCTTTCATCAATCGGCCACCTCAGTGCATCTGCGCGCACCGCACGAAAAGCTGGATATCCGCATGCAGGCGCGTGTGATGGTGGAGGCACCTGCGCTGACGGCAGATTTTTCACCCGAGCTTTCACGCCTGCCGCAAGACCTTGCAGACGTCTGGTCGGTCGACTTCCAGTCACCGCATCACTTCATCGGCGCCAGCCCGAGACTGGGGACGGATACGGCGATATCGGCCTATGCGCGGGAATTGCTGAAGCCCGGAATGACCATTCGCGAAATCGCACTCTCGATGTGCAAACGCATACACAAGGACTTCACCTATGACGGTGAAGCGACGACTGTCGATACGACACCGTCGGAAGCCTTCAAGCTGAAACGCGGCGTATGCCAGGACTTTTCGCATATCATGATCATGGCGCTGCGTAGCCTCGGCATTCCCGCCGGTTACGTCAGCGGCTTCCTGCGCACCATCCCCCCGCCGGGCAAGGAACGTCTGGAAGGTGCCGATGCGATGCATGCCTGGGTTCGCGTATGGTGCGGTGAGGCCGCCGGTTATCTGGAGCTCGACCCCACCAACGATATCGTTGCCGGCAGCGACCATATCGTCGTTGGCTATGGCCGGGACTATTCCGATGTCGCGCCGGTGATCGGCGTATTGAAGAGCTACGGCAACCAGCAGATCAAACAGGCCGTCGACGTCATTCCCGTCCAGTAATGATACATTACGTGTTATTATGAGCATACTCGAATTAATACTTGAAAAACTGCACCAATTTGAACGACGTATAAAATTTAACCGTCTACATTAGTGGATTCTACATCGTTTGCGGGTTTCCTGCGCTCAGTCTAATGTTCTAATTAGTGAGCCCGTTATGATCTCCTCCGCATATCAAAAAATGACGCGCCGTTTCCTTGCCGATACGGGCGGCAATTTTGGCATGATGACGGCAATATTGCTGCCGGTGCTACTTGGTTTTGCGGGAGCCGGCATGGAGCTGGCGAATGTGATGCAGGTGAAAGCGGACCTGCAGAACACGGCGGATTCGGCGGCTCTCGCGGCGGCGACCGAGGCCCGCTTGAAAGAAGGCGCTCTGACGGACGAACAAATCAAGGAAATCGCCAAGGCCTTCATCGCCAGCCAGATGGAAAAGACCCTGACCGAGGAGGAGAAGAAGGCGCTCGAGAAAAACTCTCCAGTCAATATTGGCACAACGGACGATGCGCGCGGCAAGACCTACACCATCCAGACCACGATAAACTACCAGATGCAGCTTAATCCGCTCTTGGGGTTCTTCGGGGCGAAAACACTCGATCTTGCCGCGACAGGCACCGCGGTAAGCACTGTCAACAAGGGCGCGCCGATCTCCATGTATCTGGTGCTCGACCGCTCGGGTTCGATGTCCTTCAAGACCGATACGCTCAACACCAAGAAAACGTCGTGCCAGAACTACACGGTCGATAACTGGGGGAGTTATCCCAATCTCAAAAATACATCGCCCTGCTACGTCAACAAGGCTACTTCGCTAAAAACCGCGGTCGGCTATCTCGTCGCGACGTTGAACAAGGCCGATCCCACTTATACCGCCAACGGCGGTTCCGAACTGGTTCGAACAGGAGCCTCGGTCTATACGCATGAGACCTACGCGGCCCAGCCTATCACCTGGGGTACTAGCAGCGTTGCCACCTATGTCGACAAACAGATCCCGGAGTTTCCGTCTGGCGGTACGGATGCCCGCAGCAGTCTGAATGCCGCATACAACGCCCTTAAAAAAGCGAATACCGTTGAAGCGAAAGAACACAAGGACAAGAAAAGCGAATCCTTCGAGCGATACATCGTTCTCATGACGGATGGCGAAATGACGGGGAACAGCTCCTCCTGGAGTTCCAGCATCGACCAGACCGTGCGCAATACCTGCGATACGGCCAAGAAAGACGGTATCAAGATTTTCAGCGTCGCGTTCATGGCGCCGGACAAGGGCAAGTCGCTGCTGCAACATTGTGCGTCCAGTCTCGACAATTATTACGCGCCTGAAAACATGGAGCAGATCGTTACCGCCTTCGGGGAAATTGCCCGCAAGGCTGCCGGCAGTTTGGCAACGCTGACCAATTAAGGGAAAATCAAGCCAGCATCCCCCGGAAACGACCCCGCTTCCGGGGAGCGATGTTCCCGGGGCGACCTTGCCGGGTTGCATGGCTGGCACGGCGTGCGCGGCAGGTGACAGCGCCGGCGACACATGGCATAGGAGAGCCGCTCCCATTCACAGGCCCCTGTCATGATCCGCATCGAAAATATCAGCAAGTCGAACAGTCACCGCATTCTCTACATCGAGGCCTCCGCTGCGCTCAATCGCGGCGAGAAGATCGGCCTTGTCGGCCCCAACGGTTCTGGCAAGACCACGCTGTTCCGAATGATGACCGGCGAGGAACAGCCCGACGAGGGACAGGTCGTCGTCGAAAAGGGCATGACGGTCGGTTATTTCAACCAGGACGTCGGCGAAATGTCTGGCCGTTCCGCCGTGGCCGAAGTCATGGAAGGCGCCGGCCCGGTCAGCGAAGTCGCAGCCGAACTCCGGCAGCTGGAAGCCGCCATGTCCGATCCCGACCGGATGGACGAAATGGATGCCATCATCGAGCGTTACGGCGAAGTGCAGGCGCGGTATGAAGAACTGGACGGCTACGCGCTGGAGGGCCGCGCGCGCGAGGTTCTGGACGGGTTGAGCTTCAGTCAGGAAATGATGGATGGCGACGTCGCCAAACTTTCCGGCGGCTGGAAGATGCGCGTGGCGCTCGCCCGCATTCTTTTGATGCGCCCGGACGTGATGCTGCTCGACGAACCCTCGAACCATCTCGATCTCGAAAGCCTGATCTGGCTCGAAGATTTTCTGAAGAACTACGACGGCGCGCTTTTGATGACCTCGCACGACCGCGAATTCATGAACCGCATCGTTACCAAGATCATCGAAATTGACGCTGGCAACCTCACCACCTATTCCGGCGACTACGGCTTTTACGAACAGCAGCGTGCGCAGAACGAAAAGCAGCAGCAGGCGCAGTTCGAACGCCAGCAGGCGATGCTCGCCAAGGAAATCAAGTTCATCGAGCGCTTCAAGGCGCGTGCCTCGCATGCCTCACAGGTGCAGAGCCGCGTCAAGAAACTCGAAAAGATCGACCGCGTCGAGCCGCCCAAGCGGCGCCAGACGGTCGCTTTCGAATTTGCGCCGGCGCCGAGATCTGGCGAAGATGTCGTCGCGCTGAAGAAAGTCAACAAGGCCTATGGCAGCCGCACGATCTATGGCGAGTTGGACTTCATGGTGCGGCGCAAGGAACGCTGGTGCATCATGGGTGTCAATGGTGCGGGAAAATCGACCTTGCTGAAACTGGTAACCGGCACGACCACGCCGGATTCCGGCAATGTCACGCTCGGCGCCAGCGTCAAGCTCGGTTATTTCGCCCAGCATGCCATGGATGTTCTGGACGGCGACAGCACCATTCTGGAGTGGCTGGAGGAACGTTTCCCGAAAGCCGGGCAGGCACCGCTGCGCGCCCTTGCCGGCTGCTTCGGTTTTTCCGGTGACGATGTGGAGAAGCGCTGCCGCGTTTTGTCCGGCGGTGAGAAGGCCCGTCTGGTCATGGCTGCCATGCTGTTCGACCCGCCGAATTTCCTCGTGCTGGACGAGCCGACGAACCATCTCGACCTCGACACCAAGGAAATGCTGATCAAGGCCCTGTCGGAATATGAAGGCACGATGCTTTTCGTTTCGCATGATCGCCATTTCCTGGCCGCCCTTTCCAACCGGGTGCTGGAACTGACGCCTGACGGTATCCACCAATTTGGCGGCGGATATACGGAATATGTCGAAAGCACCGGACAGGAAGCGCCGGGCCTGCGCAGCTGAGGCAGCTTGACGGACGTATGAGACGCAGAATTCCCGGGACAGGTTTCATCTTTTAACGTTTGCAGAGCGGATCGGTGGACTAACAAATGCAACTTAAAGACTGCTACAATTTCCACGATTTTCGCCGAATGGCTAAACAGCGTCTTCCCGGACCGATCTTCAACTACATCGACGGTGCTGCCGACGATGAGGTGACGTACCGGAGAAACACGGCCGCCTTCGAGAATTGCGATCTCGTTCCTGACGTGCTGCGGGGCGTGGCCGATGTGGACATGTCCGTCACCGTCATGGGGCAGAAGCTGGCGATGCCGGTCTATTGTTCCCCGACGGCGCTTCAGCGTCTCTTCCACCATCAGGGGGAGCGGGCGGTTGCGGCCGCAGCCGGAAAATTCGGCACGATGTTCGGCGTTTCTTCACTCGGCACCACCAGCCTCGAGGAAGCGCGCCGGATCAGCGGCGGCCCACAGGTCTATCAGTTTTATTTCCACAAGGACCGTGGTCTCAACCGCGATATGATGGCGCGCGCCAAGACTGCGGGTGTGCAGACGATGATGCTGACGGTGGACAGCATCACGGGTGGGAACCGTGAGCGCGACAAGCGCACCGGTTTTGCCATTCCGTTCAAGCTCAATCTTTCTGGCATTGCGCAATTCGCCATCAAGCCGGCCTGGGGGATCAATTATCTGACGCATGAGCGCTTCAGCCTGCCCCAGCTCGACGGCCACATCAAAATGGACGGCGGCGCGCTCTCCATCAGTCGCTATTTCACCGAAATGCTCGACCCATCCATGACATGGGACGACGTCGCACAGATGGTGCGTGAATGGGGCGGCCCTTTTTGTCTGAAGGGTGTCATGTCCGTGGAGGACGCCAGACGCGCCGTCGATATCGGTTGCAGCGGCATCGTGCTTTCCAATCACGGCGGTCGCCAGCTCGATGGCTCGCGTAGCGCCTTCGACCAACTGGCCGAGATTGTCGACGCAGTCGGTGACCGTATCGATGTCATGATGGATGGCGGGGTTCAGCGCGGAACGCACGTCCTCAAAGCCCTGTCTCTGGGGGCGAAGGCCGTCGGGCTTGGCCGCTATTACCTTTTCCCGCTTGCCGCCGCCGGACAGCCGGGTGTCGAGCGGGCGCTTGAGCTGATGCGCATCGAAATCGAGCGCGGCATGAAGCTGATGGGCTGCACCACCGTCGACCAACTGACACGCCGGAACCTGCGGTTTCGTGACTAGAGCGGTGTAAGCGCGAGGAAATCGAGGCCTGTCGAGCTTATCGACAATATAGTCGGATAATCACACGTACCGAATGACCCCTTTGAAACCACCACAGCGGTTTCGGGAGGTTTTCACGCTATCGGCGCTGCGCAGTGGTGACCTTGGCAAGACCGATCGAATATGATTATGGTTGCATGATGCAACCATAATGGATTTTGGCATGTCCGAAAGACCCTTTCCCATAAACGATATCCGCTCCACCTCGCGTCGGCTCGTGCGCGAACTCGGCTTCATGGGTGGAGACTTTGCCGGCACCGATCTGCCGCCCTCCGCCGTGCACGCCCTGATCGAGATCGAGGTATGCCCACGCATTACCGCACGCGATCTGGGAAAGATGCTTCGGCTTGAAAAGTCGAGCATCAGCCGCATGCTTCGCAAACTGGTTCTTTCGGGCGATGTTCTGGAAGAAACGGACGAAGAGGATAGTCGTATCAAGCGGTTGCGCCTCGCCGGGCGAGGACAGAAGCGGGTCGAAGCCATCCACACCTTTGCCAACCGACAGGTATCAAACGCACTGTCGCGGCTCGCGCCTGCGGATGGCCAAAAAATCCTTGACGGGCTTCGCCTTTATGCCGACGCGCTGGGATACCGGGCCGACGCCGCGGCTCCCCCGATCGAAATCGTCAGGGGCTACAGGCCCGGCCTTATTGCCCGTATCACGCAAATGCATGCGCTTTATTATGCCCGGACATCAGGCTTCGGCCAGCGCTTCGAATCCGTTGTTGCCGAAGGTCTCGCCTCCTTTTGCAACCGGCTCGAAAGCCCGCAAAATGCGATCTGGGTCGCAATGCGTGGAGACGATGTCATCGGCTCCGTTGCAATCGACGGTGAAGATCTGGGACCGGGGACCGCGCATCTGCGCTGGTTCATCGTCGATGATGGCGTGCGTGGTGGCGGCGTCGGGCGAAGGCTGTTGGCAACCGCCCTTGCGTTCACAGACGAAAAAGCATTCGCCGAAACCCATCTGTGGACTTTCAACGGACTTTTGGCGGCACGGCATCTTTACGAGGCCCAGGGTTTTACCTGTGTAGAGGAACGTCCCGGCAGCCAGTGGGGAAGCGAGGTTCTGGAACAGCGCTTCGTCAGGCCGCTTCCTGTGGTTCGCGGCGCTGAACGTGAAGCGAACTAAACCCCGTGGCGGCCGATCAAGCCGCCTTGAGAGCCCCCCGATGAGCAAGTGCGCCTGAACCCAGCTCGAACTGGCCGAGCAACCGGTTCAGCGCATCGACCTCGCCTGCAAGATTGTGGCTTGCGGCGGTCATTTCTTCCACCATCGCGGCATTTTTCTGCGTGTCCTGATCCATCTGGTTCACGGCGGTATTGATCTGCTGAAGGCCGGACGACTGCTCTTGCGCGGATTCGACGATCGCGGCGACGTGCTGGTTGATCTCCTGCACTTCGGCGACAATCGCGTCGAGTGCCTTGCCGGTGTCGCCGACAAGATGCACGCCCTCTTCGACCTGCTGGTTCGATTTTGTGATCAGCGACTTGATTTCCTTCGCCGCGCCGGCAGAACGCTGCGCAAGTTCGCGCACCTCCTGCGCCACCACGGCAAAACCCTTGCCCGCCTCGCCGGCTCGCGCCGCTTCCACGCCGGCATTGAGTGCCAGCAAGTTCGTCTGGAAGGCAATCTCGTCGATCACACCGATGATACTGGAAATCTCGTTCGAGGATTTTTCGATCCGCTCCATCGCGATCACGGCCTGACGCACGACTTCGCCCGATCGTTCCGCACCGATGCGCGTGCGGGAAACCAGCCGGCCCGCCTCATGCGCACGGTTCGCGGCATCTTTCACGGTTATTGTGATCTCTTCAAGAGCTGCGGCGGTTTCCTCCACGGCAGCAGCCTGCTGTTCCGTCCGCCTTGCAAGATCATCGGAGGCTGCCTTGATTTCATTAGCGCCGGCATCAATACCGGCGGTATTATCCGATACCCGCAGAAGCGCGTTCTGCAACTTCCCGGCAGAACCGTTAAAATCGTTGCGCACGGCATCGAACCGCTCGACAAAGGGATCGTTGATACGACAGGACACGTCGCCATCTGCGAGCCTGGCCAACGCCTGAGCCAGACTGTCAACCGCGAAACGGATACCGCTCGCCTCATCGGCCGCCTTGTGTTCGCGGGCCACCCGCTCCTGTTCGCCAAGAGTTCGGTTGGCTTCCGCTTCCTGCTCCAGCAAGGCTTTTTCACGATTGTTTTCGCGCAAAACGTCAAGCGAGCGGGCAAGATCGCCGATCTCGTCCCTGGTCTCGATATCCTTCAATGTCAGCTGGAGATTTCCCCGGGCGATCTGGGCGGTCTCATCGATGACATTCGTGATGCGGTTGATGAACCGCCGTGCAATAAACCAGCCGGCCATCGCCAGCAGCACCGCCGCCGTTACGATCGTCAGGACGGCGTCACGCATCATTGCATGCAGCTGCGCAAAGACCGTGTCCTCCGGAACCGAGACGATTGCGTACCATTTCATGTCGCCGGTGAGCATGACCGGCAAGGCGACGGCAAGGGAAACCGTGCCGTCCTGTGCCGTCATTTCCAGCTCTTTTCCGGGATTGGCGATCAGTTTATCCCAGCCTTCAGTTTGTGCGCCGCCATCTGCGAGGTTCTTACCCATTATCGTCGCATCGGGATGGCTGATGATCTTGCCGCCGCCACTCACAAGGCTCATGAAGCCCGTTCCCATCGGCCGGACGGCTGACAACGCCTTGTTCGTTTCCTCCAGCGACAGATCGAGGCCAGCGACGCCCAGAGTTTTACCGTCGACGATGACAGGTTTGGCGACCGAGGTAATCAGAACCTCCTTGCCATCGATTGCGTAAGAATAGGGTTCGATGACGACTGTTTTCTTCAATGTGAAGGGCAACTGATAATAATCGCCTGGACCCGCGGTGGTATAATCCGTCAATGCGGTGTTGCTTATTTTGCCTCCGCTCCGCACCCAATAGGGTACATAACGACCAGTCGCATCATATCCCTCCTTGTTGACGAAGTCCGCATCCTTGCCATCGAAGGCATTGGGCTCCCATCCGGTCCAGAGACCAAGCAAATCGGGATTGTTCGCCAGCATGTGCCGGATAAGCTGATCGGCCTTGCCCCGATCGGCATCGCCCGACTGCTTCATCGATTCCAGAACCGAGCCGAGGCTATTGACGATGTGAATCATGCCGCCGATATTTTTCTCGGTCGTCAAAGCTTCGGCTTGCGCGATCTGCTGCATACGCTCCATACTGTTGGCCCTCGTATCCTCAAAGGACCGATAAAACAGCACGGCCGAAGCCGCGATTGTTGCAACGACGCCGCACGCGGCGACTGCGAAGATATTACGGCCCGTTGTCGATTTAAACAGCATGTCTCATCCTCACAAAAAATCCCGGCCGCGACGGCTAAGGTCACTGCGCGCAAGCCCAAAATGTCAACAACCAGACCGGAGGATAATATTAGAAAACTATGCTTAAAAATTACTTTAATTCATATTTTTAGCGCAATTAAGAAAACAGAAATAAATTATAAAACCGTAATATTACAGTACATACAAAATATTACGCGATATCCGAACCTTCCGAAACGCCAGCATATATTGCAAGCTACGAGCAAGCTCAGCGGCACGCATCATTGCGTGCCGCTGATCAGGAAAACCGGGAGCCTTTAGTCCTGCAAACGCAGATCACTCCAGAAGCCGCGCAACTGGTCGGTCAATTGTGTGTAGAGGCCGTAGCGCCGCCGATAATGCGGGAGTTGCCCCGCATCCGGCCGGTAGGCACTGGCCACGCGGGTCATCGCTGCGACCGCCGCTTCATAGCCGGGATAGAGACCGACCGCCACGGCCGCGCCGATGGCCGCACCAAGCGCGCCGGTCTCGCGGGCCTCCGCGACACGCAGCGGGATTTCAAGAACGTCCGCCATGATCTGCGGCCAATGCTGGCTGCGGGAACCGCCGCCGGACATGACGGCACTGTCGATCGGCAGCCCCGCTTCCCTGAGAACGCCGATATGGCGGCGGTGTTCGAAACACACACCCTCGAACAGGGCTCTCAGCATGTGGCCTTCGCCATGCCATCCCGCCAGACCATAAAACCCGCCCCGAAATTCCGCGCCCAGTCGCGAGCCGAAGATGAACGGGTGGAAGAACGGATCGTCGGCGCGTTGCGAAACGGAACCGACCAGATCGTTGCAGCGCTCGAAGGCATGGTCACCATGGTCACCGCGAACACGGTGCACGTACCATTCAAGATTGGCCGCAGAGGTGGCGCTGGACTCGATATTGACATAGCGGCCACGTCCAAAGGTCGTGACCATGAAGACATCGGGGCTGATGACCGGTTTATCCGCGAAAACCTGATTAATGCTCCAGGTGCCGGCGATGATAGAAGCCTCCCCGGCGTTGATGACGCCCGACCCCATGGCGCTGGAGACGACATCGAAAAAACCGCCGATAACAGGTGTGCCCTCGGAAAGCCCCGTCAGAGCCGAAGCCTCAGCTGTCACATGGCCGACGATATCCGCCGATTCTACGAGGCGCGGAAAAAAGGCGACGGCATCCTCAAGCCCGTAGAGCGACAGGAGTTCCCGGTCGAGCTTCGCTTCGGAGAAGGCAAGCAACCCCGCACCACTGAGATCGGAAATATCATTGGCAAGACAACCGGTCAGGCGGAAGTTCAGGAAATCCTTGCAGAACAGCACCGTTCCGATCTGGGCATATGTATCGGGCGCATGCCTTTTCACCCAGGCCAGCAGGCTGGGCGTTTGCGCGGGCCAAGGCCGTTGCAGACAACGGTTCTGTAGTTGCACGCCGCTTTTCCGGTCAAGCTCTACCGCCACATCGGCGGCTCGGCTGTCAAGCGACTGGATACCGATCAGGGGCTGCTGATCCTTGTCCAGCAGGTAGAGACCGTTGCCGTGGCCGGCGCAACCGACGGCAAGGATGCTCAGGGGATCGACGGACGATTTTGCCAGAAGCTGGCGGATCGCCTCGCATCCGTTGCGCCACAACTCCTCCAGATCGCGCTCGACGTAACCGGGCTGCGGAAATGTCGAATGGCCGTCGATGGCGTGTTGCGCGACCTGCCGGCCGGCCGTGTCGAACAGCACCGCCTTGATCACCGTGTTGCCGACATCCAGACCCAATATATGATTTTTATCAGCCACGATTATAGATGTCCCATGCTTCTTCGCTGCCCGCACCCTGATGGATGATAGCCATCAAGGCGGCAACGACGGCCTTGGGGTTGTCATGCTGGTAGATATTCCGTCCATAGACCATCCCGTTCGCACCTTCGGCCACCAGTGCCGCTGATTTCGCCAGCACGTTGCGCAAGTCCTCACGCCCCCCGCCCCGCACCAGAACCGGGCACCGCGCTGCCTCGATGACCTTGTGAAAATCCAGCGGATTGCTGGTGGGATCGGCCTTGATGATATCGGCTCCCATTTCCGAGGCAAGACGCACCAGGGTGACGATCTTTTCAGCATCGCCATCCACCTGGTAACCGCCGCGCACATCATTGGGCAACATCACCAGCGGTTCGATCATCAGCGGCATGCCGTAACGATGGCAATCGGCGCGCACGCGGCTGATATTCTCGACGCATTGGCGAAACAGTTCCGGCTCGTCCGGCAACATGAACAGGTTCACGACGACGCAGGCGGCGTCCATCTCCAGCGCGCCGATGATCGGATCGTGATAGTTCTGGAGCTGCGACCACATGGTTCTGTGGCGCGTTGAATTATAGGGGTTGCCCATGTCGATGCGCATGACGAGCGCCGGCTTGTCGCGCTGCGGCCTTTGCTGCAATAGGTCCGCCTGTCCGTAGGTCATCTGGATGGCATCGGGACCTGCTTCCACCAGCCTGTCGACAGTTTGAGCCATATCCTCCAGCCCGACGAGGAAGCTCGGCTCGTTGCAAACCCCGTGATCAATGGCAACGTCCAAGCATCCACCATTGCGGAACAGCCGGTTCATGCGCGCCTTTTTCGAAATCCGCATCATCATGCATTCTCCTTGCATCTGTGTTTAAGCATTGCCGTCGTGACCCCGTAAAAGGTCTCCAGTTCATCAACGAGCCGCTGCCGTTCGTCCGCCGCCTGCTGTGGCGCCCATCCCAGCTCGCGCGCTGCGACGCCAAGGATCGCATCGATCAGATCGGCATCGATGACGCCGGTAATGGCAAGCGTCGTGCGGCGCAGGATGAGATCCGTCAGATGGCGGACATGTTCGCAGCGGATCAGCCAGACCACCTCTGCCGCCGTGATCGGCGGTTTTTCGCAAAGCGGACTGTCATCCGTACGGCCCCGACAAAAACCCATCAACTCGAAGGCACGTGAACCGTAGGCCGATGCCAGATACTCGGCCCGGTCCCGGTCGATCGAAAATTCCTCCGACAGCAGGGCCGGCAGGCGCCCGGCACCGCTGGGGAAGTTCCTGCCGCCGCCGATCGGGCGGTTCATTGTGCCAGTCAGCCGCTTGCGTCCGAGAAAGGCCAGAGCCTCGTCGGTCACCTGTTCGCCAAAGGCTCTGAACGTCGTCCACTTGCCGCCGATCATGCAGAGCTGCGGCGGATCGCCCTCCACGCGGTGGATGAAATGGCTGCGGGATATTCTTCCGGTAAAAGCGGCGTCGCTGCGCGGCAGCGGGCGTATGCCGCTGAAACTGTAGACGATGTCGGAATGGTCGATGGAAATATGCGGAAAGACCTGACGGACCGCATCGAGAATATAATCACGCTCTTCCGGTTCGCATCGCACCCGTTCGGGACGATCCACCTTGATATCCGTCGAACCAGCGAGAACCCGGCCAAGATAGGGAAAGAGGATACAGACACGGTTGTCGGCATTCTCGAAAAAAATCATATGGCCGTTCAAGGCCTTAAAGAGCGCCTCGTTGGCGAGGATCAGATGCGATCCCTTGGTGCCGGAAACGGTCGGTTTCGCCCTCCCCGCAGCCTGTGTGGTCGTTAGCGCTCCAATCGTCTCATCGATCCAGGCGCCCGTCGCATTGACGATAATGCGTGGCCGGACGGGCAAGGTTTCGTCCGTGCCCTCCACCTTAAGACGATAGTCGCCGCCAGCACGGACAAACTCGGCATAGTTCAGCGCAATGCTTTGCGGCGCATCGGCCCGGGTGTCGATCAGAAGCTCCAGCGCAAGCCGTTCGGGCTGGCTGATCCACGCATCGTAATAGGTGGCCGAATATCTGATGCCTGGAGTCAGGCCCGGCCAGCGTTGCAACGTCTTGCGTGCGTTGCGGAAGGTGTGTCGGGGAAGGATGCGATTTTTGCGGGTGACGAAGTCATAGAGCATGAGGCCAGCCTTGATCGCCAGTGCCCCTCGGCTGGCAGGTTTTCCGCCGGAACCCACAAAGGTCGCAGCCGCGTTGAACAAGCCGCTGAAGGTTGAAAAGATCGGGATCGTCGTCGGCAGCGGATGAACCATATGCGGTGCCAGCGTCAGAAGCGCATCACGCTCCCGCAGCGATTCCGCCACAAGGCCGAATTCACCGTTTTCGAGATACCGCAGGCCACCGTGGATCATGCGCGAGGGTGCGGCACTGCAACCGGACGAGAAGTCGTTGCGCTCTACCAGAAGCACCCGCAGTCCCTGTAAAGCGAGATCGCGATAGGCGGCGATACCATTGATACCGCCACCGATGACGACGGCGTCGAAATCACCGTCTTGCCGGATGCGGCGTAGAGCGTCCTCGCGAAAACTGGGCATAGGAATACCGTTCGCTGGCTAACAACCAGCGTCCCAATGTTGTTAAACGTTTAAAGCGACGAGAGAGAGGGGTGGCGAAAATTATGCGATATTCGCCTGAAGCACCGTCTCAGCTACATGATTTACGCATCGAGCCCCACGAGATGCTCGGCAACGCCGGCGCTGATGAGAGCCAGTTCATTTTCCGCAAGGCGCAGGCGGGCCGCAGCAGCGTTTTCAACCGCCTGAGCCGGATCGCGCGCGCCGCACAGCGAGAATGTTATGCCGGGCTGGGCAATCGTCCAGGCAATCACGACCTGCGCAATCGACGCCCCATGCGCTTTGGCGACCGGCTCCAGACGCCGCGTCAGCCGCGCGATCTTCTCGCGGTTTGCCTGGCTGAAACGCGGATTGCCCTTGCGCTGATCATCCCCTGCAAAAACCCGTTCGGGTCCGACCTTGCCGGACAGAAGACCGAGCGCCAGCGACGAGTAGCTCAGGACCGAAACAGCACTCGTGCGGCAAAGCGGCAGAAGTGTCGTCTCGATGTCCCGCCGCACCATTGAATATTCTTCCTGGATGGCATCCAGCGCGCCGGTGGCGATATAGGCTACCAAATCCTCCGGCGAGACGTTGCTCGCGCCGATCGAACGGATCTTGCCTTCGTCCTTCAGGCGCACAAGCGTTTCCACCGTCTCGGCAATCGGCGTCGTCGCATCCTGCCAGTGGGTGACATAGTGGTCGATATAGTCGGTTCCGAGCCGCTTCAGGCTCTCTTCGACCTCATGCCGGATCGAAGCGGCGCCGAGATAACGGTGAACGGGCTTGCCATCCTGGTGGAAGAAATAGGCGCCCTCGTTCACATGCCAGACCAGCCCGCATTTGGTGACCAACACCACCTTGTCGCGCCGGCCGGCAATCGCCTTGCCGACGATGGTTTCCGCAAGCCCCATGCCATAGGCCGGCGCGGTATCTATCAGGGAAATGCCCGCATCGATGGAGGCCTGGATAGCGGCGATGGATTGCCGCTCATCGGTGCCGCCCCACATCCAGCCGCCGATGGCCCAGGTGCCCAGCCCCACGGCTGATGCGCTGATACCGCTGCGGCCAATCGTCCGGGTCAATATTGAATTGTCCGTCACGAAGTTTCCCCCTCTTCCTGATCCAGTAAATAGCCGGCGATCGCCTCGTCCACGACGAGCGAGGTCAGATAGCGGCCGGCAAGCGTGGCTGCCACCGGTCCGGCCTTGATGGCCCCGGCCGCCACGCCGATGATGTTCGGGCACCGGGCAAGCTGCCCGGGGTCCAGCGCCACCACGCGCGAGTTGAGATCGATCCGCGCCAGTTGCCCATCCGCCATGGTGAGATGGGCAAGGAATTCCCCGGCAATGCCCGCATCCACCAGCGCCTGCCCGCCACGGGCCACATCCGGCAGCAGATCGTAATAACCGGAACCGGGCGCCTCCACGGAACCGATGCCAACCAGCGCCACCTGCGCCTGTCGCGCTAAGTCGAACACTTCGCGGATCGAAGCGACATTCATCAGGAGATCACGCTGTTCCTCATCCTCGGCAAATAGCGGCGCATGAATGAGCGACGCGCTGCCGCCGAGCTTTTCCGCCAGTTGCGTGGCCAGATGATTGACATCCGTATAGTGCTTGCCCTGGACACCGCCGGTCAGCGGCACTACCCGCACATCGAAACGGCGCTCGGCCTCCAGATTATCGACGACGGCACTCACCGCCTTGCCGCCGGTAATCGCAATCACGTCGCCGTCGCGGATAGTCTCCAGCAAGTGGTTGGCGGCCACGCGTCCGACCATCTGCAGCGCGGTTTCCGGATTGTCGGACACCGTTGGTGTCACCACCGACTGTCTGAGGCCGAAGCGGCGTGTGATCTCGTTTTCGAGGTCCACCAGCCTCTGATAGGGACTGGCGATAGTGATCTTTACCATGCCTGCCTTGCGGCCCGCCGCTATCATACGGTTCACCTTGGTGTGGGAAAGATTGAGCCGCTCGGCAATTTCCGACTGCTTCACGCCCTCGATGAAATGCAGCACCAGGACGGAGTACATCTGCCTCTGTTGATCGAAATCGTCCTTGGTATCCAGCATGATCGTATATCTCCAATTACCACAGGCGCTCAGCGGCGACGCTTGACAAGATAGTGGTCGAACAGGACCGCGGTCAGCAATATGCTTCCCCTGATGATGTCCTGCCAGTAGACAGACACATTGAGCAAGGCAAGTGAACTGGAAACGACCGACAGAAGGATCGCCCCGAGGATTGCGCCGAGAATGGTGCCAGAGCCGCCCGAAAGGCTGGCGCCGCCGATGACCGCGGCTGCAATCACGTTAAGTTCCATGCCGACTCCGAAGCTCGGCTGTGCTGACCCGAAGCGGGCCATGTAGATCACGCCTGCGAAACCGCACAGCATCGAACAAAGCGTGGTGGTGGCAAACACCACCCGGCCGACGCGGATGCCGGAATAAGCCGCCGCTTTCGGATTGCTGCCGGTATAGAACACCTTACGGAATGCCGTCGTGCGCCGCAGCAAGAGATCGAAGCAGACGACCACCACCGCGAATATGATCAGCACCAGCGGAATGCCGCCAAGCGCGCCCTGGCCGATGAATTTGAATTCCGGAGGCAGCGAGTAGAGACCGAGCGGCCGGCCCCCCGTTGCGAGCAGGCAGACGCCGCGCGCAATCACCATGACGCCGAGCGATACGATGAAGTGATGCAGGCCGATGACCGTTGTCAGAAATCCCATGGCCATGCCGACCAACGTGGTGAGGCAGATTGCCAGCCCGGCCGCGATCCAGGGATCGACACCGTTGAGGAATAGCCAGCCAGCCGCAACCATCGCAAGCGCCGTGACGGAACCGACGGATAGATCAATGCCGCCCGAGATTAACAGGATCGTCATGCCGACCACGACGATGCTTTCGATGGCGAAAACCATCGCCATGGCCCGCAGATTGTCGACCGTCAGGAAATACGGGGATATGAAAGACATCACCGCGAAAAGGGCGAGGATGATGACGATAAGTCCGGTCTCCCGTGCCTTGAGCGCCGGTTCCCACCAGCCTGTGCGGCGAACCGCCACTTCTGCAATGCCCGAAGGTGTTTCCGATGTTGCCATTTTCCCGCTCCCTCAGGCCCCTGTCGGGCTCTCTGCAATATTGATCGATGCAAGCTGCATGATCTTTTCTTCCGTCATGTCCTCACCCTCAACCTCGCCGGCAATGCGCCCCTCGCGCACGACCAGTACGCGGTCGCTGACACCGATGAGTTCCGGCAATTCAGAGGATATGACGATCACGCCCACACCCTCGCGTGCCAATTCCCGGATCTGGCGGTGGATTTCGGCCTTTGCGCCCACATCCACCCCGCGTGTCGGCTCGTCGAGAAAGACGACCTGTGGCTCCACCGACAGCATCTTTGCCAGTGCCACCTTCTGCTGGTTGCCGCCGCTCAAGGTGGAGACAGCGTCACCGACGCTGTTTGCCCGCAATTTCAGCCGGCGTCCCAACTCGTCGGCGCGCTTAATTTCCTTGCGCCGTTCGATAAAGCCCATGCCGTTTGATATCCTGCCGACATCGAGCGCCGAGACATTCGCGGCAATGGACATGTTGAGAAACAGCCCGTCGCCCTTGCGGTCTTCTGACAGATAGACCAGCCCCTCCCGAATGCTGTCGCGATAGTCCTTGAGCCTCAACGGCCGGCCGCGCAACGTAACCTCGCCTTTTGGTTTTCCCTCCAGCCGGCAGACCGCACGGACAATTTCGCTTCGACCTGCGCCGATCAGGCCGGCGAGCCCGAGGATTTCGCCCCGGCGCAGATCGAAATCGACATCGAAAACGCGCTTTCCCTCGTTCAGTCCCCGAACAGAGAGAATGACGTCACTCGATTTCTCTTCTTCTGCAAGTTTCGGTGGGTAGAGCTTGTCGAGCACCCGTCCCACCATGCTGTTGACGACTTCCTCCGGAGAAATCTCGGAGATATTCTCCGTCCTGATGTGGCAACCGTCGCGCATCACCGTGATGCGGTCGCAATGCTCAAAAATCTCCGCCATCCGGTGCGAGATATAGATGATCGCAATTCCGCGTTCCGCCAGCCGGTGCATGATCCGGAAAAGGGTCTGGGCCTCGGTTTCGGTCAAAGCCGCCGTCGGCTCATCAAGGATCAGGATACGGCAGTCCAGCGTCAGCGCCTTGGCAATCTCGACGATCTGCTGTTGCGAAATCGACAGATCACCGGCGCGGCTGGCGGGATCGATATCGCCGATTTCCTTGAGGATGGTTGCCGCCCGCTTGCCAAGATCGCGATAATTCATGAACCAGGATTTGCTTTGGCCGGTCTCCGACATGAACATGTTTTCGGCAACCGAAATTTCCGGGCAAAGCGCAATCTCCTGATGCACGAAACCGATACCGAGCCGGTTCGCCGCATTGGGCGAGGATATTTTGACCGGTTTGCCGTCCAGCAGGATTTCGCCGCCATCGGGCTGCAAAATGCCATCGATAATATGCATCAGCGTCGATTTACCGGCGCCGTTTTCACCCGCGAGCGCATGGATTTCTCCCCGCCGCAGCTCAAAGGCAGCACTGCGTAACGCCCGCACGGGCCCGAACGCCTTGTGAATATTCGTCATGTTGAGGATGACCTCGCCCATAACGCCCCTCCCGAACGTGGCTCCCCTTTGCCGGCGAGGCGTAAACCTCGCCGGTTTCAGGGCGGCGCGTCAGCGCCCCTTCATATAGTCATTGAGATCAAAGGAAGCGGCGTTCGCCTTGGTAATCACGGCGAAACCATTGTCCATCGAAGGAACCTGCATCGGGTTGAAGCCCGATACCTTGTAGTCGTTGAAGGGGTCGATCAGATCCGAATGGGCACCCAGAAAGGTGTTCATGAAACCCATGAAGCCCTGAACGCCCTGATTGGGATTGATGGACATGTAGATGTTGCCCTGCTTGATGTGCTCCAGCGTCGCCGGGGTAATATCCGCATGCAGGATCAGGACCTTCTTCTTGGCCTCGAGAACAGCGGTCGTTGCGCCTTCAGCCGAGCCGGCTTCAGGAATCCACAATGCGCCGAGATTGGGGTTGGCCTGCAACAGGGCACCCACCGCCTGATAGGCGACGTTTGCATCCTGGTTGGTCGCCTGGCGGCCGACGAGCTTCATTTCTGGATAGGTGCGCCCCATGTAATCGATCAGTGCGGTGACGCGCAGATCATGGTTGCTTTGGCCCGGATTTTCGAGAACGGCATATTCGCCCTTCTTGCCCAGCTTCTTGACGATCTCGTCAGCCGCAAATTTCGCCTCGGCAACATTGTCCGAGGTGATATAGGCGGTGCGTTTCGACTTCGGCGAATCCGCCGCAAAAGTCGTCACCGAGACACCGGAGTCGATCGCTTTGTTGATCGGTTCGATAAAGGGATCGGCCTGCATCGGATGCAGCAATATACCCTTCGGCTTCTTCACCAGTTCCTGCTCGAAGGACGCGATCTGCTTGGTGATGTCGTATTCGGGCGTGCCGGTGAAAACGGCCTCGCAGCCCAAGGCCTTCGCGGCCTGCTTGAAACCTTCAAAGACCGGCACCCAGTAGGGGTGGCTCGAAACCATGACGTTCATCACATAGGTCTCGCCCGGTTCACAGGCGAATTTGCCCGCAGCAGCGGCCTGAGAGCCGGCGCCTGCGGAAATCGCCACGGCTAAGACACCCGCGGCAACGGTCGATTTCAGAAAAGCCAACATATTCCCCTCCCAAGGACAATGACCAACCCGCAATAAATTTTAAGTCGTGTAATTTATTGCATGACGTTTGAGATATCGGGAAACCGGGCAAGCGTCAATCCGGTTTGAATTTTATTTTTTTGAGTGAAATTTATTGCGGAGCGCATGGATAGTTTGGACGCTGCCTACAGGATAGCCCGTCGCTCGAGCGAACTCCGCGGATCGAATAGGCAGTCAATCTGCTTGCCTATACCAATCAGCTGGCGGCAGTCGGATGTCTTAAGACCAAGGGATGGCAAGGCGCGATGCACTCAGGACGCCAAATGGCGGGCAGCACGCAAACGCTTCGGTTCATCACGCCCTCCTCCATGTCCATGCCGCATGGAAGGCCGCTAAGTCCTCCTGCCGATCCTCTTTGCCCTAGTTGGAGTGGTATTTATGACGGTGTCGCAGCGTGTTCCTGTGATGGGACCGTTGACGCATACTCCATAGGGGACAGGTTCGATTGACACTGAGGCCACTATGCAAAAAGGCCCTGCGATTTCTCGCAAGGCCATGATATTTAAGAATTCGGATGGTGGGCGTGACAGGGATTGAACCTGTGACCCCTACGATGTCAACGTAGTGCTCTCCCGCTGAGCTACACGCCCTCCGTGGCGGCGGATAGACCACAAAACCGGTTCATGCGTCAACTGCTTTTTTTCGGTTTTGTGAAGGTTTTTTGAGACCCCTTACGCCACAAGGAGTTTGTTGACCTCATCCACCAGATCGCGAAGATGGAACGGCTTGGAAAGCACCTTGGCATCCTTTGGAGCCTTCGAATCGGCGTTCAGCGCGACGGCCGCAAAGCCGGTGATGAACATGACTTTCAGGTCGGGGTCGAGTTCAGTCGCGCGCCGGGCCAACTCGATGCCATCCATTTCGGGCATGACGATATCTGTCAGCAACAGCGAGAAAGGCTCTTCGCGAAGCCGGTCGTAAGCGCTTGCGCCATTGTCGAAGGAAGAAACCTTGTAACCGGCTTTTTCCAGCGCCTTGACGAGAAAGCGGCGCATATCGTTATCATCTTCAGCGAGAAGAATTTTCTGATTCATCATAAGTGACCGTAACTGCTCAATGTTTGAGATACCCTAGCCCGATTATAGGATTTTCACGGTAAATATCATGTGAACACAAGAATCGGTATAGCGCTGCATGGTCGATAGTATGGACTTGCCGCACCGTAACTGGCAACATGAACATCCTGATAGTTTACGACATGGTAAATGGCACTGAATGGACTGGATAACGGGTGAATACGAGCTGTTCGAAGTAACGGAACCTGCCGTTCAAACCCTGCCATTCGTCTATAATTCACCCCATAGCGGTCGCTGTTACCCCATCTCCTTTCTGGAATCGGCACGGCTTGATTCGCACGAGATCCGGCGCTCGGAAGATCATTTCGTTGACGAGCTGTTCGCCGCTGCGCCCGACATCGGTGCGCCGCTGCTGAAAGCCAATTTTCCCCGCGCGTATCTCGACGTCAATCGCGAGCCCTACGAGCTTGATCCGCGCATGTTCGAAGGCACTCTACCTCCCTATGCCAATATCGGCTCCATGCGGGTTGCCGGCGGCCTGGGAACGGTACCCCGTATCGTCGCCGAGAATATGGACATCTATGCCCACCGCCTGCCGGTGGACGAGGCGCTGTCACGCATCGAGACGATTTACAAACCCTACCACGCCTGCCTGCGCCGGCTGCTGTCACGCACCCACGCCAATTTCGGCATGGCGGTACTGATCGATTGCCATTCGATGCCGGGCAATATCCGCGTTGCCGGCTCGAACCTGCGGCCGGATGTCATTATAGGCGATCGCTACGGCACCAGTGCTTCCCAGGAGGTCTCCCGCGCCGCTCTGCATTTTCTTGAAGAACTGGGTTTCGTTGCGGTCTGCAACAAGCCCTATGCCGGCGGCTTCATCACGGAACATTACGGGCGACCGATCCGCTCTCTTCACGCGCTCCAGATCGAGGTCAATCGGGCGCTGTACGTCGATGAAAAAACGCTTTCGAAGAAAGCAGATTTTCCAGCCATTCAGGCATCGCTTGAAATCTTCATGCGCCAGCTCGGCGCTTTCGTTTCGGAATACGCGATCGAAACCTCGCTCGCCGCCGAATAACACATCAAATTCCAGGATATTTCAGATCCCCCTTCCAGACCGCCTGGCCACGCGCCGGGCAAAAAAAACCGCGCCTTGGCGCGGTCAAGTCTAGGGAGGAAACACCCAAGGAGGGTATTTACAGTCAAAGACTGCAGGGTCACGCTACGCACTATATGCACAATTGTCAATCATTTTATTTTATGCACTTTTTTTAGGCTTATGCTGAAAATTTGGAATCGGCCTTGCTTGCATCCGTACGTGTGGACGGCGGGTGCAATTCCGGTCTATGCATTTCGCCATACAGTTCAGGCCCAATAATTCAGGCAATGAGGTTTCGCATGCTGCCCGACCGGGATTTCTTCTTCAAACTTGCCGAAGCCGCCAGCGCTGAAACGCTTCCCCGCTTCCGCACAGGCATTGCCGTCACCAACAAGGAGGACGGCGGCTATGACCCGGTGACGGAAGGCGATCAGGCAGCAGAAAGCGCCATTCGCGCCCTCATCGAGGCACGTTTCCCGCAACACGGCATTCTTGGTGAAGAACACGGCAATGTCGGTCTCGATCGCGAACATATCTGGGTTATCGATCCGATTGACGGCACACGCGCCTTCATTTCCGGCGTGCCGGTCTGGGGCACGCTGATCGGCTTCCAGTCGGCCGGCCGCGCTTCGATGGGCATCATGGACCAGCCCTTCACGAAAGAGCGTTATTTCGCCGACGGCGAGGCCGCATGGTATTTCGGGCCGGATGGTGAACGCAAGATCCGCACGCGCGAATGCGCTTCGCTGTCGGATGCTGTGCTGTTCACCACGACACCCCATATCTTCACGACGGAAGAAAAGCCCCTTTACGACAAGGTGCAGGATCAGGTTCGCCTTTTCCGTTACGGCGTGGATTGTTACGCCTATTGCCTGCTTGCCGCCGGCCATGTCGATCTGGTGATCGAATCGGGCCTAAAGCCCTATGATGTCGGCGCGCTCATTCCGGTGATCGAACAGGCAGGTGGCATCATCACCACCTGGGATGGGGGGCGTCCGGAAAATGGCGGCCGCATTCTGGCAGCCGGTTCCAAAGCCGTGCACGAACAGGCGCTCGCCATTCTTTCAAAACTGTAGATGATACGACTGACGGGGATGGCGCAAACCGCGCCATCCCCGTCATCGCCGCGTCATTCCGGCGCGAAAAAGGCGTCGATGGCCGCCAGCGCCTGTTTGCGGAAAACGTCGCGCTCATGCAGCAATTCATGGCGCGCGCCGGTTATGGGAAGAAGCTGCGCCGCGCGGAAGTTGCGCGAGAGTTCCTCCTGCGCCTTATAGGGCGTGATCGTATCCAGCATCGGCGCAAGAATGAGGGTGGGAATGGTTATGTCCGTCAGATGGTCCTGACGGGTCACCCGACCCATTGTTTTCAGCGCTTCATAAACCCATCGCGCTGTCGGTGCGCCGATGAAGAGTTCCGGAAATTGCCGATGCAGCGCAAGATTTCTGGCAAAACGTCTGGCGTCAGAGGTCAGCGGGTTGCCATCGAAATCCCGTTCGCGCTGATCCCTGCCGAGCTGAAGCTTTCCAAGACCCAACAGGCTTAAAGCGGTCGCGACCAGCCGGATGACGGACGAAGGAACGGATTGCTGGCTGTCCAGCTCGATAAAGGGCGAACAAAGCGCCAGACGGTCGATCCTGTTCGACAGGCCGGGTGCTGCGGCCAGTGCTGCAAGTGCGCCGGTTGAATGCGCGATCATGAAGAATGGCAGCCGGGTATCCGGCAGCACCACCTGTTCGAGAAACAAACTTATATCGCGCTTGTAGTCGGAAAAACGTCGTACATGCCCGGCGCCTGGCTTCTTCAGCAGCCGTTCGGAACCGCCCTGCCCACGCGTATCGAAGGTCGCGACCCAGAATCCCATGGCCGTCAGATCGCTGACGGTCTCGAAATATTTCTCGATACATTCGTTGCGACCATGCAGCAGAACCACAGTTCCGCGCGCAATGTGTCGGCTGGCGCGGAAGATCGCGTATCGAAGCTGTTTGCCGCCGTGGCCGGTGAAATAACCGGCGGTATGGTTGCCGGGAACCGGGTTGTCTTCGCTCTCGCGCAATGTGGCTTCGATCATCGGTCTTTTCCGGCTTCTCTGCCTTTTCGGGATAGGTCGGCGGCGGCGGAAGGTCAAAGAAAAAATTGCCGGAACCGTCGGTTAAAGCAGTCGCGGTTCCGGCGAATAGGGCAGAAGAAGAAGGGACGTTATTGCTTCTGCCACGGAGCATGTCTCCGATGACGGATATTTATGGCTCTCAAACTGAACGATGCTGGAACCGGATGTTCAGCGATGGTTCATCTTGTTGTCGCCCTTTCCGCTTTAAAGCGCCCCCTTGACGGAGCGCCAAGCCATTCCCATCTCATTCATGCGGCAGCCAGAACGGGGCCGCGCCATATGTCCGGCCGTCGCCAGAACGGGACGCCGGATCAACCGCAAACAGTCGCTTCATAAGGAGGACACCATGCGTCACGTCGATTTTTCCCCCCTCTATCGCTCCACCGTCGGTTTCGATCGTCTTTTTTCGATGCTCGACGGCCTCGGTCAACCCGAACAGGCCCAGTCCTATCCGCCCTATAACATCGAGCGGACGGGTGAAAACGCCTATCGTATAACCATGGCGGTTGCCGGTTTCGATGAAACGGAACTAAGCATAGAATCCCGTGCCAATACGCTGACGGTGAAAGCCGAGAAGGCTGCAGATGAGAAGTCGTCTGAAGGCGAGTTCCTGTATCGCGGCATTGCCACGCGCGCTTTCGAACGCCGCTTCCAGATGGCCGATCATGTCGAAGTCCAGACCGCTTCCCTGAAGAATGGCCTGCTTCACATCGATCTCGTCCGCAATATTCCGGAAGCCATGAAACCGCGCCGTATCGCGATCTCCTCCGACAGCGCAGATGCGCCGAAGACGATCGAAGCACAGATCACGCCGGCCCAGGTCAACTAAGCCGATCCGGATGTCAAACGAACGGCCCCGTTAAGGGGCCGTTTTTGTTTGCCGAAAATTCATCCCTCAGCGGGTGGATACTGCCGCGCCTTCCGCAGCGACAGTTTCCGTTATCGCTGCTTTTTCATGGGCCTTGCGGGCATAACGCTGGGCCAGCACTGCGCACACCATCAGCTGAATCTGATGGAAGAGCATGATTGGCAATACGATTGCGCCGATGCTCTGGCCGGCGAAGATCGCTCCTGCCATGGGCACGCCGCTGGCAAGGCTCTTCTTCGACCCGCAGAAGGTGATGGTGATTTCATCCGCCTTGTCGAAACCGAGCGCCCGGCTGCCGAACATCGTCACGCAGAGAACAAGCGCCAGAAGAACGATATTGATGCCGATGACAACGCCGATATCGCGCACGGAAAACGTCTGCCATATGCCTTCGATAACTGCTTCGGAGAAGGCAAGATAGACCACCATCAGGATGGAACCGCGATCGACCGGCGACAGCAATTTCTTGCGTGCCCTGATCCAGTCACCGATCCACGGCTGCAGCACCTGGCCGGCGATGAAGGGCAAGAGCAGTTGCAGGAAGATTTGCAGGAACGCATCCAGCGAAAATCCACCACCATGGCCACCGACCGTGAACAGCAGCCCGACCAGCAGCGGCGTCAGCACCATACCGAAAATATTCGAGGCGGAGGCTGAACAGATCGCGGCAGGCACGTTTCCGCCTGCCATGGATGTGAAGGCGATGGACGATTGCACCGTCGACGGCAGGACGCAGAGAAACAGCACACCCATATATAGCGGTGCCGGCAGAATGCTCTCGGGAATGAAACCGATCGCCACGCCCAGCAATGGGAAAAGGCCGAAGGTGACGAGAAGGATCGCCATGTGCAGGCGCCAGTGCAAGATACCCGCAATCACCACATCCCGCGACAGCCGCGCGCCGTGGAGAAAAAACAGCAATGCGATTGCCAGTTTCGTGGCAAGCCCGAAATACACCGCTGGCTGTCCGCTGATCGGCAAAAGGGAAGCCAGGATCACGGTGACCACCAGCATCATGGTGAAACGGTCAGGCAGGAAGCGGGTCATGGGAGGTCTTTCCGACATCGGTTTTGCTTGAAATATCCCATACTATCGCTCATCATGAATTCGGATGCAAAGACTAACAGTTATCACGATATGAGATAAATGCTGAACCTTCAACATCTTGCCAGCTTCGTGATGCTTCAGCAAACCGGCAGCTTCACGCTGGCTGCCGAGCGGCTGGGCATCGGCCAATCCACCGTCAGCCAGCATATTCAGCGGCTTGAGGCGGCACTTGGCCGTCGGTTGATTGCGCGCAGCACCCATCAGGTGAAGCTGACGGGCGAAGGCGAGGCGCTGCTCGGTTATGCCCGCAATATGCTGGAGATCGACAGCAGGGTTTCATCGCTATTCAGCGAAAACCGCCTGCGCGGGCGCTTAAGGCTCGGCGTTTCCGAGGATTTCGTCGCCAGCCGGCTCACCGCCATTCTGGAAGAATTCATCCGCCTGTATCCCTTGGTCGATCTGGAGCTGACGGTGTCGCTGAGCGGCGTGCTTTACCAGATGCAGGATAATGGCGAGTTGGACGTCGTGCTCGCGAAACGTCGACTCGGTGATAAGCTCGGCCACTTCCTGTACCGCGAACCTCTGGTATGGCTCGCGCGTGACCCGGAGCGAATGCTGAGCCAACCGGACGCCCTGCCGTTGATCGCCTTTCCGCCGCCAAGCATTACTCGAAAGGCGGCACAGGAAGCGCTGGATCGGGCAGGTCTCGCGTGGCGGATCGTCTGCACCTGTGGCAGCCTTAGCGGACTGACCGCTGCCGCAAGGGCGGGCATGGGGATCCTCGTGCAACCGCGCAGCATGGCGCCAGCCGGCCTCAGGGAGATTGCGGCTGATGTGCTGCCGGCGCTCGAAGACGTGGAATTCGTGCTTCAGCCAAGTAAGGGCGCGGACACAAAACTGGTGCGCGCCCTTTCCGATCTGGTATCCAGCAAGAGCATCGCACCGGGCAGTTTTGCGTAAAAAAGACGCTTGCTTGCGTCAATCTTCCCGTTTCGAGAGGCAGCGGCCAACACTATCACGCCACCCCGCGATGGCGCTCTTACGCTCAGTCTCATCCATATCTGGCAGAAAACGGCGATCCCGTTTCCAATGGGCGGCAAAGGCCTCCCGGTCCGGCCAGATGCCGGCGCGCGATGCTGCGAGCCATGCCGCACCGAGAATGGTGGTTTCCAGGAATACCGGCCGGTCGACCGGTGCAGCGAGAATGTCCGCCAGCCGCTGCATGGTCCAATCCGAGGCAACCATGCCGCCATCGACCCGGAGCACCGTCTTGCCATTGTCGCCCGCCCAGTCGTTGCGCATGGCATCCAGAAGATCGAAAGTCTGATAGGCGACACTTTCGAGAGCCGCACGGGCAAACTCCGCAGGGCCGGTGCCACGCGTCAGGCCGAAAATCGCGCCCCGCGCTTCGGCATCCCAATAGGGCGCGCCAAGGCCGGTGAAGGCCGGCACGAGGTAAACCCGCTGCTTGGGATCAGCCTTTTCGGCAAGCGCGCTGACTTCAGACGCGACCGATATGAAACCGAGCTCGTCACGCAGCCATTGCACGGCGGCGCCGGCAATGAAGATCGAGCCTTCGAGCGCATAGGTCGTCACGCCATCGAGACGGTAGGCAATGGTCGTCAGCAACCGGTTTGTCGAGGCGACCCGGTCGGTGCCGGTATTGAGAAGCGCAAAGCAGCCGGTGCCATAGGTCGATTTCATCATGCCGGGTTCGAAGCAGGCGTTACCGATAACGGCAGCCTGCTGATCACCGGCGACGCCGAGGATCGGAATTTCCGCACCCAGAAGCGCCTTGTCCGTTACGCCGAAATCGGCAGCGCAATCAAGCACCTCCGGCAGCATGGCGCGGGGAATGTCGAGGATGGACAGCAATTCGTCATCCCAGGCATTGTCCTCGATATTGTAGATCAGCGTGCGCGAGGCATTGGTGGCGTCGGTCACATGGCGGCGACCGCCGGTGAGGCGATAGATCAGGAAACTGTCGACCGTGCCGAAGCAGATTTCGCCCTTCACGGCTTTTTCGCGAAGGCCGCTGACGCTGTCGAGAAGCCATTTCAGCTTCGTGCCGGAAAAGTAGGGGTCGAGCAGCAGACCGGTCTTTTTCGAAAAGAGCGGCTCCAGCCCCCTTCGTTTCAAATCCTCGCAAATTGGTGCAGCACGGCGATCCTGCCAGACAACGGCCCGATGCACGGCCTCACCCGTATTACGGTCCCACAGCACGGTCGTTTCGCGCTGATTGGTGATACCGATCGCCTCGATATCGGAAGCGGAGATACCGGCATCGGCAAGCGCCAGCCGGATTGTTTCAAGCACGCTTTTCCAGATATCCTCGGCATCGTGTTCGACCCAGCCGGAGGCCGGGAAATGCTGCGGAAATTCTCGCTGGCCGACACCGATGACCCGCATGTCGCGATCAAAGACCATCGACCTTGTCGATGTCGTCCCCTGATCGATCGCCAGAATATAACCGCCCATTATGTCACTCCCTTTCAAACGCAATGACGGGGCGGCAAAGCCGCCCCGGTTTAAGATTTCACGCAGACATTACTTCTGCCAGCTTTTGACCAGCTCGTCGTAATTGACGGTGACCGGCTTTTCCTTTTCGTTGGCAATCTTCAGCTGCGGTGCCAGATTGCCCTTCGAAACGGCGTCCTTGTTCCAGTAGTCGATATCGTGTTCTTCCGCCAGTTTTGGGCCGATATCGCCCTGCACACCGGCGCGCTCGATACGGGCCATGACTTTTTCCTGCTCGGCGCAGAGCGAGTCCATTGCGGCTTGAGCGGTTTTGGCACCCGAAGATGCATCGCCAATTGCCTGCCACCAGAGCTGTGCCAGCTTCGGATAGTCAGGCACGTTGGTGCCGGTTGGCGACCATTGCACGCGAGCGGGCGAGCGATAGAACTCGATCAGACCACCAAGCTTGGCGGCCCGGTCCGTGAAGCTCTTGTGATGGATGGTGGTATCGCGAATGAAGGTTAGACCAACATGGCTCTTCTTCACATCCACGGTCTTGGAAGTTACGAACTGCGCGTAAAGCCATGCGGCCTTGGCGCGATCGTCAGGGGTGGATTTCATCAGCGTCCACGAACCCACGTCCTGATAACCGAGCTTCATGCCGTCCTTCCAGTAGACGCCATGCGGGGAAGGTGCGACGCGCCATTTCGGCGAACCGTCCTCGTTCACGACAGGCAGGCCGGGCTTGGCCATATCGGCAGTGAAGGCTGTGTACCAGAAGATCTGCTGGGCAATGTTACCCTGCGCCGGCACCGGACCGGATTCGGAGAAGGTCATGCCCTGCGCTTCTGGCGGCGCAAATTTCTTCAGCCATTCGAGATATTTTTCGATGGAATAGACCGACGCCGGACCGTTGGTATCGCCGCCGCGTGCCACGCACGAGCCGACCGGCTGCGACTTGTCGTTGACCTTGATGCCCCATTCATCGACAGGCAGGCCGTTTGGCAGGCCCTTGTCGCCGTTGCCGGCCATGGAAAGCCAGGCATCGGTGAAGCGCCAGCCAAGCGACGGGTCCTTCTTGCCATAGTCCATATGGCCGAAGACCTTCTTGCCGCCGACATCACGGCCGGTGAAGAATTCGGCAATATCCTCATAGGCCGACCAGTTTACGGGCACACCAAGGTCGTAGCCGTATTTGGCCTTGAAATCGGCCTTGTTCTTGTCGTCGTTGAACCAGTCGTAGCGGAACCAGTACAGGTTCGCGAATTGCTGGTCGGGAAGCTGGTAGAGCTTCTTGTCCGGTGCCGTCGTAAAGGCGCTGCCGATGAAATCCTTGAGATCTAGGCCGGGATTGGTGACGTCCTTGCCCTCATTGGCCATGAAATCCGTGAGGTTGCGGACCTGCTGGTAACGCCAATGCGTGCCGATGAGGTCGCTGTCATTCACCCAGCCGTCATAGAGGTTCTGGCCGGTCTGCATCTGGGTCTGAATCTTTTCGACGACGTCACCTTCCTGGATGATGTCGTGCGTGACCTTGATGCCGGTAATAGCGGTAAACGCCGGTGCCAGGACCTTCGATTCATATTCATGTGTTGTCAGGGATTCGGAAACGACCTTGATGTCCATGCCAGCAAAAGGTTTGGCGGCATCGATAAACCATTGCAGTTCCTTTTCCTGATCTGCACGCGAAAGCGACGACATATCGCCGATTTCCTTGTCCAGAAATTGCTTTGCCTCCTCCATTCCGGCGAAAGCGGAACCTGTCATTGCCAGCAGCATGGCTGCCGTCGTCGTCATCAGATGCCGTCGCATATCAGTCCTCCCAAGGGTTGCGATTGCACGAAGTCTGCCGGGTGCGGTTTTCCTCCGCCGCACCGTTCTTCCTGCTCTAGACGAAACGGAAAACGCCAATTGCGTAAACCGCCGACAGAGCGAGAGCCCACCACAGGTTCGGGCCGATCAGCCCGAGCCATGCAAGATGAATGAAAGCGCTGCCGAGCAGCGAAATGAACAACCTGTCGCCACGCGTTGTCTCGAAGCGCAGCAGGCCGAAGCGGGGGTTGCCGCCGGGCGAGAGATGTTCCCAGAACCACATCCCAACCAGCAACACGGCGATGGCACCGAAAAACGCGGCCGTCTGCCAGGTCCATGCCATCCAGGTGAAATCGGGCATCTTCGTCATGTCAAACCCTCCCCAGCGCAAAGCCCTTGGCGATGTAATTGCGAACAAACCAGATCACCAGCGCACCGGGTATGAGTGTCAGCACGCCGGCGGCGGCAAGCAGGCCCCAGTCCATGCCGGCGGCAGAAACGGTTCTCGTCATGGTCGCGGCGATCGGCTTGGCGTCGGTCGTCGTCAGCGTGCGGGCGATCAGAAGCTCGACCCACGAGAACATGAAGCTGAAGAAACAGGCGACACCGATGCCGGAGGCAATGAGCGGCATGAAAATCTTCACGAAGAATTTCGGGAAGGAATAGCCGTCAATATAGGCGGTCTCGTCGATTTCCTTCGGTACACCCGACATGAAACCTTCGAGAATCCACACCGCCAGCGGCACGTTGAACAGGCAATGCGCCAGCGCCACGGCAATATGCGTGTCGATCAGCCCGAAAGCGGAATAGAGCTGGAAGAAGGGCAGCGCGAAGACGGCAGGTGGCGCCATGCGGTTGGTCAAAAGCCAGAAGAACAGGTGCTTGTCGCCCAGGAAGCGGTAACGCGAGAAGGCATAGGCCGCCGGGAGGGCCGCCGAGACCGAGATCACCATATTCATGACGACGTAGATGATCGAGTTGATGTAACCCGAATACCAGGATGAATCCGTGAAGATCGTCCGATAATTCTGCAACGTCGGCTGGTGCGGATAAAGCGTCATCGACGAGACGATTTCTGTGTTCGTCTTGAAGCTCATATTGATAAGCCAGTAGATCGGCACGAGCAGCAGGATGATGTAGATCGTCGGTACCAGCCAGGAAAAGCGCGATGGCCCATGGCGGCGGCGCGATCGTGAATTCGCAGCAAGGCCTGATATTCTTGCCGAACTGGCTCTTACCGGTGGATTGCCGATACCGTTGAGTTCCACGCTTGTGGTGACATCAGAGGCGCTCATGTCTCAAGTCTCCGCGTCGTGGCTGGTCATCACGGTGTAGAACACCCAGGACAACAGCAGGATGATGAGGAAGTAGATCAGCGACATGGCGGCCGCGGGACCCAGATCGAACTGGCCGAGCGCTACCTTGACGAGATCGATGGACAGGAAGGTGGTGGAATTTCCGGGGCCGCCGCCGGTGACGACGAAAGGCTCGGTGTAGATCATGAAGCTGTCCATGAAGCGCAGCAGGAATGCGATCAGCAGCACCCGCTTCATCTTCGGCAACTGAATGAACCGGAAAACCGCAAAGCGCGATGCGCCATCGATCCTTGCTGCCTGATAATAGGCATCCGGAATGGAGACGAGGCTGGCGTAGCACAGGAGGACGACGAGGCTTGTCCAGTGCCACACATCCATGATGACGACGGTGATCCATGCGTCGACGGGATCGTTGACGTAGTTGTAATCAAGCCCAAGCTGATTGGCGTAATAACCCAGCAACCCGATATCGCTGCGGCCGAACACCTGCCAGATCGTGCCTACCACATTCCATGGCACCAAAAGCGGCAGCGCCATGGTGACGAGGCAGACCGGCACGCCGATGCCGGATTTGGGCATCTTGAGCGCGATGAATATGCCGAGCGGAATTTCAATCGCCAAAATGATGCCGGAAAATACCAGATTGCGTCCGAGCGCGTTCCAGAAACGGTCGGAGCCAAGAATTTCCTGAAACCATTGGGTTCCCGCCCAGAAGAATTGATTGTTGCCGAAAGTATCCTGCACCGAATAGTTCACGACCGTCATCAGCGGGATGACGGCGGAAAATGCGACCAGCACCAGAACCGGCAGCACCATGAACCACGCTTTGTTGTTCCAGGTCTTTTCCATGGTCAGGCCCCCATCTTCACACGCCAGGAATCGGCAAAGACACCGATAGCGGCCGGATCGAAGCGAACACCCGCTTCTGCCGGAATGTCCTCCTCCTCCGGAACGACAATCGCAAGCTTTTGGCCGGCGAACCGGGCGCGAACGATCTTTTGCCGGCCGATATCCTCGACCTTGTCGACGGTGATGGGCATGCCACCCCGCTCCAGCCGAACGAATTCCGGGCGGATGCCGATTTCGATCCGCTTCGATCCATCCACCACCGGCACGCCGGCAAGCGGAACGCCAAGGCCGCCGACAACCGCCGTTGCGCCATCGATGCTGGCAGGCATCACATTCATGCCGGGCGAACCGATGAAGTAACCGACGAACGTATGTCCCGGGCGTTCGAAAAGCTCGGCGGGTGTGCCGATCTGGACGATCTGACCGTCATACATGACCACCACCTTGTCGGCGAAAGTCAGCGCTTCGGTCTGGTCGTGCGTAACGTAGACCATGGTGAAACCGGACTGGCGGTGGAGGCGCTTCAACTGCGAGCGCAGCACCCATTTCATATGCGGATCGATCACCGTCAGCGGCTCGTCGAAGAGGATGGCATTGACGTCGGATCGCACCAACCCGCGCGCCAGCGAAATTTTCTGCTTCTGGTCCGCCGTAAGTCCGCGCGCGTGGCGTTTTGCCATGCCGGAAAGATCGGTCATCTCGAGGATTTCCCGCACGCGGCGGTCGATTTCGGCCTCCGGCACTTGCCGGTTGCGCAGCGGAAAAGCCAGATTGTCATAGACTGTCATCGTGTCGTAAACGACCGGAAACTGGAATACCTGGGCGATGTTGCGATCTTCGGTGGAAAGATCGGTGACATCCGTTCCGTCAAAGGCGATGCGACCTTCCGAGGGGCGCAGCAAGCCGGAAATGATGTTAAGCAACGTGGTCTTGCCGCAGCCGGAAGGGCCAAGCAGCGCATAGGCACCGCCATCCTCCCATTCGTGATGAACTTCCTTCAGGGCATAATCACCTGCCGCCTGCGCCTTGGCGTTGTAAGCGTGGCGAATATGATCGAGCGTGATGCGTGCCATGATCGATCTCCCCTTAAGCCGCTTCGCCGATGGCGTGGCCGTGTGTATCGAAAGCCATCAGGTGCCGCGTATCGAGAAACAGTTCGATCTCCGTGTCCGGCTCGATGTCGTGAATGCCCTGCGCCAGCATCACCCAACGCTGGCCTGAAAATTCCACATGTACGAAGCTTTCCGATCCGGCGATCTCCGAGATCAGTGTCCGCGCCCGGATGGATTGCGCCGCCTGCCCCTTTTGCTGTGGGAAAAGATGATGTGGCTGGAAGGCAATGGTCACTGGACCGTCAGGCATGGCAGCAAGATGCGCCGGCACCGGCACAACCGCATGGTCGGCGCGCGTGAAGGCGCCGCCCGTCTTGATGACCTCGATGGTGTTGAGTGGCGGATCGGCGAAGATTTTCGCGGTTACGATATCCACCGGACGCCTGTAAACTTCGATCGTGCGGCTGAATTGCGTTACCTTGCCCTCGTTCAGCGTCGCGGTATTGCCACCGAGCAGCAGAGCTTCGGAGGGTTCCGTCGTGGCGTAAACAAAGATTGCACCGGATTCCGCAAAGATACGCGGCAATTCCTCACGCAACTCCTCACGCAGCTTGTAGTCGAGATTTGCGAGCGGCTCGTCGAGGAGCACCAGATTGGCGTTTTTGACGATGGCGCGGGCAAGTGCCGTGCGTTGTTGCTGGCCACCGGAAAGGTTGAGAGGCGTACGATCTAGATAGGGCGTCAGCCTCAGAAGCTCGGCGGCCTTCCTCACCTCCCTGTCGATCGTTGCCTTGTCCTTGCCGGCAACGCGCATCGGCGAGGCGATGTTCTCATAAACGCTGAGCGCCGGATAATTGATGAACTGCTGATAGACCATGGCGACGTTGCGCTTCTGAACCGGCCAGCCCGTCACGTCCTCCCCATTGAAGAGAATCGTACCGCCACTTGGCTTGTCCAGCCCGGCCATCAGCCGCATGAGTGTCGTCTTGCCCGAAAGTGTCGGTCCAAGCAGGACGTTCAGGCTTCCGCGCTGCAACGTCAGATCGGTCGGGTGAACATGATATTCACTGCCGGCCATCTTCGAGACGTTTCGCAATTCAAGCATGGTGATCCAAAGCCTCCTCCGCTTTTTGATCGGATCGTCAGATTGCCTTCAAGCGTCCACCTGCAATGTCATCGATATAATCCTCCAGCCCGCGCACCTCTTCTTGGGTAAAGAAAAGCCCCTGCTTGGTGCGGCGCCACAGAATATCCTCCGCCGTCAGCGCCCATTCCCGGGCCATCAGCCAGCGCACCTCGGCCTCATAAAGCGTGCCGCCGAAATGCCGTCCCAGCCCTGCCATGTCCCCGGCATTGCCAATAATCGACGCGGCGTCCGTTCCGTAGCAGCGGATGAGCCGCTTCGCATGCCGCTCATCGAGGAAAGGATAACGCGACCGCAGGGCCGTGACCTCTCCCGCATAAGCCTCGGCACCGAAATTTCCGCCCGGCAAATGTGAACCGGCCGTCCACGGCGAGCCCTTTTCACCCAGCGCATCACCGATTTTTTCAAGAGCATGTTCGGCAAGCCGTCGATAGGTGGTGAGCTTGCCACCGAAGATATTGAGAAGCGGGGCTTCGCCTTCAGCTCCTTCGGTTTTCAGCACATAATCGCGGGTTGCCTCCTGCGCTTTCGATGCGCCGTCGTCAAACAGCGGCCGCACGCCGGAATAGGTCCAGACGATATCGGCCGACGTCACCGGTTCAGCGAAATATTCGCTCGCCGCGTTGCAAAGATAGCTGATCTCCTCGTCGCTGATCTTAACAGCCCGGGGGTCGGCGGTATAGTCGCGATCCGTCGTGCCGATCAGGGTAAAATCCTGCTCATAAGGGATGGCGAAGATGATGCGCCCGTCCGGGTTCTGGAAAAAATAGGCGCGCGGATCGGAAAACTTCTTGCGCACGATGATGTGGCTGCCCTGCACGAGGCGGACATTGTGGACATTGTTTTTACCGAATGTCGCAGCCAGAACCTTGTCTACCCAGGGGCCGGCCGCATTTACAAGCATGCGCGCCCGGTAGGTCGCGGTTTCTCCGGCACCATTTTTCGTTTCGACCCGCCAGAAGGCGCCTTCGCGGCGTGCCGAAACCACCTGCGTGCGGTTGAGGATCAAGGCGCCGCGATCGGCGGCATCGCGGGCGTTCAGCACCACAAGACGGGCATCGTCCACCCAGCCGTCAGAATATTCGAAAGCCCGGGCAAAAATCGGCTTCAGCGGTTTCCCTGCGGGATCACGGCGCAGATCGAGCGAGCGGGTGGCGGGCAAAAGCTTGCGGCCGCCGAGATGGTCATAAAGAAAAAGCCCGAGACGCACGAGCCAGGCCGGGCGCACGCCGCCCTTCTGAAATGGCAGAACAAAGCGCATAGGCCAGATGATGTGCGGCGCCATGGCCCACAACACCTCGCGCTCCATAAGCGCTTCTCGCACCAGACGAAATTCGTAATGTTCGAGATAACGCAAACCGCCATGAATGAGCTTTGTGGCGGCCGACGAGGTGCCGGAAGCAAAATCGTTCATTTCCGCAAGCGCAACGGAATAACCCCTGCCGACAGCGTCACGCGCGATGCCGCAGCCGTTGATGCCGCCGCCGATCACGAAAACATCGTGGATTGCCTCGTCAGACATGGACCCTCCCGCGCTTTCATCGACGCTCTCCTCATCGATATATTGAAAGCACGGACATCTAATTTGAAGACAAAACGAATGTCAAACGAAATTCCGGGGCGGTTCGGATCAAGGCTCCCCAACCTCGGTTTCAATCAACCTGACGTCATGATCGGCACAGATGGATCGAATCGAATCGACCGGACAATGATCGGTAATGAAGGTGTGCACCTGTGAAAGATGGCCGATGCGCACCGGCGCCGTCCGCTCGAATTTCAGTGAATCCGATACAAGAATGACGTGGCGAGCGTTGGACATGATCGCCTGGGCAACCTTGACCTCGCGAAAGTCGAAATCCAGCAAAGCGCCGTCTTCATCGATCGCAGAAACGCCGATGACGGCGAAATCGACCTTGAACTGGCGGATAAAATCCACTGCGGCCTCACCAACGATGCCGCCATCGGAACCGCGCACGACGCCGCCAGCGATCACCACCTCGATGCCCGGAAAAACCCGTAACCTATTGGCAACATTAATATTGTTGGTGATGACCATCAGCTCGTGATGATCCGCCAGCGCTTCGCCCACCGCCTCGGTCGTCGTACCTATATTGATGAAAAGCGAGGAGTTGTTGGGGATGAGGGCAGCGGCAGCGGCGCCGATCGCCTGCTTTTCGGAGGAGGCGATCGCACGGCGTGCCTCGTATTTGACGTTTTCGTTGCCGCTCGGAAAAAGTGCGCCGCCATGGATGCGCGTCAGCACCCGCGTATCGCAGAGATCGTTGAGGTCCTTGCGGATCGTCTGTGGCGTTACCGAAAACCGCGTGGCCAGCTCGTCCACCAGCACACGCCCGCTTGCTTTCGCCAGCGCAACGATTTCATCCTGACGCGGTGTGAGCATCATTTCACCCTCCCTCCTCTTTCAATTTTTTCGTTTTATTGAAGAGCGAACGAAAAACCAATGTCAAGGGACGGTTTTGTGGCGCCGATCAGGTCCACTTGCGGAGGTACGCGAAAAACGTATCCGCGCGAACCAGCAAGATTATTAGCCGGCTTTCTGAATTAACATCGGGACCGGCTTCGGCAGGCCGATCTCGGAAAACGCAGAGATTGCAGCACCAAACGCATCACCGATGCCGATCAATATAGGCTCGTTCACGCCCAGTCGCTCAACCGCCGCAGCCAGTTGCACGAGCGAACCGCACCAGCGCTGCTCATTTTCGCGGCTGACGGAAATCATGATGGCGACGGGCGTCGAGGCCGGCATGCCATGCGCCAGAAGGGCTTCCTCGATGCTGGCAGCGGTTCGCCCGCCCATGTAAAAAACCGTGGTCACGGAAGGGTTCGACAGGGACTGCCAGTCTATATTCTCCGGCAGCTTGCCCTGTCTGGAGTGCCCGGTGACGAAGCGGACCGACTGGGCATGATCGCGGTGGGTGAGGGAAACGCCGAGCCGCGAAGCCATGGCGCTTGCCGCGGTGATGCCGGGTACGATTTCGACCGGGATGTTTTCAGCCTCCAGCGCTGCGATCTCCTCGCCGGCGCGTCCGAAAATCATCGGATCGCCGGATTTCAGCCGCACTACCCTTTTGCCGGCCTTGGCAAGGCGGATCATCATGTCGTTAATATCTTCCTGCTTGCAGCTTTCCCGGCCGCCGCGTTTGCCAACAAGCATACGCTTCGCCTCCCGCCGCGCCAGTTCCAGCACCTCGGATGAAACGAGATCGTCGAACAGAATGACATCCGCCGCCTGCAAGGCGCGTACCGCTTTCAGCGTCAGCAGCTCGGCATCGCCCGGTCCGGCACCGACCAGCGTCACAAGGCCGCGTGCCGATCCTTTCCGACCTGCCTGCGTGCCGATGTCTGTCAGCAGCCTTTCTTCGCTGCCCTCATCCAGCCTTTCGGTAAACGCCCGGTCGACAAATTTCTCCCAGAATGAACGCCGCGCCGGGCCGGGCGCGAGGCGTATATTGACCCGCTCTCGGATGGTCTGGGCAAGCGCGCCCCAATCCTTGAGAGCGAGCGGCAGCAAAGTCTCGATGCGCCGGCGAATGGCCTGCGCCAGAATGGGTGCGGCGCCATCGGTGGAGATCGACACCACCACCGGCGAACGATTGACGATGGAGCCAAACTGGAACTGGCAGAATTCTGGCTTGTCGATGACATTGACAGGCACGCCGGCTGAGCGCGCGGCATTGTAAAATCTTCCCGCCTCTTCGTCGGTTTCACAATCCGCCAGCGCCAGTTCCGCGCCTTTGAAACTATCCGGACCCCAGGAACGGTCATGCCATGTCAGCATCTGGCTTGTCGAGACGAGCGCCGCAAAGCATTCCGAAAGCTCGCTTTCCTCGCAATAGAGGTGAAGTTCCGCCCCGCAGGCAAGCAGCAGTTCCGCTTTCCATGCGGCCCCATCCGATCCGCCCGCCAGCACCACGCGCTTGCCCTCAAGCCCCCAGAAGACCGGCAACTTGGCGAGCTTCTCCATGCGGTTCGGTTCATTCCGCTGCGGTTTTAAGGCATCCATCGATGATCCCCCTGATCTCGGCGCGGCAGGAGCCGCAATTGGTTCCGGCATTCAACGCAGCACCTATGGCTTCGACGCTGTGGCAGCCATTGCGGATGGCGGCCGTGATCTGGTTGACCCCGACATTGAAGCAGGAGCAGACCGTCCCCCCCGGATCGGCGCGGCCGGCGCCGGGACGCCCGGCGACCAGGGCAAAACGCATGCGCAAATCCTCATGGCGTTCGTTCAGCTGTGAAATCGCCCAGTTGCGGGCAACGGCCACCGGCTCTCTGGCGACGAACAGCGCTGCCAGCAAGGTACCACCGTCGAAGAAAGCAAGCCGCAGATCGCCCGTCTGCCGGTCACTGTAACCCAGAGGCTCAACCCTGATATCGACTCCGAAAACCCGTCGCGCCCAGAGCGTCCAGTCCTGCGGCTGTTCCTCGAAGGCAAGCTCCATGCGGTAGCCGCCATCCGCCTTTGCAACTGCCCAATAGGCGCAGCCCGGCGCATCAGGCCGGGTGCGGGAGATCGCAAATCCATAGGCTTTCGCTACAAAACGTCGTGCACTCACGCCGACATTCTTCGAAGCGGGCTGGCCGGAATGTGGGTCCGTGACCGCTGGCACGAGCATATCGATGCGGGCCTGCGAGGCGAACTGGTCGTTCCAGTGCATCGGCGCAAACACAGCTCCCCGCGCCTGCCTCTCGCTGACCAGAGCCCGCAGCAGGACCTTGCCGTGCGGGCTTTCAAGCTCCACGAGATCGGCGCTTTCGATGCCCAGCGCCTGTGCATCGCGCGGTTGAAGTTCGGCAAAGGGTTCGGCGATATGGGCGGTGAGACGCGCGCTTTTGCCGGTGCGGGTCATGGTGTGCCATTGGTCGCGGATACGGCCAGTATTAAGCGTCAGCGGGTAGTCCGCCGATGTCCTGCGGGTCTCCGGCAGTGCCGTGGCGATGAAATGGGCCTTGCCATCCGCATGGAAAAAGCGGCCATCCGCGAAAAAGCGGGTCGTGGCGGCTTCACCGGGTCCGGCTTTTGGCCATTGAAACGGTTTCATCGTACCGTAGGAATCACGGTCGATCCCGCCAATATCGAAATCGCGGCTTCCGGCGTTCTCGAATCCGGAGAGAGCGGCATGCTCGGCGAAAACCTCAGAAGGTTGCCGGTAGCCGAAGGCCGCGTCAAAACCCATGCGCCGTCCAACTTCGGCGAATTGCCACCAGTCGGCCTTTGCTTCACCGGGCGCGTCAAGAAAACCGCGCTGGCGGGAAATACGCCGTTCGGAATTGGTGACCGTGCCGTCCTTTTCACCCCAGCCGAGCGATGGCAACAGCACATGGGCGTGGCGGGCGGTATCGGTCTTGGCGATGACATCGGACACCACGACAAAGGGACAGGCCTTGATCGCCGCCTCGACGGCACCGGCATCCGGCATGGAAACGACGGGGTTGGTGGCCATGATCCACAGCGCCTTGATGCGGCCATCGGCAACCGCCCGGAACATATCCACGGCCTTGAGGCCAGGCTTCTGCGCAATCGCCGGCGAGGCCCAGAAGCGCTGCACGCGGTCGCGGTCTTCAGCGTTCTCGATGGCCATATGGGCCGCCAGCATATTGGCAAGCCCGCCCACCTCGCGTCCGCCCATGGCGTTGGGTTGGCCGGTCAGCGAAAACGGTCCCATGCCCGGCCGGCCGATGCGGCCTGTGGCGAGGTGGCAATTGATGATGGCGTTGACCTTGTCGGTGCCGCTTTGCGACTGGTTGACGCCCTGACTGTAGCAGGTGACGGTTTTTTGCGTGCGTTCGAACAATTCGTAAAAGGAAATCAATTCCACGATTGTCAGACCGGTCTTGTCGGCAATCTCCGGCAGGCTGTGCCCGGTCGCTGCCTGCATCGCGGCATCGAAGCCGACAGTGTGGTTTCCAACATAAGCGTTATCGAACGCGGAACTGCCGGAAAGATGGGCCAGAAGACCGGTAAACAGCGCCACATCTCCATCCGGGCGGATGGCGAGGTGCATATCGGCAATATCGGCGCTCATCGTCCGGCGCGGATCGATGACCACCACCTTCATGTCCGGCCGCGCCGCCTTTGCGGCAGCAAGCCGTTGATAGAGGACGGGATGACACCAGGCGAGATTGGATCCGGTGAGGATTACCAGATCGGCAAGCTCCATATCCTCATAGGTGCCGGGCACCGTATCGGCCCCGAAGGCGCGGCGATGGCCGGCGACCGAAGACGACATGCAAAGCCGTGAATTCGTATCGATATTGGCCGATCCGATGAAACCCTTCATCAGCTTGTTGGCGAGGTAATAATCCTCCGTCAGCAATTGGCCGGAAACGTAAAAGGCAACCGAATCCCGGCCGTGCTCGGAAATGGCCTCGGAAAATCTTGAAGCAACGAGTTGAAGCGCTTCGTCCCATGCCACTCGCTTTCCGTGGATTTCGGGATGGAGCAGCCGTCCGTCGAGGCCGATGGTTTCGGCCAGAGCCGAACCCTTGGAACACAGCCGGCCGAAATTGGCGGGGTGGTCCGGATCGCCTTTGACGGAAACGATGCCGTCATCGGCAACGGTGGCGATGACGCCGCAGCCGACACCGCAATAGGGGCAGGTGGTTTTCGTTTCAACGGGCATGGGTTTGCCCTCTTGGTGCGTGGCATTTACCCCCCTCTGCCCTGCCGGACATCTGCCCCTCAAAGGGGTAGATCAATTGTGGCACCGGCTCTATTTTACAGCTTGCGTCTCCGACAACAGAGATGAAGCGAGAAGCGTGCCACTTGTCGATCTTGCCCCTCGAGGGGGAGATGTCCGGCAGGGCAGAGGGGAGTATCGTCGCCAACATCTGATATCACTCCGCCGCAATCATCAAAGTTTCGAGCGCAATCGAAAGCCGCCCGTCGAGATTGCGGAGAGGAATGGTCCTCACCTCACCCTCATCCGCCCCCAACGCCTTGCCGGTCTCCAGCGAAATGACCCAATTGTGCAAAGGACATGTCACCGAAGCCCCGTGCACGATGCCCTGAGACAGCGGGCCGCCTTTGTGCGGGCAATGATCCTCGATGGCGAAGACCTGATTTTCAGCCGTGCGAAACACGGCGATCTTGCCCATAGGCGTTTTCACGCAGCGCGCGCCGCGCAGCGGAATGTCGGAAATGTCGCCAATATCGATCCAGTTGCTGTCCATCGTTCTCACTCCGCTGCCTCGTTGAAACCGATTGCCGCCATCGGCCTGAATTCGTGCTTGTCGTGGCCGGACACACGTTCCGACCAGGGATCGACCTGCGCGAATTTCTGGCTGAAGACGAAGCGGTCAAAATAGGCCCGGCGCTTGTCGGCATCGTCCATGATCTGGCGGCGGACTTCGTCGTAACCGATGCGCTTGGCCCATTTATAGATGCGCTCGAGGTAGCGCGCCTGCTCGCGGTACATCTGGGTCAACGCCACGATATGCTCCAGCGCCTCATCCTCGGTATGGACGAGGCCCAGCACTTCCGTACCCTTGATGTCGAGACCAGCGGCACCGGCGAAGTGGATTTCGAAACCGGAATCGACGCAGATGACGCCGATATCCTTGCATGTCGCCTCAGCGCAGTTTCGCGGACAGCCGGAAACGGCAAGCTTCAGCTTGGCGGGCGTCCATGAGCCCCACATGAATTTTTCGATACGGATGCCGAGGCCGGTGGAATCCTGCGTGCCGAAGCGGCACCATTGTTCTCCAACGCAGGTCTTCACGGTGCGAAGCCCCTTGGCATAGGCCTGGCCGGAAATGAAACCGGCCTTGCCGAGATCGGCCCAGACCGCCGGCAAATCCTCCTTCTCGATGCCGAGAAGATCGATGCGTTGCCCGCCTGTCACCTTCACCATCGGGATTTCGAACTTGTCGACCACATCCGCAATCGCCCGCAGTTCGGAGGAAGATGTGACGCCGCCCCACATGCGTGGAACGACGGAATAGGTGCCGTCCTTCTGGATATTGGCATGGACGCGCTCATTGATATAACGCGACTGGTAGTCGTCGGCATATTCGTCGGGAAAATCGCAGACGAGATAGTAGTTGAGCGCCGGTCTGCACTTGGCGCAGCCGCAGGAGGTCTTCCATTCCAGTTCCTGCATCACGGCGGGAATGGTCTTCAGGCTCTTGGCCTTGATGAGACGGCGTACATCATCGTGGCCGAGATCTGTGCATTTGCACATGGGCTGCACGGCAGCGGGATTGTAGCTGTCGCCAAGCGTCAGCGTCATCAGCTGTTCGACAAGGCCGGTGCAATTGCCGCAGGAGGCGGATGCCTTGGTATGGGCGCGCACATCATCCAGCGAGGTCAGCCCCTTCGAGGTGATGACCGAGGTGATCTTGCCCTTGCAGACGCCGTTGCAGCCGCAGATTTCCGCATCATCCGGCAAGGCTGCAACGGCCGCCATAGGGTCCAGCGGGGACCCTCCCTGATAGGCCTGGCCGAAGATCAGGGTTTCGCGCATGGCGGAAATGTCGGTCGATTTCTTCATCAGGTCGAAGAACCACGAACCATCCGCCGTCTCGCCGTAAAGAACCGCGCCGATGATGCGATTTTCCTTGAGGATCAGGCGCTTGTAGACACCGGCGGTGGCATCGCGCAGCACGATTTCCTCGCGGTCGTCGCCCTCGGCAAAATCGCCGGCGGAAAACAGGTTGATGCCGGTGACCTTCAGTTTGGTATTGGTGACAGACCCATGATACTCGGCTGAACCGCCGCAAAGCCGGTCCGCCAGCACCCGCGCAGATTCATAAAGCGGCGCGACCAGCCCGTAGCACATGCCGCGATGCTCGGCGCATTCGCCAAGCGCATATATCGAGGCATCCGACGTCATCATGCCATCATCCACGACGATGCCGCGATTGACGGCAATGCCGGCTTCCTTGGCAAGACCCGAGGCGGGACGGATGCCGACCGCCATCACCACCATGTCGCCTTTAATGACGCGGCCGTCTTCCAACTCGATGCCTTCGACCTTCTCCGCGCCGAGAATGCATTTGGTATTGGCCTTGGTGATGATGTCGATGCCGCGCTCGTTCAGCGCCTTTTCCAGAAGATAGGCCGCTGCCGGATCGAGCTGCCGCTCCATGATCGTCGGCATCAGATGGATGACGGTGACGTCCATTCCCTGGCGCTTCAGCCCATAAGCTGCTTCCAGACCCAGAAGGCCGGCGCCGATGACGATGGCGCGACCCTTGCCTTCGGCGATTTCAAGCATCTTCGTGACATCGTCGAGATCGCGATAGGCGAGAACGCCCGGCAATTGATGGCCAGGGACGGGAATGATGAAGGGCAGGGAACCGGTGGCGATCACCAGCCTGTCGTAGGAAACGGTGATGCCGTTTTCGCTGGTTACGGTCTTGTTGTCACGGTCGATGCCGGTGACCTTCGCGCCCTTGTGCAGCGTCACATTGTTGGCCGCGTACCATTCGTCATTGTGGATGACGATATCTTCATAGCTCTTTTCGCCTGAGAGTACTGGCGAGAGCATGATGCGGTCGTAATTGACGCGCGGCTCGGCGTTGAAAATGGTGACGTCGTAGAGGCCGGGGGCGGTTTCGAAAAGGTTTTCCAGCATGCGCCCCGGCGCCATGCCATTGCCGATGATGACGAGTTTTTGCGCCATGGTGGTTACTCCGCAGCTTCGACGAAGCGGTGACGTTCGTAAAGGAACTTCAGCACGGCCTCGCGGCATTTGAGGTAGGTCTTGTCGGATGCAAGCTCGATGCGGTTGCGCGGGCGCGGCAGCGGCACGTCAAGCACTTCGCCGATATGGGCGGCGGGACCGTTGGTCATCATCACGATACGGTCGGACAGCAGCACCGCCTCATCCACATCGTGGGTGATCATGACCATGGTGTTGCCAAGCCGGGCGTGGATTTCCATCACGGCGTCCTGAAGGTGGGCGCGAGTCAGCGCATCCAGTGCGCCGAAAGGCTCGTCCAGCAGCAGGATTTTCGGCTCCATGGCGAGCGCCCGGGCAATGCCGACGCGCTGTTTCATACCACCGGAAATTTCAGACGGTTTCTTGTCCTTGGCATGGGCCATCTGCACGAGATCCAGATTGCGCATGACCCAGTCGTGGCGTTCCGCTTTGGTCTTGGTATTGCTGAAGACCTTCGCGACGGCGAGGTTGACGTTTTCATAAACCGAAAGCCAGGGGAGCAGGCTGTGGTTCTGGAAGACGACGGCGCGTTCCGGGCCAGGTTCGTTGACCTCGCGGTTTTCCAGAAGCACCACGCCTGCTGAGACTTTGGTCAGCCCGGCGATGAGGTTGAGCATGGTGGACTTGCCGCAGCCGGAATGCCCGATGACTGAGACGAATTCGCCCTTGCCGATGGTCAGGTTGATGCCTTTCAGCACCTCGGCGCGCGAACCGCCCTTGTCGAAATATTTGTCGATATGATCGAGTTTCAGATAAGCGTTCATGATGGTCGCCCTTTTAGTTGGCCGCAGCGCCGCGGGTGATGACCTTGCCGAGCGCCGCTACCAGCTTGTCGAGCATGAAGCCGACAACGCCGATGTAAGCGAGTGCCACGATGATGTCGGGCAGGCGCGAGGAGTTCCACGCATCCCAGATGAAGAAGCCGATACCGACGCCGCCGGTCAGCATTTCCGCCGCCACGATGGCGAGCCAGGAGAGGCCGATGCCTATGCGCAGGCCGGTGAAGATGTAGGGGGCGGCCGACGGCAGCATGATCTTGAAGAAGAATTCGATCTGGTTGAGCCGCAGCACCTTCGCAACGTTGCGATAATCCTGCGGAATGTTGCGCACGCCGACCGCCGTATTGATGATGACGGGCCAGATGGAGGTGATGAAGATCACGAAAATGGCCGACGGATTGCTGTCCTGAAAGGCGGCAAGTGAAAGCGGCAGCCAGGCGAGCGGCGGCACGGTGCGCAGGACCTGAAAAATCGGGTCGAGGCCGCGCATGGCCCAGACCGACTGGCCGATGACCGCACCGAGAATGATGCCGGCGATAGCCGCAAGGCCGAAACCGTATGCCACGCGCTCCAGCGAGACCAGCACGCGCAAGCCGAGGCCGATATCCTGCGAACCATTATGGAAGAACGGCGATACGATGAGATCGTAGCTTTCCTCGAATACCTGGCTTGGCGGCGGCAGGGACGAGCCGGGGGCGGAACAGAGCACCTGCCAGACGCCCAGCAGAACGGCGAGGACGACAAATGGCGGTATGATATTGCGGGCCGCCGCAGCACCCAGTTTACGCAGATTGAACCGCGAGGGATGTTTGGGCGGAAGGGTCACGACGTTTGCCTTTTGTACCACCGGTTGCTGCGGCTGTTCTTTGAAATTTCGAGCCAATGCGGACATGGCGTTTCCTTTGGATTTCGGTTGCGGTCAGGGTCTCGCCCCTCATCCGGCCTTTGGTGTCCATCTTTAAATGGCAACCCGGCGGAGGAGGGGCGACACCCGTGTCTCCTCCTCAGGAGGCTGCCTTGATGGAAAGAGTTTCGAGATAGGCCGACGGGTTTTCGGGGTCGAAGACCTTGCCGTCGAAGAAGGTTTCCTTGCCGCGCGACGTGGAGGCGGGAATATCGGCAACACCGAGATCCTTTGCAGCGTCGCGCCAGATGTCCTCACGGTTGACCTTGGCAACCAGCGCCTTCACGTCCGTATCGGGTGCAAATTTACCCCAGCGGATGTTTTCCGTGATGAACCAGCTGTCGTGGCTGCGGAAGGGATAGGACGCGTGATCCTGCCAGAACTTCATCTGCAGACCGGTATTTTCCAGCACGCGGCCGTTGCCGTAATTGATATTGCCCTTGAGGCGGCCAAGAACGTCTTTCGGTGGCACGTTGAACCATTGGCGCTTGCCGAGGATCGTGGACATCTCCTCCTTGTTCGCCATCTCATCGCACCATTGCTGGGCCTCCATCACGGCCATCAGCAATGCCTTGGTGGCGTTGGGGTTCTTTTCCACCCAGTCGGCGCGCATGCCGAGCGCCTTCTCGGGATGCCCTTTCCAGAGTTCCCCGGTGGTACAGGCAGTAAAGCCGATGCCCTGATTGACGAGTTGCTCGTTCCAGGGTTCGCCCACACAGAAGACGTCCATATTGCCGACCTTCATGTTGGCGACCATCTGCGGCGGCGGAACGACGATGGTGGAGACGTCCTTGTCCGGGTCGATGCCGCCGGCGGCCAGCCAATAGCGGATCCACAGATCATGCGTGCCGCCGGGAAATGTCATGGCAGCCTTGATTTCCTTGCCTTCTGCCTTCTTCTTCTCGAAAGCTGCCTTCAGCTTGGACGCGTCGAGCTGAACGCCGGTTTCAGCATATTCCTTGGCGACGGAAATACCCTGGCTGTCGAGATTGAGGCGGGCGATAAGCGCCATCGGCACAGGCACGTTGTTCTGCGTCACCTTGCCGGTATGCATGAGATAGGGCATCGGGGTCAGGATATGCGCGCCATCAATGCCGTTCGATGCGCCGCCGAGCACGAGATTGTCACGTGTCGCACCCCAGGATGCCTGTTTGAAAACCTCGACATCCGGCATGCCATGCTTGGCGAACAGTCCCTTTTCCGCCGCGATGATAAGCGGGGCGGCGTCGGTCAGCGCGATGAAGCCGATTTTCGCGCCCTTCACTTCCGGCTCAGCCGTGGCTGCGAAAGCGCCTGACGGAAAAGCGGTGCGCACGGCGGTAACAAGGGCTGCGGCGGCTGTCGTCTTCAGTATGGTGCGGCGGCTGACATCGCCCGAGAATATCTTTTTCATTCGCATCTTCCCCTTATTGGACCACCGCATGGGTGGCGCGTTCGCTTGCGAAAAAACCTGAAAATAAAAAAAACGCCGCTCGGAGTTTGCGCCTTCGGAACGGGAGGTGTTCCGGGCAGCAAAACCTTGCGACGTCTATGTCTGTGAAAGCGCTTATGCCGCGCCCTGCTCGCCCCGATCGCCGTTGACCAGTGCAAAGACGAAGACGCAAGGGGCGTGCCAGTTTTACTTGTGGAAGCTATCGCCTTGGAAAAAAACGGAATTTCCGAGATTGGATCGGACGATTAAATTTTAATCAGTAGAAATTTTGTCTATGGTTTGCGCAGATGGATAAATTCCGAGCTTGAAATTTGCGCAGCTTGCCCGGCCGACGGCTGTCAGGCCTCGCCTTGGGAGATGGAAAACGGGGCAGAACTGCGCACGGAAAAGCCATTCACATAGCCAGCAATGTCTGCGGGATCGAAAACAAAACCGTCCACGAACCGGTCACCCGCCTCCTGCCCTTCGACTCGAATATCGGCATCATCTGGCGCATTGGCATCGCCCAGTGCCGCCCGATAAATATCTGGACGGTAAGCGGACAGGGTGGCCTCCACACCACCTTGCGAAAACTCCGTCTGCCCCCAGCGGATCATCTGGCTGTAAATCCACAGTGCCTGGCTCTGGCGCGGATAATTGGCATGGCCGCCGTGGAAGAGGAAATATTTGTCGATGACCCGGCGGTTGCCCTGGCTGTCGATGTTGAATTCACCGGCAAGCACATGGCGGATGATGCTTTGCGGCGCACCGATATAACGCGGATCGGCAAGTGTCCTGCTCAGATCATCGTGATTTTCCGCAAGGTCGCACCAACGTGCGGCGGCATCGAGCGCCGTGAGCAGCCGGCTGACCGTTTCCTGCTGGCTTTCGGCCCATTCAGGCCGCATCCCGATCACTTTTTCCGGCGCAGACGGCCACAAATCCTGCTTGGCAGCGACGATCCTGCCCACACCGCGCTCGGCGGCAACGATGTTCCACGGCGCACCGACACAGAAACCATCTATGGCGCCCGCCGCCAATGCATCCGACGTCAATGGCGGTGGTACGACCACCAGTTTGACGTCGTGATCGGGATGAATGCCACCAGCGGCGAGCCAATAGCGAAATTCGTAATTGTGCGAGGAAAACGGGTAGGTCATGCCGAGCGTCGGTGTAGCTTCGCCCCGCGCTCGCATGTCATCCAGCACCTGCTTTAAGGCCATCGCATTTTCCAGCGCCCCCGCCGTTTCGGAAAGCCCCGTCAACGCCTTCATCCGGGCAAAAAGCCGCGTCGAAAGCGTTATCGCATTGCCGCCGCGCCCAAGTGAAAACGGCGTGATCGTCGGCGAAGGGTTCGAGCCGAGTCCGAGCATGGAGGCAACGGGCATCGGCGACAGCATATGGGCAATGTCGAATTGCCGGAATGCCAGCCGGTCGCGCACATTCGCCCAGGACACATCCTTGACGAGATCGAGCGTCAGGCCTTCGCGCTCGGCAAAGCCGAATTCCGCCGCAGCAATGAGGACGGACGCATCGACAAGAGGAATAAAACCTGCCCGCAGGATTTTTTGCCGGTCGCTGCCAACAATTGCCGGCGCGCCCGCTTTTGAACCGGCCGATTTTTCCTGTGCCGCCATATCATACACTCCTCGACTGTCCCGCCGGCGGGTTCGTTACATCAACAGACCGGCCGCGGTGACCACGCTTTGCGCGATCTCGGATATTTTCTTTTTCTCGTTCATCGCCGTTTGCCGCAGAAGCGCAAAAGCCTCCTCTTCGGACAGGCCACGCATTTTCATCAAAATGCCTTTGGCGCGCTCGATGACCTTGCGCTCCTCAAGCGCCGATTTTGCTTCGGCAAGTTCCTGTCGCAGACGGCTGAAAGCGTTGAAGCGGCTGACCGCCATATCGAGGATGGGTTTGACGCGTTCTTTCTTCAGCCCGTCAACGACATAGGCGGAAACACCAGCCTCAACGGCCGCCTCGATGGACGCGGTATCGGAGCGGTCGACAAACATGGCGATCGGCCGGCCGACCGTGCGTGTCAACTGAAACAGATGCTCCATCATGTCGCGGTTGGGATTTTCAAGGTCGATGAAGATGACATCGGGCTGCAGCGTCTCGATGGTCCGCGCCACGCCGTGCACTTCATGGATGAGCGTCACGCGATTATACCCGGCCTCGCGCAGCCCCTCCTCGATGATCGAGGCGCGGATCGCGTTTTCGTCTATAACGAGAATGGTGAGGTCGCGAAGCGTCATGTCGGCATTGATGACGCACCGCAACAAACTTGGCAATCAGGCGCCGATATAAAAATGGAGCGGACGTGAAAGGGACGTTTTCGTCCCGCTACGCCTGATTTCTCATGACGCCCGTTCGAGCGCCTTCAAAACCGTCCGCTCGGAAAGATTGAGATAGATTTCCATCTCGTCACCGGCCTCAGCCGCCTTGCCCTCTTCCATCAGCGACAGGATCTTGCTGTTCATGTCCACAAAGGGGGAATGGAGCTGTTCCGGGTCTTTCAGCAGGCCGAAACAAAGCCTGAGCTCAGCGGCAATGCGCTCGTAAAAATCGCTGAGACGAGCGCTGTCTAGAAGGTCGACCACGGCGGCGTGGAACTTCATGTTGGCGCTGCCCACGCCTAACCAGTCTGCCTGGTCGCGCTTTATCCTGGCATCATCGACCGCCGTGCGCATTGTCCGGATGGCCGGGTGCTTGTGCCAGGCCTGACGCAGCGCCCCGCATTCCACCATGCGCCGCACCCTGTAAATATCAATCACCGAAGCCAGGGTGGGAACGGCGACAAAAACGCCGCGATTGGCCTCGTGACGCAGCAGACCATCCTTGGTCAGGAGACGAAAGGCTTCACGCAGCGAATTGCGGGAGACCTCGAAACGTTCGCTGAAGGCTGCTTCCGAAAGACGCTGGCCCGGCATCAGTTCACCGGAGATCAGCAGGGTGCGAATACCCTTTGCCAATCGATCCGCAAGCGGCAGACCCTCTATCGTTTCCGTCATGGCGCTTTCCTTAAGAGCAATGCAACGTTGGGAATTCCGTGACAGGCATGTTCGGACACGGCATGATTGCCCATAGCACAAAGCTTCAGCAAAGCGCCAAAAAAACGTGATGAATTCATACTCATAACGTCCAACAAATAGACAAAATAAAAGAACGATTATCATTTATTGTTGAACAATATTGACAATCTCACGGAACAAGACAAGATCGGTGGCATAAAGCATCCGCGAGGGGCGGATTGCGACAGGAGCGGAGAAAATCCATGGAGCAGAAAAAGCTCACCCCGACTGCCGATCTCAAAATGTCAAAACGTGCATCTCTTCTGGGAGCAATCTTCCTGATGGCAACATCTGCCATCGGTCCCGGCTTCATCACGCAGACGGCGACATTCACCATGCAGCTTGGTGCCGCATTCGCCTTCGGCATTCTTGCTTCCATCCTCATAGACTTCGTCGTTCAGCTCAACATCTGGCGCATCGTAACGCTGACGCGCATGCGTGCGTCCGACATCGCCAATGCTGCCATTCCGGGTTCCGGCTATCTTCTCGCCATTCTCGTCATCATCGGCGGCCTTTTCTTTAATATCGGCAATATTGGCGGCACCGGCCTCGGCCTGAACGCCATCTTCGGGCTCGATCCGAAAATCGGCGGCGCCATCAGCGCAATCTTTTCCATCGCCATCTTCGTTTCCAAACGGGCTGGCCTCGCCGTCGACCGGTTCATCATTTTCGCCGGTATCCTGATGATCGTGCTGACGCTCTACGTTGCATTCGTATCCGCGCCGCCGGTCGGTGATGCCTTCCGCCAGACTTTCCTGCCGGACACAATCAATTTCGCGACCATCACCACCATCGTCGGCGGCACCGTTGGCGGCTACATCACCTATTCCGGCGCGCACCGCCTGCTGGACCGGGGAATGGTCGGCATTGAAAACCTGCCCGCCGTCAACCGCGCCGCTCTGACCGGCATCGCTGTCACCGGCATCATGCGTTACGTGCTGTTCCTCGCCATTCTCGGCGTTGTCGCCAGCGGCGTCGTCATCGATACATCGGGCCAGGCCGCCAATCCCGCCGCACAGGCTTTCCGGTCGGCCGCGGGCGATCTCGGCTTCCGTCTATTCGGCATCATCTTCTGGGCTGCGGCCATCACAAGCGTCATCGGCGCGGCGTATACCTCCGTCTCGTTCCTGCCCGTGTTCAAGCAGGATATGACGGAACGCGCCCGCAACATGGCGACGGTCATCTTCATCGCTGTCTCGCTCGTCTGCTACCTGCTCATCACGACGCCGCCCGCCGCCATGTTGGTCTTCGTTGGCGGCCTGAACGGTCTTATCCTGCCCATCGGCCTCAGCATCTTCCTGTTTGCCGCATGGAAGCGCGAAGACCTGATGGGCGGCCACCGCTACTCGCGCATTCTGCTCGGGCTTGGCGTTCTGACATGCGCATTGACGTGGTACATGGGCTACAAGTCCGCCGGCACCATTTTCGGCCTGCTCGGCCTGTAAAAACTAGAGCGTTTCCGCATTTCGGAGAAAAACGGAAACGCTCTATATATTTGTTATTACGCATTTTCCCGACGCAAAACCGCTACGCACTTTTGCTGGAAATGCTCTAAAGGGAGGCAACATGGCCGCTATCGATCTCAACAGCGATCTTGGCGAAAGTTACGGCGCGTGGCGCATGGGAGATGACGAGGCGATGCTTGCCATCGTTTCCAGCGCTAACATCGCCTGCGGATTTCACGCAGGTGACCCGGCCGGCATCTACCGGACCGTTAAGGCCGCTGCCGAAAAAGGCGTGGTCGTCGGCGCCCATGTTTCCTACCCGGACCGCGTCGGCTTTGGCCGCCGCGATCTGGATGTGACCTCCGAAGAGCTGATCGCCGATGTCATCTACCAGATCGGTGCACTAAAGGGTGTCGCCGCCGCAGCCGGAACCACGGTGCGTTACGTGAAGCCGCATGGCGCGCTTTACAACCGCATCGCCAATGACGCGAAACAGGGACAAGCGGTCATCGACGGTATAAAGGCCGTCGATGCCTCGCTGGTGCTGATGGGCCTTGCCAATGCGCCCATCCTCGATCTCGCCCGCAAGGCAGGCCTTGCCGTCGTCGCGGAAGCCTTCGCTGACCGTGCCTATACGCCCGAAGGCCAACTCGTCTCGCGCCGCGAGGCGGGCGCCGTACTGCACGACGCTGCCAAAATCGCCAACCGGATGGTGCAGCTTGCCCGCGAAGGAACACTCGAAGCCATCGACGGCAGCAACATCAAGATCGAAGCACAATCCATCTGCGTGCATGGCGACAGCCCCGGCGCGGTGGCGATCGCCCAGGAAATCCGCCGCCGTTTCGAAGCCGAGGGCATCGAAATCCGCTCTTTTGCATCCATTCTCTAAAAGGGCGACCAATGACGATACCCTTATCCTTTCTGAGCCACACCAATGCGGATGCCGCCCGGACGGCCCGCGCCGATTATCGTGGCGGCCTCGTTGCACCGACCTCCGGCATCGCTCCCGGTTTCACGCAGGCCAACATGATCGTGCTGCCGCGCGACTGGGCCTTCGATTTCCTCCTCTATGCGCAGCGTAATCCCAAGCCCTGCCCGGTGCTCGATGTTTCAGATCCCGGCTCACCAACCACGCTTCTTGCCCCCGGTGCCGATCTCAGGACCGACCTACCGCTTTACCGTATCTGGCGGGACGGCAAACTTGCCGAGGAAACGGCGGATGCGACCGCCGCATGGGCAGAGCGTGACGATCTCGTCGCTTTCCTGATCGGTTGCAGCTTTACCTTTGAAACGCCGATGGTCGAAGCGGGTATCGAAATCCGTCACATGACCGACAAAAGCAACGTTCCGATGTATCTGACCAACCGCCCCTGCCGGCCGGCCGGCCGGTTTAAGGGCAACATGGTCGTTTCCATGCGACCGATCCCGGCTTCGCGCGTGGCCGATGCCGCGACAATTTCAGGACGTTTTCCGGCGGTTCACGGTGCGCCCGTGCATGTCGGCGCGCCGGAAGAAATCGGCATATCGGATCTCGCGAAACCGGATTTCGGTGATGCGGTGCGGATCGAACCCGGCGAGGTTCCAGTTTTCTGGGCCTGCGGCGTGACGCCTCAGGCTGCAGTCATGGCGTCCGGCGTGCCGTTCGCGATTACCCATGCGCCCGGGCACATGTTCATCACCGACATTCCCGATTCTGCCTATCACGCGTGAGGATATGATGCGTTTTCTCCCCGTCAGCCTCACCACCATTCTCGTCGAACTTGCCGATCTCGATGAAACGCTGGCGCTGTTCGCCTCGCTTCAGAACGATCCGATCGAGGGCATCGACGAAACAGTTCCGGCTGCCCGCACCCTGATGATCCGTTTCCGCCCCGAAAAGATTGGCGCAGAGGCGCTGGTTGCACGGCTTTCCAGCCGCGATCTCTCCGCAAAAATCGCGCCCTCGGACAATCTGGTGGAAATCCCCGTCCATTATAACGGCGAAGATCTGGCCGACGTTGCCGAACTGACCGGCATGAGCGTCGACGAAGTCATCCGCCGCCATACCGAAAGCGAATTCACCGTGGCCTTCTGCGGTTTCGCGCCCGGCTTCGGTTATCTGGTTGGCGGCGATACGGCTCTTCACGTGCCGCGCCGGCAAAGCCCGCGTACCCGCATTCCGGCGGGTTCGGTGGCGCTGGCTGGCGCCTTCAGCGGCGTCTATCCGCAAAACAGCCCCGGCGGCTGGCAGATCATCGGCACCACACCGGTGAAGATGTGGGATATAGACCGTGATCCCGGCGCGCTTTTCCAGCCGGGTTATCGCGTGCGTTTCTTCGATATGGACAAGGCCGGAAGAACGGTTGATGTTCCCACCTCAGCGCCGCGCACCGCCCGCCCTGAGATGACAAGAGAAGGCCCGCATTTCGAGGTGCTCGCGGCCCCCATGCCCGCCATTTTTCAGGATCTCGGCCGCTTCGGCCAAACCGGACAGGGCGTCTCCGCCTCCGGCGCACTGGATCGTGGCGCGTTTAACGCCGCCAACCGTATCGTCGGCAATCCCGTCAACTCGCCGTGTCTCGAGCTGACGCTCGGCGGCTTTTCCTTCAAAAGCACGAGCCGCGCCGTTATCGGCATTGCGGGCGCGCCCTGCCCCATCACCGTCAAGACCGCAGATCGCAGTTTCGCCGCACAACCCCATGTTCCCGTGTCTCTCGAACCCGGCGATATCGTAACCTTGGGTCAGCCGCCGAAGGGCATGCGCTGTTATCTTGCTGTGCGTGGCGGGTTCGATGTCGAGCCCGTGCTGGGCAGCTATGCGACGGATACGCTCGCCGTAGTGGGTCCAGAAAGCGTGACTGCGGGCACTACTCTGCCGCTGAAGGGCGAAAAGACAGGACTTTCCAGCGTGTCTGTCGACGAGGCTCCGGCCTTCGATCCGCCGGCAACCGGCGATATTGTGACGCTCGACGTGGTTCTCGGACCGCGTACCGACTGGTTCACGCAAAAGGGCCTCGATACGCTGACCGGCCAGCTCTGGCAGGTCACGCCGCAATCGAACCGCGTCGGCATCCGCCTTGCCGGCGAAGTGCCGATGGAGCGCAGGGACAGTGCCGAATTGCCGAGCGAAGGCACGGCCACCGGAGCAATCCAGATTCCCCATAGCGGCCAGCCCGTTCTTTTCCTTGCCGACCACCCGTTGACCGGCGGCTATCCCGTCATCGGCGCGGTCGCGGAATACCATCTCGATCTTGCGGGGCAAATCCCCGTCAATGCCAAAATCAAGTTCCGCCCGATCGGCCCTTTTGCCGAAATCGCGGCGGCTAAAAGTCTGTAGGGAGAATAGCGATGAAAAAAGTGCTGATTGCCAATCGCGGCGAGATCGCGGTGCGGATCATCCGCGCATGCCGTGATTACGGCCTGCAATCGGTTGCCGTTTATGCCGATCCCGATCAGAATGCGCTATTCGTTCGGTTGGCGGATGAGGCCTATGCGCTGGAAGGCGTCCGCCCCGCCGAAACCTATCTCGATATCGCCAAGCTGATCGCGATTGCCAAACGCGCCGGCGCGGATGCCGTGCATCCCGGTTACGGCTTTTTGTCCGAACGCGCCGAATTTGCGCAGGCGGTTATCGATGCCGGCCTTAGCTGGATCGGCCCCGACCCACATGTCATTGAAGCGCTGGGCGACAAGGTGGAAGCGCGGCGCATCGCCACCGGCGTCGGCGCACCGCTGGTGGCCGGCAGTGACGGCCCCGTCTCTACCGCCGCCGAAGTCACCGCTTTTGCCGAAGAATACGGCCTGCCCGTCGCCATCAAGGCAGCGCATGGCGGTGGTGGGCGCGGCCTGAAGGTCGCATGGAAGATGGAAGAGATCGCCGATCTCTACGAATCCGCCGTTCGCGAAGCGACCGCCGCTTTCGGTCGCGGCGAGTGCTTTCTCGAACGCTTCCTAGACCGGCCCCGCCATATCGAGGCGCAGGTTTTGGCCGACAAGCACGGCAATGTGCTGGTGCTGGGCACCCGCGATTGCTCGCTGCAACGTCGGAACCAGAAGCTGATAGAGGAGGCTCCGGCCCCGTTCCTGTCTGCCGAACAGCGACAAAAAATCCACGACGCGGCAAAGGCGATCTGTGCCGCCGCGGGCTATTCCGGTGCCGGCACCGTCGAATTCCTGCTCGGCGTTGATGGCACGATTTCTTTCCTGGAGGTCAATACGCGCCTGCAGGTGGAACATCCCGTTACCGAGGAAACCACCGGTATCGATCTCGTCATCGAGCAGTTCCGCATCGCCGAGGGCCACACCCTGCGGGTGGTTGAAACGCCGGAACCGCGCGGCCACTCTATGGAATTCCGCATCAATGCCGAAGATCCCGGCCGAGGATTCCTGCCAACACCCGGCACGATCTCGATTTTCGATGCTCCTTCCGGCCCCGGCATCCGTATGGATAGCGGCGTCGTCAGCGGCTCCAGCGTGCCTGGCGTATTCGACTCGCTGATGGCGAAGCTCATCGTTACGGGTACCGACCGCGATCAGGTTCTGCGCCGCGCGCGCCGCGCGCTGAAAGAATTCCGTATCGAAGGCATTGCCACGGTTCTGCCGTTCCATCGCGCCGCAATCGAGACGGACGACTTCATCGGCACCGACGGTTTCAAGGTTCATACCCGCTGGATCGAGACCGATTTCGCCGCCATGCCTGACGCCATGGAACGTCCTGCACCGGCTGAAGACCCTTCCATCACGCGCACCTTTCTGGAAATCGACGGCAAGCGTGTTTCTGTCGGCCTGCCGAACCTGCTGCTCTCCGGCCTCGGCGCTGTCAGCGGCGGCAATGCCGCTGCCCCCGGCGCGTCGGTCAAGGAGAAGGAAGGTGAAATTATCGCTCCCGTTTCCGGCACCTTGCAATCGTTCAAGGTGACCGATGGCGAAACTGTTTCCAAAGGCGATCTTCTGGCCGTCATGGAAGCCATGAAAATGGAAACGCAAATCGTGGCGACGAAGGCCGGCAAGGTCCGCCTGATCGTCAAGGAAGGCGACTATCTTCAGGCGGGCGCGGCACTTCTCGAAATTGCGGAATAACGCATAGACCAGGCCACCGGACCCATCAGGGAAGGTGGTCCCCTCACAATCGAAGTTTGGTCAATACGGTGGCGGAACCCTTTCGCCGCCGGGCCGTTTATGGCGCGACCTGCTAACCATCATGAGGGAAATATGGCCGGACGCACCTTGCTTCAATTCTTCCATTGGTACTATCCGGACGGAGGGAAATTATGGAGCGAGGTGGCCGAAAAGGCGGAAAGCCTTGCCCGAATGGGTATTACCGACGTTTGGCTACCGCCGGCCTACAAGGGTTCTGCCGGCGGTTTTTCGGTAGGTTACGATACCTATGATCTCTTCGACCTTGGCGAATTCGACCAGAAGGGAACAGTCGCGACCAAATACGGTGATCGCGCTGCCCTCGAACAGGCTGGTCGGACGCTGAAGGAAAACGGCATCCGCGTCATTCACGACGTGGTTCTCAATCACAAGATGGGCGCGGATGAAAGGGAGAAGGTGCGGGTTCGCCGCGTCAATCCCGATGACCGCACCGATATAGAGGACGAGGATTTCGAGGCGCACGCCTATACGCGCTTCACCTTTCCCGGCCGAAACGGCACGCATTCCAAATTCATCTGGGACCTGAAGTGCTTCAGCGGCGTCGACCACATCGAAGAGCCTGATGAGGACGGCATTTTCCGTCTCGTCAACGAATATGGCGACGGCGAATGGAATGAGGAGGTCGACGAGGAAAACGGCAACTTCGATTATCTCATGGGCGCGGATGTCGAATTCCGAAACAGGGCTGTCTACGAGGAACTGAAATATTGGGGCCGGTGGCTTGCCGAACAGGTACAGGTGGATGGTTTCCGTCTGGATGCGGCCAAACACATTCCGGCATGGTTCTTCCGCGACTGGGTAGGCCATATGCGCGACACGATTAATCCCGACCTCTTCGTTGTCGCGGAATACTGGCACCCCGATATAGACGCGCTGAAAAGCTATCTCGATCTGGTCGACAAGCAGCTGATGCTCTTCGATGTCGCCCTTCACCACCGCTTCCATGACGCTTCCAAGCAGGGCGGCGATTTCGACATGCGCACTATCTTCGATGGTTCGCTGCTTTCCGCTGTTCCAGATCACGCCGTCACGCTTGTCGACAACCACGACACGCAGCCGCTGCAATCTCTGGAAGCGCCCGTTGAACCCTGGTTCAAGCCTCTGGCCTATGCGATCATTCTGCTGCGCGAAGAAGGTGTGCCTTGCGTCTTTTATCCCGATCTTTTCGGTACGACGTATATAGACACCGGCAATGACGGCAACGACCATGAGATCGTCATGCCGGCTATCGAATGCCTTCCGAAGCTTATCGAGGCACGCAGCCGCTTTTCCAACGGTGCCCAGACGGATATTTTCGACGACCCGAGCTGCATTGCGTTTATTCGCCACGGTACCGCCGATGAGCCGGGCTGCGTTGTGGTGATGTCGAACGGCGAGGCGGCGGAAAAACAGATAGATCTCGGCCCTGAGCAGGCGGGAGCTGTATGGCGCGATTTCCTTGGTCACCGTCACGAACAGATCACCCTTGACGAGCATGGCAAGGGTCTGTTTTCCACCAATGGCGGCAGCGTCAGTGTCTGGGTTCCGGCCGACGTCGAGTAGGAACAATTGCTTTTAAAGCGGCCAGCCGGAAACCTTGCTCATTTGACGGATACGAGACGGCGCGGGCCCGCGCCGGCATCGGCCAGAACATCGTTTGGATTGCGTAAGGGACAATCATCGAGTGAGAGGCAACCGCAACCGATACAGCCGGTAAGCTGGTCGCGCAGCATAATCAGGCTGTTGATACGAAGCTGCAGCATTTCCCGCCAGGACTGCGAGAACACGCGCCAGTCAGCCGTCGTCGCCACCCTGTCCTGCGGCAAATCCGCCAAGGCGTCTCTGATGATGCTGAGCTGGATACCTGCTCGCTGCGCAATGCGGATAATGGCAATGCGCCGCAAGACCGCGCGATGATAACGACGCTGGTTCCCGCTGGTGCGCCAGCCTTCGATCAATCCCTTCGCCTCGTAAAAATGGATGGTGGAAACGGCGACGCCACTACGACGCGCAACCTCCCCAACCGTCAGGCTGTGTTTAAAGATGGTATTTTCCATGCCGGCTCCGTTTTCTGAACGGCCTCCGCTCTGAAAAACGCGGAAACACACTAGAGAGCAGCCGGTATAATTCCTCAACCATAGTTGAGGTCAATAGGATAGATGGCAAAAAGAGGCGCCCATCGGGCGCCTCTGAATTCATAAATATCGCGGATCAGAATTTGGCGGTCATGCTGATCCAGAAGCGGCGGCCTTCCATGACCGTGTTGAAATCGTCAGCGCCGACTTCCTTGTCGAATACATTGTAAACCGCCGCGTTGAGATCGACATTTTCGGCCACCGCATATTTCGTCCCGATGTCGAGAGTGGTGTAAGCGTCATATTTACGCCCGGCCTTGCCGTTGATCGTAACCGGTTTGCCGTTCGTGCCGATGCGCGGACCCGCATTGATTTCCGATCCGTGGTAGTTCACCGACGCCCAGGCTTCCAGCCCGTCCACCGGGGTGACCCATTCGCCTCTCAGATTGGCCATGTGCTCCGGCGTCCGCGCCAGCGGAAAACCCTCGTAATCGCCCGTCTTCTGTTCGGAATGCGTATAGGTATAGTTGCCGCGCAATGTCAGTTCCGGCGTCGCATACCATGCTGCCGTCAGTTCTATGCCCTGAATGACCGCGTCGTCGATATTGTAATTGTACCAGAGGCGATAATTGCTATCTTCGCTCCAGCGGGCAGGCGTACCATCCGGATTGAGCACGAGCGCGTTGGAAATCTTGTCCTTGAAATCTGTGTAGAAATAAGTGGCACCGAGGGCAACATCACCATTGTCCCAGAGTGCTGCCAATTCATAACTCGTGCTTTTTTCCGCCTCCAGACCCGGATCGCCGATGATCACGCCGCAGGTACCGTTCGAGGCATAGGTGCACCCACCGCCGCCAGTCGTATAGGCGTAACCCGGTGCGATCTGGCGGATTTCCGGTGCGCGGAAACCTGTTGAAATGCCGCCCTTGATCGTAAGATCGTCGGTTGCGCTCCAGACGCCGTAAAGGCGCGGGCTGAAATGATTGCCATATTTTTCATGGTTATCCAGACGAAGGCCGCCCGTCAGCGCAAAGCTATCGACGATGCGCCATTCATCCTCGACGAAGAGCGCCCATTGCGTCGCCGAGAAAGTTTCGTCGCGACCGGTACGGCGTCCCGGATTCTGGTCCTTCAGCTGTGCCTCGAAATATTGACCGCCGGTGACGAGCGTATGGTTGCCGAACAGTTCGAACGGCGTGGTGAACTTGCCGTCGAGAACGCTATTGCGAACCTCCGGCGAGCGCGGATTTTCAGTGACGCGTCCCGTGCGAAAGTTTCTGGTGAAGTTGGTGCGCTCGGCCCATTCCTGCTGGAAGGAGAATTCAGACGTGGTCGGTCCCCACCGGCCGGTATGCGACAATGACCAATGGTCGCGCGTATTGGTGTTGTAGGTGCCGTCTGCATTGGCTGCCAGCGTCTCGCCGGACTCGGCATCGCGGCGCAGCCGTGCTTTGCCAGCCTCGAGATAGATGTCGTGATCCTCATTCGGCGTGAAGGTCAAACGTCCATTGAAATCATATTCCTTCGCGCCCGTCGTACCATTCAATATGCGGTCTTCGCCGCGCGTGAAGCCCCTGCCCCAGATCTGCAGCCCCAGCCGGTCCTTCAGGATCGGCCCATTGGCATACCAGGACACCTGACCGCTATTGCCGAATTTTGAATGTTGCTGAACCGTACCCTCGCTGGTGACGGAGCCAGACCAGACATCGCCAACCTTGCGGGTGATGATGTTGATGACGCCGCCCATGGCATCGGACCCGTAAAGAGAGGACATCGGGCCGCGCACGACCTCGATGCGTTCGATCGCCGAAACCGGCGGCACGAAACTCTGTTCGAAGCCGGAATTACCATTGGTACGGGCATCGCGCGTGCTCTGCCTCTTACCGTCAACCAGGATCAACGTGTAAGCGCCGGGCAATCCGCGAATGAAAATATCCTTCTCATTGGCAATGCCGGTGACAGACACGCCCTGAACTTCGCGCAAGGCGTCTGTCAGATCGCGGTAAGACCCCTTTTCCAGATCTTCTCGCGTCACGACCGTGATGCTGGCCGGAGCATCTTTTACATTCTGCTCGAAGCCGGACGCGGTCACCACGATCTGCTGAAGAACGGTGGTTCCGTCGGTCGCCTGCTGCGCGACAGCAGGCAATGCAACGCTGAGCGCCGTTCCCGCCATAGCGACGGAAATGCCAGCCTTTATTATCGTCGCGGCCATATCCTGCCCGCGGTACTTCAATTCCATGTTACGCCCCCGCATTTAACTTGAGAATTTACCCCCACTTATTTAGGAGGGAGGTCTGGCGCAACGCGTTTGTTTTCGAACAGTTCTAAATTCCAGAAATTGCAAAAAGGCCCCCTGTAATCGGGGGCGAGGTAAAAAAACAGCAAGATGACAACCGGCAAGAGAAAAGAAGAACCAGCTTCCCCGACAAAGCCCGACAGGCTTGGTCAGCTGAAACTACTTGTCGCGTTCGATGCGTTGTTGCGGGAAGGAAGCGTCAGCCGCGCAGCGGCAGGCATGGGACTGCCGACATCATCGATGAGTCGGATATTACAGCAGCTGCGCGAGAAGTACGGCGACCAGCTGTTCTTACGCACCGGCCAGGGTTTGCGACCCACCCCCTTTGCCGAGACCATGCGGCTGCGCATTCGTTCGCTGGCGGCGGAGGCGGAAAACCTGATCGATTATTCACAGGAAAAAGCGGCAGCTCCCGCCGCCGCCAATGTTAGCGGCTGGGAACGGCCGGTGCTGATGAAGGCGCCGCCTCTTTCGCTGCGCCCCAGCGTTCTTCTGGAAGGTCAGCCGACACCGGAAAATATAGCGGACCGCCTTGCCCGCATCGGACACAATGCCGATCCGCAGCACAGGCTCGCCAAATATATAGCGACCTCGGCGATGGGCATCGGCAACAGCCGCCCGCTCAGCCAGCAAGAGGCGATGGACGCGCTTTCGATCATTCTCGAAGGCAATGCAGATCCCATACAGATAGGAGCGCTGCTTGCGACCATGCAATATCGCGGTGTGACCGCGGCAGAGCTTGCCGGTTTTATCGAAGCCATGTGGGGCCATATAAAAAGAGACCAGCAAGCGCCCGCATCGGTCGATCTCGACTGGCCGGCCTATATGTCGCCCAAACATCGCGATGCACCCTGGTTCCTGCATTCCGCGCGTCTCGTTTCCATGGCGGGATATAGCGTCTTGTTACACGGCCATGTGGGCCAGGGAGAAAATGGCGGTAAGCTCGAACTCGCCGCTGAAGCCTGCGGCATACCGCTCTGCCATTCACTTTCGCAGGCGGCCAAGGCCACTGCCTCGCAAGGGATCGCCTATCTGCCGATCGGTGGACTATCGTTACAGTTTCAGAGCCTGCTTGGCCTGCACGGCATTCTGGAAATGCGCCTGCCGCTCAATACGGTCGTGCATCTTCTCAATCCGCTTCGCGCCAGAAGCACCATTATCGGCGTCGCCCGCCCCTCCTATCAGGAGCTTCATCGCGATACGGCGCGGCTGCTTTCCGTCGAGAGCCTTGCCATTCTCGGCAATACGCGGGATTTCGCGCAATTTACTCCCTTCCGCAGCACCCGGATCTTCGGTCTTTCCAAAGGCGAAGATGTCGAGTTCGTCATTCCCGCCCGCGAAACACCACCGGCCGAAATGCCGACCATGTTCACCACCTTCGAATATTGGCGCGCCGTCTGGACGGGGGCGGCCAGAGACGAGAGAGCGGAAACCATCATCGTCTCCACCGCTGCCATCGCCCTGATGCTGGTCAATAATATGGTTCTGCCTTTCGAAGAGGCCTATGCCCGCAGCCTGCGGCTGTGGAACGACAGGGCACGCGATTTCGCCACTGCCTAGGCGTTGGCGACTGATTTTTTCAGCGCCAGATATTCCCACAGCGCCACCAGCAGCAAAATTCCCGTGCTTGCCAGTTGCAGCGCAAAAAGCGGCACGCCCGGCACCGGCAGAAGCAGGCAGAGCGCCGCTACTCCGGCAAAATGCGAGATCGGCCGCTGATAGGTGGCAGCAATCTTGACGCCGATATTACCGGCTAGAAACAGGATCGGGCCGCCAAGAATGGCGATGGACTCCCTCATCGTCGTCCCTTCATGGGCATGGGACAGGCTGAAATCCTCTCCAACTGCCGTAAGGATGATGCCGGCCACGATAGGCAAATGTCCGTAGTTGAAAAGATTCTGGGCAATCTTCGCTTTCTCGTCGGCATATTCGGCCTTTCTGGAGGCCTCTTCCTGTCCGTGATGGAAATAGATCCACCACATTGTGACGGTGCTGACGAAGGCCGAACAAAAGACGATGAATGTGAGGCCAGAATTCATATATTCCGTGGCCGTGCGGCCGGTGGTTAGGATCGTTTCCCCGAGACAGATGATGACGAAAAGCGCACAGCGCTCCGCAAGGTGCTCGCCGGAAAGATGCAGCTTATCCGCATCGCTTGCTTTCAATCCCGGGACGACATAACGACAAGCGGGTCCGGCATATTCTATCGCTAGCGCTATACCCCACAGGAGGATTCGATCCGTCAGATCGACAAGCCCACCAGCCAGCCAGAACAGGCTCGATACGACTAGCCAGATCGTCACGCGCACAAAAACCAGAAAAGACTGCCTGTCCTCTCCCTTGAAGGCATAAAGTGCAAACAGGCTCCGTCCCACCTGCATGGCACTGTAGATAAGGGCAAACACGAAACCCTGTTCCGCAAAAGCCTCCGGCAGCGCGATGGCCAAAAGAACCCCGCCGAACATCAGGACGAAAAGCAGAATCCGGACAGGCTCCTTTTCGGTATTCAGCAGGTTGGTGATCCAGGTGGTGTGTATCCACAACCACCAAAGTGACAATATCAGTATGCCCGCCTCAAGCGCCGCTGTCGGTCCGAAGTCCTTTGCTAGCGCATGGGAAAGCTGAATGAGCGCGAAAACGAAAACCAGATCGAAGAACAGTTCAGGAAAGGTCGCCTTTTCTGCTTCGTGCCCGTCCTGTTTGATCCAGGTTTGCGCATCCGGTTTGTGCCCGGACGTTTCGCTTTCGGTTCCCATTCTGCCCCTGTTCGTCAATATGAATTATTGCGATCGCGTTAGCGTTGCGCTTCAGCCGAAGAATTAACATTCGAGTCCCGGCCGGGAAACTGCAGCGCCCGCGCATTGTCGGGATAAAAACGCGGTCCTACCAGACGCACTGTCTTGCCGGAGACATCGGTAATATAATTCGATGCGGTCGCCCCAGGCGAGAATTCGGCGCTACGGGTCTTGGTCGGTTCCAATATGCTGACCTCTAGAGGCTGAGCAAATATCGGGTGGCTCGTCGCGGAGATGACAATTGTCGCGATAAAGAGGGACTTGGAGAACATCGGCACATCCTGTCACAATTGACTGCGCCATAAACAGCCCTCGCCCGGTTTGGTTCCAGCCGTCTTTCAGCTGTCCTCGTCCAGATAGGTGCGATATTGCACATAGTCTGAACTTGGTTGCCCGTCGATAATTTCCGGCGGCCGCCCCTCACCTCCGGTTAAATAACCGGCATCTTCAAGTCCCGCCTTCAAGAGCTTTTCGATGGCGGTATGTCGAGGCAAGGCAATGTCTGCCATGTACACAGCGACAGCCAGCTCGATATCGTCTGGAAAAACCATAGGCTCACCGCCCCCCTTCCAACATAGATAGGGAAACGCACGATCTTAAGGAAGGTTCAGTTCCAACATCGTGCCATATCGAAATCTCGGCATTACCCCGGTCTAGTCAGGCAAGAAACGCATAAAAATCGCGCTTTTCCTGCCCGTATCATCGCACTACCGCTAAAAGATACTCGGACTCAACCGATTGAAACCAATCATGGAATAACTCAAACGAAAGTCAATCAAGGCTTAACTTTCATTACTTTGCATTAACCATAGGGACCCCTGCCAGCACAGTCTGTTCGTAAACACTGGCAGCCTCACAGCGAATCTTCGGAGTCTTGCAGAAACAGCGTCAATGTAGCTGCAGACTGGGAATTCGGCAAGCCGACGCCATTTTCTGTCCGTCCTCAAGAGCTCATACGGCCATGCTTCTCTCTATCCCGTCAGTTCGACCCCGCAGTTGCGCCAGAAGCATGGCCTGAAGATCAAACCCGCCCTCATGGGCCTTACGGGTGAGATTGCGCAGATATCCGCCCAGCGAGCTGATCTGGTCCGCCTTTTGCAGCAGGCAGGCAAGAATCGCCGCTGTTCCCTGTCGACCGAAAGTGGTGAGGGCGTCCTGGTAGGCCGACTGGCTAACGTTGAACATGGTTTTGATGACTGATGTCGCCACTTCCAGATCACGCCATCCAGTCACTGCTCCTCCGGGTGCATAGAGGGAAATATCCGGGCAAGCCTTCACAACCAAAACAATATCAGGAACAAAAAATTGCTTATGAAGAACAGGCTTTGGCTGTTGCGATGACGGCTTTGCACTGACGGGTACGGCGTATTCTGGCTGTACGACTGTCGTGTCGGCAGGTGCGACGATTACCGGTTCACGCAAATTTTGCGGTTTAGATATAGATTCGGATTCTGAATTCTTTATGAGGCGCTCATTTTGGCAGTCATTGCCGCCCGATTTCTCCGAATTTTCAATATTTTCCAGATAGTTGGTCACTTCTGCACGCAGGGAGACCAAAAATCCGGCGATTTCCTTGAGTTCGACAGGCTTTGAATTACGGCCGAGAGACCGGGCAATGGCATTGTAGCGCGCCTGGAATCCTTCTGACGTTACGACTTCACCGCTGGCGGCTATCATTTCGCAAAGCTTCTGGATATCGCGGCGGCACAGGCTGATGTTTTCACGAAGCCGCTGAAGGTCGAGCCGCTCGCGAACGATGCGTTCGGCGAGTTCCTCGATTTCCGATTTGCGGGCGAGAAGCGGTGCCAGCGAAAAACCATAGGCTTCGCTGATTTCCCCGCCCCTGTGCTTACGGGCGTAGCGTTTTCCGTTCGGACTATCCTTGCGGATGATGAGACCGGCCTCGACGAGAGCCGAGAGATGGCGGCGCAATGTCTGTTCTGCCATTCCATGTGCTCGCAATGACAATTGCGTATTCGACGGAAAGACGACCAAACCGGCTTCGCTGGAGAGTTCATTTTTCGGATAAAAACTCAGAAGGGCGTTCAAGACCGCGAGAGAACGATCGGTCACGCCGAGCAATGGTCTGGCTTCACAGACCGAACGGTAGAGTTTCCATTTATCGACCGCCTCGGTCTTTTTGTTTTTCTGCGCGGCAAACTGAGTTGCGAGGACGCCAAACGACATCGCTCGCCGCCCAAAGGGCGTCGTTACACATGTGCTGTCCATGTCTTTCACCTTTCACAAGGCAAAAGAAAATCGCTCACCGAAAAATTCGATGCCAAGACTCTTGACTATGATTCGCGGAAATGAGATTCTTTGGTTGCTTAGATCAAAGAAAGGCTTCCGTGCGGCAACGTTCGGGGGCTTTTTTCTTTTGTAATGCGTCTCCTGTTAGTCGTTGGTATTAACAATCACTGCTTGGACCGGTATTCGGCAAACAGCGCCTGAAGATGTTCCAGAACGAAATCGGCAAATTCCGGCGCCTCGTTCTTGTCGATGGATATATCCAGCTTGCGGTCGCTTTCGACCACCTTTGCCAGTCTGCTGCCAGTTTCCGAAGACCAGACACCGGCTTTCTTTGCCTGTGCCTTGGGTTTTAGAAAATCCAGAAGCGACTTGAAGCGTTCTTCCGACGGAAGAGCGGCAACTGAAGGTTCCCTGACATAAGCGCGCGCAGCTTCCTTGACCTGTGACGAGGAGAGCTGATCTGCGAGATCCATCCAGTTACGGCGACCGACGGTGGGTGCCGGACCAATAAGATCGACCAGATCCTCGGGAATGCGACCGACAACCGATAGCATGTTGGAAAGATCGCCCTTGTGCAGGGACATCGCCGCCATGATCGTATCACGCGGAAACCGCATCTGCAGTTTCTGGGCGAAGCGCGCCTTTTCGATATAGGTTAGGTCACGGCGCTCGTTGTTCTCCTGTCCCTGGGCGACAACCAGCTGTTCGTCGCTGAGATCGCGAACCACGGCCTTGACCGGAATACCCAGGTTGGAAACGGCGCGCAGACGGCGATGGCCAAATGCGACCTGATAACGTCCGGGAAATTCGGGATGAGGGCGCACCAGAATGGGAACCTGCTGGCCCTGCTCGCGAATAGCCTCCACCAGGCCTGCATCCGCCTCTTCTGAGGCTGGCATGCGGTCGGGTATGAAAGACGGATCGATATCAGCAGGATTGAGCGAAACGATCGTAAGGCCCTCTGCGAGCCGTTTTTCGATCTCTTCAGCACGCTTGGAGCGTTCCGACACTTCGTTCAGAGACTGGCCGATCATGCCGACTGGCGAGTTCAACACATCCGTCACCAGTTCGGGAGAACCGAGGATGGGTCTGACACGCGGACGGGACCGCTCGGGAGTGGTATCGTTGTCTGTGCCTGGCGTGCCAAGATTGGCGAAAATCTGTTTTCTGCTCATGCTGCCCTACCCCACGCTTTTTTAATCAATCCCTCGATTTCAGCGTTCACGTTGTTCATGGCTTCCAGTGCGCGGTCATAGGTGGAGCGCGTGAACTGGGTTCTTTCCACCTCGAAAAGCGTCTGGTTGGTCAATCCGGCATCCGAAACGGCCGTGCTCTTCAGCATCGGGTGAATGAGGACGTTTTCACCGAAGATCGAGCGCAGGAAAGCCACCATCTGGTTCTGCGGCCCATCGCTCGGTTCGAAACGCGTGATGAGGTAACGCATCCAGTTATAATCGGAGCGTGCGCCGGCCCTGCCGATTTCAGCGAGAAGATCGCCAGTCATGGCAAGGAACTGGTTCATGGACATGACATCAAGCATTTGCGGATGAACTGTCACGAGAACCGATGTTGCTGCCGTCAGCGCCGAAAGCGTCAGGTAACCGAGTTGCGGTGGGCAATCGATGACCACGACGTCGTAGAAATTCTGGGCCTGGGCGATCGCCTGGCCGATGCGAGCGAAGAACAGCGTGTCGCCCGGTGCGCGACGCATCAGTGCGCGCGGGGTATCATGCTCGAACTCCATAAGCTCCAGATTGCCCGGAACGATATGAAGGTTGGGAATATAGGTGCCGCGAACGATCTCGGCGATCGGCCGGCGTTCGTCGTCGTAGCGGATCGCGCCGTAGAGCGTTTCATTCGGGCCGACATCCATTTCGGGCTGGTGACCGAAGAGAGCGGAGAGACTGGCCTGCGGATCAAGATCGATAGCCAGAACCCGGTAACCGCGCAGTGCCAGATATTGCGCCAGATGCGCGGATGTCGTGGTCTTACCCGAACCGCCTTTGAAATTCATCACGGCGATGACCTGCAATTCCTCGCCGTCGCGACGGTGGGGCAGATAGCGACGCGTGCCGCGCGCGCCCTGATCGAGAAACTTTCTGATCTCGTCCATATCCTCTACCGAATAGGAACGACGACCGGATGCCTGCGCTGCATCGAGCTCCGGACGCTCAGCGGCGATCTGACGAAGATAGGCTTCACCGATGCCAATCAGCCGGGCGGTTTCCGCCGGCGAAAAATGGCGCATACTCTTTTCGGTATGCGGCGAAAACGTATTCGCATTATGCGCCTGCAATTGGGCTGACAATGCAGCCGAATGCTGTTGTATAAGGCTCGTGAGGTCGGGTGCCCCTGCAGCAAATCTTGAGTCGGCACTCTGTGTCATGGATCTACTTTCGCTCGATATTGCAGTTGCGGTTTTTTTCGAAAAAGACGGTTTTTTCCGCAACTGAGATATAAGCGCCGATTCTCTTTTTGGCGCAATAGGCTTTTTTCCCGGATGCAGAAGTACCGCTAAGGCATTGTGGAAGAATCAGTTTTGCTTTTTGTGACAGTTTTTCGGTTAGCCGCGGCTAACTTCATCTTCGTTCTGGCTGAGACGCGGTTTTTCGACTTCCTTCAAGACTGACAAGGAGCGATCAGAGCGAAAGTTTGCCGCGGCTAACTTTGACAATCCTGCGCACCAAATGTGCAATGAGCGATCCCGCCGGCGGAAAGTGAAGGGTAGACATTGGCAGGTGTTTAATCTCTACTCATCGACTAGAGTATCAACGGGTCCGGCGCCCACCGCCTGACCTTTCGTGCTGTCGCAGGTTGGAGGAATAAATGTCCTATGATGTCGCTATCGTCGGTTCGGGTTTCTCGGCCATCTGTACCGCCGCTCATCTCTTATCATCCCTGCCCGGGGACGCGTCGATCGCCATTGTCGGCGACGAGTCGGATTTCGGGCGCGGTACGGCCTATCGTACCGAGTTGCCCTATCACCGGCTCAATGTGCCGGCAGGGCGGATGAGCGTATTCCCCGACAGGCCGGATGACTTTCTCGATTGGCTGACGGAGAACGGGCTCGGCAATGATCCATTGGCTTTTGCCTCACGTGGCGATTACGGCCTCTATCTCAGGGACAGGCTCGCCAGCCTGCTGAGAAGCCGGGATCAGCGGGCAAGGGTGGACTTCATTCGTGCCAAGGCTTCAGCCTGTCGCCCGGATGGCAATGGCGGTTTCTCTTTTGCACTGGAGAATGGTGAGAAGCTACGGGCGAAAAATGTTGTCTTATGTCTTGGTGTCGGCGCGGCAAGTTTGCCGGTGCAAACTCTGACGAAAGATGACGACGCGCCGCATCGCATCATCGGGCATTGCTGGCAGTCCGGATGGCTTTCGAGAGTAAAGGCGGGGGACCGCATCTGTATTCTGGGTTCTGGCCTGACGATGATAGATCAGGTCCTGACGCTTCGAGGAAAGGGACATCGTGGCCCAATCCACGTATTGTCCCGCCGCGGACTTGTGCCGCATCCACATATCAGCCCGCCACTGTCTCCAGCTGATCCGCGCTTACCAGAAGGTTCGACCGAGATCAGCCGGTTAGTGCAGGCTCTGCGTAAGCAGGTGAAAGATGGTGCGCCGTGGCGTACTGTCATGGACGGTCTACGGCCGAAGACCCAGCTGCATTGGCAGAGCCTGACATCTGATCAGCGAAGCCGGTTTCTTCGCCATGCTTTGCCTTGGTGGAACATTCACCGGCACCGAATCGCGCCCGAAGTGCATAAGGCTTTTGAAAAGCTATTATCTGACGGCGTTCTAGAGATTCACGCCGGTTATCTCCGCTCTCTCGACGAGCAGGACGAGGGGATCGCCGTACTCTATCGCCGTCGGCATACGGAGACGCTTAGAGAGTTTCAGGTCGATTGGGTCGTTAATTGTACCGGAATGGAGAGGGCGGGGATCGGTCATTCACGGCTTTTGGAAACCATGCGGGACGATGGCGTGCTTTTGCTCGACGCCTTTGGTCTTGGGGTCGAGGTCGATGGCCAGTCGCGCTTGTCAAGCGCGGACGGGCAGGTCTGGCCTGGCCTGTTTGCCGCCGGGGCGCTGACGGCGGGCCGCTTTTGGGAGATAACCGCCGTGCCGGATATCCGCGTGCAGGCGCAAAAGATCGCGCAAGCTGTTACGGACAGAGTGGTATCGGACCGGCGGGTATCGGCACACGGTTGATGTGACGGAAAGAACACTCGCACAGTGCCAGGTCTTAAAGAGTTTGCGCTTGAGACTGTTCCTCTAACTTTTCAGATACTGAGGTTTGCCGCGGCTAACCTCTCTATTTCTCTCATCAGGCGGCCATCCGAATGTACCGGGCTTTCCTCATTACGCGATAGAGCTAAGGGTTAGTAAGAGCCTTCGCTCAGCCAATAGCCGCTTCCATAGATCGCGACAGACAATGGGTTTTGAGCCTCATTATTCGGTTCGACAACGTGCGGCGATACGAATAGCTCACCGTGACGTCCATCCGTCCGCGAGTTGATGATTTACACAATTGCTAAATTATTTACATCACTTATGGAATATTGATGCAAAACGAGCTATTAAACCCTTAAAAATACGATTTCTATGAAAATTATTTGCGAGGCATCTATGGAAAAGCAGAAACTGGTACGATTCGAGACGGCTGACGCTCAGGCTGGCGGACAGCGCAGGCCTTTTGCCAAGGCCGTGCGGGCCGGTGATTTCGTCTATGTGTCTGGACAGGTGCCAACAGTCGATGGTGAAGTAGTAACTGGCGGCATTGTGGCTCAGACCGAGCAGGTTGTGGCCAATATCATGGATGTTCTGGCGCTTGCGGATTGTACACTTGCCGATGTCGTCAAGGTCAATGTCTGGCTGGATGATGCCCGGGATTTTTCGAGTTTCAACGCGGTCTTCCAGAAATATTTCATCGATCATCCACCGGCACGTTCAACCGTGCAGTCGCCCCTGATGGTCGATGCGAAGGTTGAAATGGATGTTATAGCCTATAAGCCACTGGTTTGATTGCCAATTTCCGATTCTGAGAGCGTTTGACGATGACCTACCCCTGGCCTGACGAAGGCACCCCACTCGATGCGATCTCGACGCCGATGCCCGTGATCGACGAGGACCGACTTGCCGCCAACATTGCGCGGGCGCAGTCCTATCTTGATGGACATGACAAGACTTTTCGCCCCCATATCAAGACGCATAAGATACCAGCCATTGCGAAGCAGCAGCTTCAGGCGGGCGCCATTGGCATCAATTGCCAGAAGGTCAGCGAGGCGGAAGTTTTCGCGGATGCCGGTTTCGACGACATTCTCATTACCTACAATATCCTCGGCGTGGCGAAACTCTCGCGGCTGAGGGCATTGAATGCGCGTATAAGGCAACTGAGCGTCGTCGCCGACAGCGCCGTGACGATTGCTGGCCTTGCCGGCACATTCGACGCGGAAAGACCGCTTTCCGTTCTTGTCGAATGCGATACCGGCGGAAAACGCTGCGGTGTGCAGACCCCGGAAGCCGTGTTGCAGCTTGCAGAAAAGATCGTCGCGGCACCGGGCCTCAATTTCAAGGGCGTTTTGACCTATCCGGCACCCGGTGGCGCTGAAAAGGTGGAGAACTTCATTCGGGAAACCATGGCGTTGCTTGCGGAAAAGGGCATCGACTGCCCGGTTCGCTCCAGCGGCGGCTCACCGGATTTTTTCTCTGCTCACCTCGTTCCCTCCGCAACCGAATATCGGGCGGGCACCTATGTATATAATGACCGTTCGATGCTGCGTGCCGGAAATTGCACCGCTGGCGACCTGGCAATGCATGTTCTTGCCACAGTGGTGTCGCGACCGACAGCTGATCGCGCTGTGCTCGATTGTGGCTCCAAGGCTTTGACCTCCGATCTCCTTGGGTTCAGCGATTACGGGCTGATTGAAGGGTATGAAGGCGCGAAAATCATGTCGCTTTCGGAAGAACATGCGGTGGTCGATTTGTCGGGCTGCACATCGGGCCGGCCGGAAATCGGTGAGCTGGTCAAGGTTGTGCCGAACCACACCTGCGTCATTACTAATCTTTTCGACAGGATGGTTTTCCATCGAAACGGTATCGTGACGCGGGTGGAAGACGTCACAGCACGCGGCACCGTCTGGTAACATTACCCGGCTAATTAAATTGCAAAAAAATGCTGCTGAAAAGCGGGCATCGGCAACGAGAATGACAGTCATGCGCATATTCACGGCATCGCTTGCCACCGAAACCAACACGTTTTCACCCGTCCCGACGGACATGGACGCCTTTCGCGCGGCTTTTTACGCTGGGCCCGGCGAACATCCGGAAACGCCGACACTGTGCTCCTCACCGGTACCAATTCTGCGCCGGCGCGGCAAAGCGGAAGGGTTTACGGTAATCGAGGGTACCTCCTGCTGGGCGGAACCGGCGGGGCTGATACAGCGCCAGACCTATGAAACGCTGCGCGATACGATTCTTGCCGAGCTTGCCGCCGCCCTGCCAGTCGATGCGGTAATTCTTGGTCTACATGGCGCCATGGTCGCCCAAGGTTATGATGATCCGGAAGGCGATTTCCTGTCGCATGTCCGCACGCTTGTTGGTCCCGACGTACTGATCGCGGCGGAATTCGATCCCCACAGCCATTTGACCCCTTTAAGGGTCCAAAATCTCGATATCATGGCGACGTTTCTGGAATTCCCGCATACGGATTTTGAGGAACGTGGTGAGCACGTCGTTGAACTGGCACTTCGCACCCTCCGCGGAGAAATCAGGCCGGTTATTTCCACTTTCGATTGCCGCATGATCACCATTTACCCCACCAGCCGCGAACCGATGCGTTCTTATGTTGACCGTTTGAAGGCTTTGGAGGGCAAGGACGGCGTGCTGTCTATTTCCGTCATTCACGGTTTCATGGCAGGCGATGTACCAGATATGGGCACGCGTATCGTCGTCGTGACAGATAATGACAGGGCAAAAGGTGACGCACTGGCCGAAAAACTCGGCCATGAGCTTTATGCCATGCGCAAGTTGACTGCCATGCCGATGCTCGACACGGAATCGGGTCTCGACAGGGCTCTCGCCATTCGTAGTGAGCATCCGGATATGCCGGTCGTGGTGTCGGATATATGGGATAATCCCGGTGGTGGCGTTGCGGGTGATGCCACCCATATTCTGCGGCGCATGGTGGAGCGCGGCATGGACAATATCGGTGTGGCAACGATCTGGGATCCGATTGCTGTGTCTTTCTGTCACGCGGCAGGCGAGGGGGCGGAGATTGATCTGCGTATTGGCGGCAAATCCAGTCCCGAAGGTGGCGAGCCGCTCGATTTCCGGATCAGGGTCATGCGCACTGCAGAAGCGGGGTGGCAGAGTTTCCGAAACAGCCGCGTCACGCTCGGCCGCGCCGCCGTCGTTCGACCGGTCGGAACTGAAATCGACATCATTCTCATTACCAGCCGCACGCAAACTTATGAGCCGGATATATTTTCCAATCTCGGCATTGATTTTGCCAGGAAAGACGTGCTGCTGGTGAAGTCCACCAACCACTTCCATGCGGGTTTTGCGCCGGTCGCTTCCGAGATCGTTTATATCGCCGCGCCCACTTCCTATCCGACCGATCCGGCCACAACCGCCTATCGCAAGGCAAGCCTCCAGCTATGGCCACGGGTGGCCGATCCGCTGGGGTTGGACTGAGGCTGCGACGCTTCAAATATCTTGTAGCGTGATCAGAAAGAATATGCCTTCACCATGATCTGCATCGATGGTGAACGGCACGCTTTCCGTGATGAAAACGCTATCCAGCTTCTCCAGCCGGGCTGTGTCGTTGTTGACGGCGACCGTCAGAGGATCGAGCGCGAGGATCAGCCTTGTTCCCGTTGCCGCCTGCATCGAGCGGCTGCCGGATAGTCTTTGCACGCTGTGGGCTAAGGATGAGCGGCGGGTCATGACGTTCAGGTCGACGATCGCGCCGTCCGTCAGGGTCGCATCTACGGGAACATCGGCGGCAAAGGGCAGGGGGGTACTCTCCGTCGTCAGCGCCACCGGCTCACGACCCGAAATAGCGAGTGCAAGGCCGTTTCCCTCGATAATCGCAAGCGTGCGGTCTATGCCGGCGAAGCTGGAAAATGGTCCGTCCTGAGCAACGGTCGCCATGCTGACGCGCCAGTCGAATGCATCCACGGAAGCACCCGGCGGATGGATGGCGATTTCCACCGTAACGCCGCCGCCATTTTTCCACGGCATGGTTTTGTGTTCGGAAGCGCGTAATATTCTCATGTGATGTCCAGAATCGGGTCGTTAAGGGCGCGGGGCCGGAAGTTTATGATCCGCGATCATTCTCGATGCGTCGCTCAATCGTTTTTTGGACCGCCTTTAAATCGGATGGCCGGCCGGCAACCTTTTCGATCGCGGCAATGGCAAGGTCACTGGCGACATAGTCAGATTTATGCCCGAGATTGTGCACGACGATCAAAGTGGAGCCGCGAATATCTCTGGCGAGATGACGGGAATGCACCTCTGGCGAGACGATCGTGTCCGTATCACCGGTTATGATGACGGTTGGTGCCGTGATGCCCCGATACTCCGAGGAAGCTCCACGCGCCCATTCATTGAGAGCCGCGACCTCCTGCGCATTGTGTCGAAAGGCCCTGGGCCGCAGGGCCGCCACGGAATGCGTTGCTTCCACATAACCGGCGGGTCTGGAATTGGGTGCAAAAACACCGCGCGTTGCCTGATCCAATGCCAGGAGCCCGGCGGGCGGAGCAATGAAGGTGCTGAACAGCGGACCGGTAAAGGGCGCATTTGCCGCTGTGTAATACCAGGCGATGCCGCCCTCCCACGGATAGACAGCGGGAGAAAGGAATACGAGGCCCGCGACCATCTCCGGATGACGGACCGCAAGCGATGCCGCGATGGCGCCGCCAAAGGAATGTCCGACGATAATCGCTCTCGGGACGCCTCGCTTTTTCATAAGCTGGGCAATGGCGTCCGCCTGTCCATCCGGGAGAATATTTGCCTTGCCGCCGATATCCGAATTGCCGTGCCCTGGCCTGTCGACAAATAGCAGTTTTGCACGGCCTCTGAGCTTTTCGAGAAACGAAAACATCGGATCATAGAGACTGGCGCTTGCGCCGTGAATGAAGAGGATCGGCGGAAGCTCGGCGCTTTTTCCCGGCTCGACCAAGATGCTGTTCAGCTTGTAGCCGCCCACATCGATCCGCACGGGAACATTTTGCTGCTTTTCGGACGCCACGGCATTCGTAGCGGAAACCGGAAGAAGTGCCCCGAGCAGGAGGGTAAAGGCAAGCGGAAGGAACCTGTGCGCCATTCTTTGATCTACCATGTCCTTCATGCCTGCCTAACGGTTAGCGCGGCTTTCAAACGAGCATACAGTCGGTCGGTTAAAAACAGCAACGTAAGAAAGCCGCAGACAGACCAGAAGTTCCACCGGCCGCCGACAGCGGCGTCGAAACTGATGCGGCACCGCTGTCGGCACTGTACGATGGGTGGATCGCGGCTCTCTTCCCCGATCAGATAAACGGCGCAGCCTGAAGACTGCGCCGAGTTTTTTCTTTAGTTACCGAGAATGCCGGGCAGTCGCAGGCCCTGCTCTTTTGCGCATTCCACGGCGATTTCGTAACCGGCATCGGCATGGCGCATGACGCCGGTTGCCGGGTCGTTCCACAGCACGCGCTCTATGCGGCGGGCCGCGTCATCGGTGCCGTCGCAGCAGATGACCATGCCGGAATGCTGGGAAAAGCCCATGCCGACACCGCCGCCGTGGTGCAGGGAAACCCATGTCGCGCCGGATGCGGTATTGAGCAGCGCGTTCAGCAGCGGCCAGTCGGATACGGCATCCGAACCGTCCTGCATGGCTTCGGTCTCGCGGTTCGGCGAGGCGACGGAACCGCTGTCGAGGTGGTCGCGGCCGATGACGATCGGAGCGCTGAGCTCGCCGTTCTTGACCATTTCGTTGAAAGCAAGACCGAGACGATGGCGATCACCAAGGCCAACCCAGCAGATACGCGCCGGCAGGCCCTGGAACGCGATGCGCTCGGCGGCCATATCAAGCCAATTGTGCAGGTGCTTGTTGTCGGGCAGCAGTTCCTTCACCTTGGCGTCGGTCTTGCGGATGTCTTCCGGATCACCCGATAGTGCCGCCCAGCGGAACGGGCCGACGCCGCGGCAAAACAGCGGGCGGATATAGGCCGGAACGAAGCCCGGGAAGGCGAAAGCGTTTTCCAGCCCTTCTTCTTTTGCCACCTGGCGGATGTTGTTGCCGTAGTCGAAAGTCGGAATGCCCATGTCCTGGAAGGCAATCATCGCTTCGACATGTTCGCGCATCGAGGCACGGGCAGCTTTTTCGACGGCTTTCGGGTCGCTCTCGCGCTTTTCCCTCCACTTGGCCATAGTCCAGCCCTTCGGCAGATAGCCGTTGATCGGGTCGTGCGCCGAAGTCTGGTCGGTTACCATGTCTGGACGGATGCCGCGGCGGACCATTTCCGGCAGGATTTCAGCGGTGTTGCCGAGCAGGCCGACGGACTTCGCCTCACCGGCGGCTGTCCAGCGCTCAATCATCTCCATCGCCTCATCAAGAGTTTCGGCGCGGGCATCGACGTAGCGGGTGCGCAGACGGAAATCGATCGAATCGGGATTGCATTCAATGGCAAGGCAGCAGGCACCGGCCATCACGGCGGCAAGTGGCTGGGCGCCGCCCATGCCGCCAAGGCCGCCGGTCAGAACCCATTTGCCTGTGAGATCGCCATTATAGTGCTGACGACCGGCCTCGACGAAGGTTTCGTAGGTGCCCTGCACGATGCCCTGGCTGCCGATATAGATCCACGAACCGGCGGTCATCTGGCCGTACATGGCAAGACCCTTTTTATCCAGCTCGTTGAAATGATCCCATGTCGCCCAGTGCGGCACGAGGTTGGAGTTGGCAATCAGCACGCGCGGCGCATCCTTGTGGGTGCGGAACACGCCGACCGGTTTACCGGACTGGACCATCAGCGTTTCGTCTTCGTTGAGGTCGCGCAGGGTCGCGACGATCTTATCGAAATCCGCCCAGGTGCGGGCGGCACGGCCGATGCCACCATAAACCACCAGCTCGTGCGGGTTCTCGGCCACTTCAGGATCGAGATTGTTCATCAGCATGCGCAGCGGCGCTTCTGTCATCCACGATTTCGCGGTCAGCTCGGTTCCACGCGCAGCGCGGACGTCGCGAATATTGTGACGAGGATTGGTCATTTGGTTCCCCTTTTGGTGTGTGCGAGTGTCAGCGCAGTCGTTTCGATGCGCGTGAGAATGTCTTTCAGGTGGATACGAAGCTTGGTGGCCTTGGCGTCGTCATAGGCAAACGGCAGTGCCTCTGTCGTTAGATGGGTGGATTGCGCCAGTTCCATCTGGATGGCGTGCACGCCGGTTTCGGGCTTTCCGTAGTGGCGTGTCGTCCAGCCACCCTTGAAGCGACCGTTGAGAATGCTGGTGTAACCTTCTGCCGCAGCGGTCGCTTCGACCGCCATTGTCTCGATGGCTGGGTCGCAGGTCCTGCCCATATCCGTACCGATGTTGAAATCCGGCAGCTTGCCTTCGAACAGGAACGGGATATGCGAGCGGATCGAATGGCAATCATAGAGAATGGCGATGCCGTGAATGGCCTTAACCCGCTCGATTTCCGCGGCAAGGGCCGCGTGATAGGGTGCATGAAACGTTTCCAGCCGAGAGACGATGTCGTCCTGATTCGGTTCCTGCCCCTCATTCCAGATCGATTTGCCGTCGAAATCGGTTTCCGGAACAAGGCCTGTGGTGTTTTGTCCTGGATAGAGGCTAACGCCTTCAGGATCGCGGTTGGCATCGATCACATAACGATGAAAGGTGGCGCGAACCGTCGTCGCGTCGGGGAGCAGATCCGCGTAGAGATCATGAATGTGCCAGTCGGTATCGGCAAGCATCTTACCGTTGTCGTTCAAGCGTTGCCAAATCGCTGCGGGAACATCGGTGCCGGTGTGGGGCAGGCCGAGAATGACGGGCGATGTGCCTTCTTTAATATCGAAGACGCGCATCTTACGCCTCCAGCTTCGGAAGAATGCCGTCGGAAATCACGGACACAAGAGCGCCGGTCGCAATAAGGTCGGATGCCGCCTTCAGATCCGGCGCCATATAACGGTCCTCTTCCAGTGAAGGGATCGCCTGACGCAGCACGGCGATTGCCTTTTGCAGCTCCGGGCTGGTTTTCAATGGCCCACGCAGCTCAACGCCCTGAACCGCCGAAAGCGCCTCGATGCCGAGGATGGCGAAAAGGTTCTCCGTCATCGGTAGCAGGCGGCGCGCGCCGTGGCAGGCCATGGAGACATGGTCTTCCTGATTGGCTGAGGTTGGCGTCGAATCGACCGAAGCCGGATGAGCCATCTGCTTGTTCTCGCTCATCAGCGCAGCGGAGGTGACTTCGGCAATCATCAGGCCGGAATTCAGCCCCGGTTTTTTCGATAAAAATGCCGGAAGGCCATAGGATAGAGCCGGATCGACAAGCAGCGCCACGCGGCGTTGCGCGATCGCGCCGATTTCGCAGATGGCAAGCGCCGTCTGGTCGGCGGCAAATGCCACCGGTTCAGCGTGGAAGTTGCCCCCGGATACGACGGAATTGTCGGAAAGCACCAGCGGATTGTCCGTCACGGCATTGGCTTCGATTTCAAGCGTGCGGGCTACCTGTCGCAGAATATCGAGGCAGGCGCCGTCCACCTGCGGCTGGCAGCGGATGCAATAGGGATCCTGAACGCGCTCGTCGCCTTCGATATGGCTGACACGGATTTCGGATCCTTCCAGCAGGTTGCGCAGCGCAGCCCCCGCATCGATCTGGCCCTTGTGGCCGCGCAATGTGTGAATATCGGGATGGAAGGGAGCCGAAGAACCCATGGCGGCATCGGTGGAAAGCGCACCTGTTATCAGCGCTGCCTGTGCCGCGCGGTGAGCGCGGAAAAGACCGGCAAGCGCCAGCGCCGTCGAGGTTTGCGTGCCGTTGATCAGCGCCAACCCTTCCTTGGCGGCGAGCACGACCGGGGTCAGCCCGGCTCTAGTGAGAGCTTCGCCGGCGGGCAGAAGCGTACCTTCATAGAAAGCCTCGCCTTCGCCCATCATCACGGCGGCCATATGGGCAAGCGGTGCGAGATCGCCCGACGCTCCGACCGAACCCTTTTCCGGAATGGAAGGGATGACACCCTTTTCCAGCATGTCCTCGATCAGCCGCACCAGTTCCAGCCGCACGCCGGAGGCGCCGCGACCGAGCGAAATCAGCTTCAGCGCCATGATCAAGCGCACGACATTTTCCGGAAGCGCCGCACCGACGCCGCAGCAATGTGACAGGATGAGGTTACGCTGCAGCGTCGCCACATCGGCTGCGTCGATCTTGATCGAGGCGAGTTTGCCGAAACCGGTATTGATGCCATAGACCGGCGCATTGCCGGCGGCGATCTCGGCGATGCGGGCCGCTGCTTTTTCTATGCCGGCATCGAACGAACGGTCGAGTTTCGCTGCGCCGTTATCCCAGTAGATTGCGGCAAGTTCAGCAAGGGTCACATTGCCGGGGTGAAGCGTGATAGTCATGGAGAAACCTTCTGTCCCTTGAAAATGCGGGCGTGGAGCGGGTTGAAGCCGATGCGGTAGACAAGTTCAGCCGGGCGTTCGATATCCCAGATGGTGAAATCAGCGGATTTTCCTGCTTCCAGCGTGCCGGTTTCCGCAAGCAGGCCGAGCGCCTTTGCGGCATTGCGCGTGGTCGCCGTCAGGCATTCCTCCACCGTCATGCGAAAAAGCGTGGCACCCATGTTCATGGTCAGCAACAGGGAAGTCAGTGGTGAGGTGCCAGGATTGCAATCGGTAGCCAGCGCGATGTCAGCGCCTGCATCGCGCAAGGCCTGAACCGGGGGCAGCTGTTTTTCGCGGAGCGCGTAAAAGGCCCCGGGCAGAAGCACGGCCACCGTTCCCGCTTTAGCCAATGCTTTTGCACCGGCCTCATCAAGATATTCCAGATGATCGGCGGAAAGCGCACCATAGGACGCGGCAAGCTCCGTACCGCCGAGGTTGGAAAGCTGTTCGGCATGCAGCTTGACGGGAAGACCGTACTGTTTTGCCGCTTCGAAAACCCGGGTCATTTCCTCAACTGAAAAGGCGATGCCTTCGCAAAAACCGTCAACCGCATCCGCCAGTCCTTCCGCATTGGCTTTTTCCAGCCCCGGCAGAACCACGTCCATAATGTAGTCGGCGTTACGGCCCTTATATTCGGCCGGTGTCGCATGCGCGGCCAAGTAGCTGGTGACGATTCTAACGGGCCGTAACGTCTCAAGTTTGCGGGCGACGCGCAGCATTTTCAGTTCGGTTTCGATATCAAGACCGTAACCGGATTTTAATTCGAGGGTCGAGACACCCTCCGCCAGAAGCGTATCCAGACGGGGCAATGCCTGTGCCACCAAAGCCTCTTCCGAGAGGGCGCGCGTGTCGCGTACCGAAGAAACGATACCACCGCCCGCTTTGGCGATCTCCTCATAGGTCGCGCCATTGAGGCGCATTTCGAATTCCATGGCGCGGTTGCCGCCGAAGACCAGATGTGTGTGGCAGTCTATCAGGGCCGGGGTGATCCAGCGTCCCTCACAATCGGTTATCTCGTCGGCCGTTGCCAGGTCGGCGGGCAGATCGCTTTCAGCGCCGGCAAAGACGATGCGGTCGTTGCGTATGGCAATGGCTGCATTTTCGATAGCGCCGATGCCTTCCATGGTAGGATCAAACGTCGCCAGCCGGGCATTGCGCCACAATGCGGTAGTGTCACCCGTCGCCATTCCCTTTGTATATTTGTTCCCTGGCATTTGCTTTTCGCCTTTCTTTTATGTGCCAAATGTATATACATAATAATCACGTTGGCAAGCCGCAATTTCGTATGCGACGTCGCCTTGTCAGAAGAGATCAAGAGGAGAGGGTGGCATGACGGTAATTCACGCGGGCGCAGCACTTCTGGCCGATGGGTGGGTGCAAGATGTTCGCATCCACTGCAGGGGCGGTGCTGTTTCATCCGTCGAAACCGGTGTTTCTCCACAGCCGCAGGATGAACGGCATGCCGTTATCGTGCCAGCCATGCCCAATCTCCACAGCCATGCCTTTCAGCGGGCCATGGCAGGGCTTGCTGAAATTCGCGGACCTGCCGATGACAGCTTCTGGAGCTGGCGCACGGTCATGTACAAATTCGCGCTGTCAATGACACCGGATCATGTCGAGGCGGTTGCTGCCCAGCTTTATATGGAAATGCTGGAAGCCGGTTTTGGACGGGTCGGTGAATTTCATTACCTGCATAACGATATGGATGGTTCGCATTACGGCAATATCGCCGAAATGGCCGAACGTATCGGTGCCGCCGCCTCGCAAACGGGTATCGGCCTGACTTTGCTGCCGGTATTTTATGCGCATTCCGGTTTCGGCGGTCAGGCGCCAATAGACGGTCAGAAACGTTTCATCCATTCGCTCGACAGTTACGAAAGGCTCATGCAGGGCGCCCAAGCCGTGGTGAATGGGCTTCCCGGTGCAACGCTCGGCATCGCGCCACACAGTCTCCGTGCCGTAACTGGTGAAGAACTGGCGGCGATCGAACCGCTGGCGAAAGGCGGCCCGATCCACATTCATGTGGCGGAGCAGGTCAAGGAAATCGAGGACTCGCTCGCCTTTTCAGGTGCGCGGCCGGTGGAGTGGCTTTTGCAGAATGCGCCGGTCGATGAGCGCTGGTGCCTTATCCATGCGACGCATATGACAGAAGCCGAAACTCGCCGCATGGCAAAAAGCGGTGCCGTTGCCGGCCTTTGCCCCATCACCGAGGCCAATCTTGGCGACGGCATCTTCCCCGCTCCCGGTTTCATCGCGGAAGGCGGCCATTACGGTGTCGGTTCGGATTCCAACATTTTGATCTCCGTGCCGGAAGAATTGCGGATGCTCGAATATTCGCAGCGCCTGTCGCTTCGGGCGCGAAATGTCATCGCCGATGTCGGCCGTTCCACTGGCGAGAAACTGTTCCAGCAGGCGCTTCAAGGCGGTGGCAGGGCGCTGGATTCAAAAAATCAGATAGAAGCGGGAAAAAGCGCTGATTTTGTCGCGCTTGATTGCTCGGCCGTTCCCCATCTTCCGGCATCCCAGATTCTCGACCAGTGGATGTTCGCGAGTAGCGTCCACGTCGATACCGTCTGGGTGCGCGGTAAAAAACTGGTGCAAGCGGGCCGGCACGTCCATCGCCATGAAATATCGGATCGCTTCAACAAGGTCATGGCCGAACTTGTCGATAGCTGATATGCGCTCGATAGGAACGACATCGAGCCGTTGGAAGGCATTGCGGACGTGACGAAAGCATCGGCCGGGCAAACCCTGCACCAGCGAATCCTCGGTGATATAGAGGGCCGGATCGTATCGGGCGAATGGCCGCCGGGTCACCGGTTGCCTTTCGAGGTTGATCTCGCCGCCCACTACGATTGCTCCCGCATGACCGTCAACAAGGTCATGGGCCAGCTTGTGAAGGCCGGCCTGATCGAGCGCCGCAAGAAATCCGGCAGTTTCGTTCGCCAGCCGCAGATCCAGTCCGCGGTTCTCGAAATCCACGATATCAGGGCGGAAGTCGAATCCCTTGGCCTGGAATATGGCTTCAAGGTCCTGAAGCGCACACAGCGTGTCGCAAAGCGTGAGGATCGGACAAGTCTCGATATTGCCATTGGTACATCGCTGCTCGATATCGTCTGCATTCATTTTGCGGGCATGCGGGAATTCTGCATCGAGCAGCGTCTCGTCAATCTGGCAACCGTTCCCGATGCCGCTGAAATCGACTTCACGGAGATTGCACCCGGACCCTGGCTGCTTGGCCATGTTCCCTGGAGCAATGCCGAACACCGCATCAGTGCCGAAACGCCCTCGAAAGATGTGGCACGCCTGTTGGGTATCTCCGACAGGCAGGCCTGCCTTGTCGTGGAGCGGCGCACATGGAGCAATTCGGGTGCCGTCACCTATGTACGCTTCACCTATCCCGGCAATGCGCACGCTCTGGTCGCCCGTTTCAGCCCGTCTTCCGAATAAGACTGGGAAGGGCGCAATGCCTGCAATGCCCAAGAGAGCGCCCTCGTCGTGGTAGGAAAAGCCCTAGCTCCCGTCATGCAGTTCCGAAACGTTAAAATCTGTTAGTTTGTATGACTAATTTCAAACTCTCCTTTAAAATCAATGTTTTGAATGTTTTTTTTAGAATTTGTATTTTGGTGTGTTGACTTGTTTGAGGGTGA